>DAOTTR010000198.1:0-2052 GCA_034437715.1 Caldilineaceae bacterium
GGCACTTCGACCAACGTATCGCCGCCCAGTTGCTGGATAAAAAAGTGGATGAAACCATCGAGCGAATAGTGCCAAGCCCCCTCTTTCAATTGTTCAGGGTTAAAGGCGCGAAAGCCGCGACGCTGGACATAGTCACGGTAACGGGTGAGCAGGGCATGCAGGTTGAGGCCGGCGGGCGACACATATTCAGCAAAGGTATCATACGCGGAGACCACATATTCTTGCGTCTCACCGTTACTGAGGGGACGAAAAGCGGTAATCAGCGCCTTACTATACAACGGGGCGGGAATTTGCACATAACCATCACCATTGTCCACGACGCCATTGGCAAACAGCCAGGCAATGTCCGGGTCGTTGACCGTAAAGGGAATCGGCGTATCGTCAAACAATAGACGCAACATAAAGTCCAGTTTGACGCGCGCCTTCTGCACGACGTTCAGAATATTCTTGTCAAAGCGCTCGGTCAGAAAGTATTTGAGGGTCGCGTAGAAAGCATCGATGGTCACCGGTTGGCTACGATTGGGTACAACGACATCAACCAAATGTTGACAAAGACCGTTGACCAACCCTGGCTGCCCTTGCGTGTTGGCGTAAATCGCCTTAATGACGGCGGGTTCAAATGCCTGACCGGTTTCACTGACATGTTGGTCGATCAACGCTTGCACTTCGGCAAAAGTAAAGTAGGGGATTTGCAATTGATCGACAATGTTAAATGGCGATGCCGATGAGACAACCAGTTCTGCCAGCGTGCTCACACCTACCAAGAGCAAGGCGTGGAGCGCATAATATTCACGGCGGTGGTAGATTTTGTGCAACGTATGCAGCAGATCACTCAGTACCGCATCCGGTACACTTTCAAACTCATCGATCACCAGCACGACACGAGAACTTTGGGCGCGCAGTCGTTCCAGAAACAACTGGAACTGGATGGGGGTGCCAATGCTTGCTTCAATTAAGGATAGATGCTGCGCCAGTTCCCGTTGCAATTCGTGGCCGAAAAGGGTGTAAAATTCGGCTGGCTCAGCGCTCTTCATGCCTTCAAAGCTGACCCACACCGGCACATAGCCTTGCTGGGCCAAGCGGCGAAAGAGCAACTGAAAGTAGGTCGTTTTGCCCGATTGGCGTGGCGCAAAGATTGTAAAAAAGCGCCCACCATCGACCAATCGCTGGCCTTGCGTCATCAGCGTTTCACGCAGCAGGGTGTAATGTTCTTCGGGGATGCACGGCCCCGATGTGTTGAAAAAGCGCATCGCAACTCTCCAGAACAAGTGGTTAAGCTTTCGGTGAACCACGCAATATTCATCATTGTATGCTCGTTCCAGGCGCAACGCAAGCCGCAGGTTATTCATGCATGGTACACCCTTTGTGTAACCAAGCCCTATGAATGCTGATAGGTAGATTTCTTGTGTACGTGTATCTCTGTTTACTGCCATCATGGTCTATCCAAGTAGGTTAAATTGATTATGAATCCAGCCCTGCATCAACAACTTATCAAACAACGCCAAAAGACAGCGCGCCGCCAAGTGGCCGATTTCCAGCCGCCGCGCCTGGTGCAACCGTTGATCATTGTCAGCGCGCCCAGGGCGGGTAGCACGCTCTTGTTTGAGACGTTGGCCCACTTCCCCGCCTTGTGGACGATTGGCGAAGAGAGCCACGAGCTCATCGAGGGCATTCCCGCCCTGCACCCGGCGGCGCATGGCTACGCCTCCAACCGCTTGACCACGGCGGATGCCACCCCAGCGGTCAGCAGCTTGCTGCATGACCGTTTTGCCCGCCAGTTGCAGGATCGCCAGGGTCGCCAGTTGATTGATCTGCCGGCCATTGAACAGCCAACCCAGGTGCGCTTGCTGGAAAAGACGCCCAAGAATGCCCTGCGCATCCCCTTTCTGCGCGCCCTCTTTCCCGATGCGCGTTTTCTCTTTCTCTATCGCGACCGGCAGAAAATATTAGCAGTATCCTGGAAGGCTGGCAGAGCCAGCGTTTTATCGCCTACCGGTCGCTGCCCGGCTGGCCGCACGGCGCGTGGAACTTTCTTTTGACACCGGGTTGGGA
>DAOTTR010000199.1:0-1735 GCA_034437715.1 Caldilineaceae bacterium
CAAGTCCCTTCTATCGTCGGATCCATCATGATCAATTGTGCTCAACATGAGCCATTATGCTCAAATTGTAGCAGGCAAACAAGGGTCAAGCAAGAGCCAGGCTATGGTACCTGATAATCCGTCAGCTTAAAACAAAGGACTTCTCGCCCGTCCTCGGTTTTTACCAGCGGTGGCTTGACCTGACGGCAGATGTCACGCACGTAGGGGCAACGGCCAGCAAATTTACAGCCGACATAGCCATACTCTTTGGTTTCCATATCCGGCATACGTACCAGCTCGCTCCACTTTTCGCCGATCTTGGCCACCGAATCGAGCAGCAGTTCGGTGTAGGGGTGGGCGGGCTGGGTCAGCACGGTGGTCGCCGGTCCATATTCGACAATATTACCACGGTACATGATCGCGATCATGTCGCTGACATAGTAGGCCGTCGAGAGGTCATGCGTGATGTAGAGGATGTTGATGTTGAATTCGTCGCGCAGCTTCTTGAACAGATTGACCACATTCATGCGCAACGAGGCGTCGATCATGCTGACCGGCTCGTCGGCAACAAGCAGTTCCGGATGGGGAATGATCGCGCGCGCGACGGATACGCGCTGCAATTCGCCGCCGGAAAATTGATTGGGATAGCGACCAATCACCCGTTCAGCCGAAAGTCCCACGTTGACGAGCGCCTGGTCCACCGCGGCATGGGCTTCCTGTTTGTTCTTTGCGCCCCAAACGTTACGCGCCGTCTCAAAGAGATAGGTATCGACGGTCTTGCGTGCGCTAAAACTCTCAAAAGGATTCTGAAAGATCGGCTGTACCTTGCGCCGAAATTCCTTGACTTGCGCGCGGGTCAACGTGCCACTGGCGCGAATGCCATCGACCACGATTTCGCCGCTGGTGGGGAGGATCAGGCGCAGCACCATCCGTGCCAATGTTGTTTTGCCAGAGCCGGACTCGCCGACAATGCTCAAGATTTGCGCTTTGCCCTTGTCGAGCGCCAACGTCACCTGATCGACAGCAGTTAACTTGGTAGAGGCAAGCAGGCCACCGGTGCGGTAGACTTTGGTTACCGCCTGGATCTCTAAAAATTTATCACTCATGCCACACCCATTTCTTCTAGCGTAATCATCGCGCTGCCCGGTTCGCGTTTCAGACAAGCGACAAAATGGCCCGGCTCCAGTTCCAATAACTCGGGCTGCACTTGCGAACAGCGCGCATCGGCCAGATAGCAGCGGTCGGCAAAGCGACATCCACGCGGCGGATTCAACAAACTGGGCGGGCGACCCGTGATGCCGGCGCGTTCCGCATTATCACCCAAGCGGGGCAGGGAGCGAATGAGCATCTCGGTGTACGGATGGAGGGGGCGCGCAAAGATGACGTCCGTGCGGGCGATTTCGACGACCTTGCCGGCATACATGATCACCATCCGATCGGTGATCTGATAGTGGACGCCCATGTCGTGCGAGACCATGACAAAGGTATTACCCGCTTTCTTCTGGAGGCTGCGCAACATGGTCAAAATACCGCGCTGCACCACGACATCGAGCGCGGTCGTCGGTTCGTCGGCAATCACAAACTTGGGCTGGACAAAGGTGGCCAACGCTACAATCACGCGTTGACGCATGCCGCCACTCAATTGATGCGGGTAGGCATTCAGGACATCGGCTGGCAATTCCAACTCCTGCAAGTAGGCTGCCATTGCATCGATCAGGACCTTTTTGCCGTAATTGCGCACCTCTTGCAGGGAGTA
>DAOTTR010000200.1:0-12414 GCA_034437715.1 Caldilineaceae bacterium
TTTACGCCGGGATCTACTAGTACAGTTGGGCGTAGATACCACGGCCGTTAATCAGGCACGTTACTCGTGTACATCATGGTAAAAATAGGGTACCTTATTTACGCCGGGATCTACTAGTATACCATGGCTTAAATAATCCAATCGCACTTGTAGGTCACGTTTGGTACGTGACAGACCCGTTCCATGCAAACCAGCCGACTTCGCTGTGAGCTTGCCGAATGGTTTATAAGCGGATAAGCGTCGTCGCGCAAGGCTTTGCTAGGGCAGTGTGACGGCATTGGGCAGCTTGTCACGTTGCAAACTTGACCTACGAAAACTACTTCCCCAGCCTAAAGGGCGTAGGATTAGCGAATAAAGCGGCTCTGCTGGTTGATGCAGCCCCCTTCAGGGGGCGTTGTTCTGTAGCCCTGTGGCTTTAGCCCAGGGCGGACAGCACAGCATTGATCCACCCCGGAATACAGCGGATTAAGGCTGCCCAACAAAAGGCAGAAATGTACGCGTCTGCACGCTGGGCGTCCATTCCCAGTGCCAATCGCGGAACTCGGCGATATGTAGGGCACCGGGGACAGCTGAATCGGGGAAGATGCTAATAATTTCAGCCCCCACTGTGGCAGAAATATCACTACCCCACACCGCTAGCCCAGCATGTACGGCAAAAACGTCGGGATAGGCTTGACCATCAATCGCCAAGCTGGCGATCTGCCCCTGATAGTCCAACATGAATTGCATGGAATGCCAGGCTGTATCCACTGGCAAGCTGCCAGCGGCGCGCCAAGGTGCGCCGTCAGTGCCCGTCCAGACGCGAATCGCGCCAAAGTCGCCATAGGGATTTAAGATCCATTGAAAGGCTACGTTATAGTTCAGCCGCGCCGTAACACCCTCCCACAGTGACAAGCCACCTTCCAAGGTTTGCGCATTGAGATCAAGATTTCCCTTGGTGGGGATAAAAGGCAAACGAAATTCGTAGGAACAGACGAGCTGATGGTTGAGTACGCGGGGATCGATGATTTTCTTATACATCAAATTGTGGACCATGATCGGCCGCCGATCCAGGTTGGCGCGCAATTCACTGTGCGTTGTGTAGTGAATCGTCTCAATATCGGCCAAGGTAATCGGTTCTTCGCCGGGTGCCACATAGACGCCATCGCCCACGGTTATCGTCCAGTCACTCAGATCGGTACCCATGTATATGATTTCTGGAGCTTGGGCAGGCAGCTTTTTTGCTTGTCCCAGCATCAGCGTACCCACCGCGACACCGATCGTGCGCAACAACAGTTGGCGGCGCGATAGCGGGACAGGTGGCGGTTTGGGTTGCATCGCGCTGACTTCACTTTGCATGTTGCTTTGCTTCTTCCCTGCTATTTCTTCTCTGTAGCCCCATCCACTTCCTTCATCGCGTGCAAGGTGTGTAAGACTAACAACAAATACTCGATGCGCGCCGGATCAAAACGTGCCAATTGGGTGGCACAGGTGCGTAGCACAGCCGCTGCTGACGACGATAGGCGATCCAGTGGCAACCCTTCGATCAGATCGCGCAGACGCAATGCACCGCCCGCGAGATCATTGCGCGCCAACAGATCGCTGCTCGCGTCGAGCGCGGCCAGCGCCTGGCCTTTTTCGCCAACCAGTTTGCGCACTTTGCGCCGTACGCCAGCCAGCGCCTGGGCTAGCGCTGTGCCCGTTTCGATACGTGACTGGCGTAACAATTGAATAAAGTAGTGCTCATCGCCCACCGTACGCGCCACGGTGCGCGCCACCGCCAGCGCCAGTTCCTTCTGGGTAATTTCGTCGTCGGCACGTTTCAACAACGCCAGGATCGCATCGGTGGCTTCACTCGCCTGGAGCTTGCCCAACGCCGAAGCATAGGCGATTTTCAGGCCATAGTCGGTTTCACGGTAGAGGCGCGCCAACAACTCGGGGATGATCGACTGATCGCCCAAGGTGGCCAGCGCACGCGCACAGTGTGTCTGAATCGATTTATAAGAGGAATTCATGCCTTCGCGCAGCGGGGGTAGCGCACGCGCATCGCCCGATCTCCCCAAGGCCCAGGCCGCGATCACACTGAGGGCCGGTGATTTACCGCGCATCACCCCGATCAACGCATCGGTGAGTTGCGGATCTGGGCGCATGCGCGCAACCGAGATGATCGCTTCGTAGCGCACATTGAAGCGCGGATCGTGCAGTGCGTCCAGCAATTCATCAACGGTTAAGTGGCTCTGGGTCTGGCCCAGGCGCTCGGTCATAAAGACGACGGCACGCTCGTCCTGGGCGCGGTGATAGCGAATCATCGATTCAAAGGCGCGCAGCGGGTTGCCATGTAGAAAGAGACCGGCAAATTGGCCGGTACTCACGCCACTATCGCCGCGCACCCGGCCAAAGATCGACAAACTGCACGCGGTTAGCAGGAAGGCCACCCCCATTAGCACCGTATATTGATCGAGCGTAAAGGCACCAATCTGGCCGTGGAGACCGGCCATCGCATCCAATGCCAAGCCGCCGAGCATTTGGCTCAACCCAGAAATGATGCCCACTAGGGCATAGTAGAGTGCCATATACTCCATACTCTGGGCACTGGGCACCACATTGACAAAGAGCAAGCGCGCCGAGCCAATCGCCCAGCCGACATCACCAATACCTTGCAACACCGCAATGCCCAGCGCAAAGGGCAGGCTCCAGGGCGAGTGCTGGGGCATCAGAAACCAGAGCAGTGGCAAGAGCAGGCGGATCAACAAGCCACTCATCATCACCGGCTTGCTGCCATAGCGATCCGACGCCCAGCCCCACAGATAGCCAGCCAGCAAGCCCCCAGCCAATGCCCCGGTTGGCAAGCGCACCACATTGCTTTCGCTCAACCCGACCACTTGGCGCATAAAGAGCGGCAAAAAGGAGAGCAGCGGCGTAAAGCCAACAATGATCAGGCCAACGCCCAGCATATAGCGGCGAAAGTTGGGATCGCGACCCACTGCCAACACTTTGCGCAGATCAACCGCCGCCGTCGCACCCGGGCGGGGCGCGCCGCCTGGCACATGGGCATAGGACCAGACAGAAATAAAGCCAGCCACGATGCCGGCACTGATCAAGATCATAAAGCCAGTCAAGCCACTGGCGCGTTCGATCACAAAGCCAGCCGCAATCACGACCACAAAACTCGCAATTGTACAAAAGAGGTTGCTGGTGGCGTAATACTTGCCACGCACACTGTCGGGGATATATTCTTGTACCCAGGGATAGGCGGCGGTGTCGGCAGTGGCCTTGCACAGGGCAAAGCCCGCAGTAATCGCGGCCACAAAGAGCGACGCCACACCCGTCCCAAAAGCGGCGGCCACCCAGGGCGTGAAAAGCAGAAAACAGGTGATCACCTTGCGGATGCCATAGAAGATTACAAAGGTGCGTTTAAAGCCAAAGCGCGCGGTGGCGGGAGCAATCAAGAGCGCCAGCGTACCGGCAAAGGGGATCAACGAGAGCAGTGAACCGATCTCGGTTTTGTTGAGGCCCAGTTTATCCAAAAAAAGAATGAAAACGGAGCCAAAGAAGATTAACTGAGAGAAGATCGTGACAGTGGTGTCGCCAGCAATGCTCCAGGGCAGGCCGCGCAGCTTTTCGACATTCGTTGTTTTGTTGTTTTGTTCAGACACTAGGGTTGATATCATAGCACGCTTTAGTCATTGGTTATCCTGATCGTTACTTGCTTGTCAGTATAACCTAAGCGCTGCTTTTTTCAATCAGCATAAAGGGGTAGAACGCTGCTTTGCAACCCATATTGCGCGAGGAGGCTTTAGTCGATGGGCGTGTTGGCCGATGCTTGCGCCGTGCTATCTGTCAACTGGGGGGGCCCTGTCGTCGCTGTCGTCGCTGTCGTCGCTGTCGTCGCTGTCGTCGTGCAGATCAACGCATCGACTGTTTGCGCCTGCAGAAAAGCGAAAAGCCGTGTTAGATCGGAAAAATGCATAACAGTACCCGTTTGCACAGATTGGACAGAAGCCCGCCAAGGCGCGTTCGCATGTTCGCGCCAGAGCCGCACAAGAAAGGAATGATATTCACTCACTAATTCCGATGGTTCTGGTTGATCGGCTAGTGATGCCATGGACGAATCTCCTAGTACAGTTGGGCGTAGATACCACGGCAGTTAATCAGGCACGTTACTCGTGTACATCATGGTAAAAATAGGGTACCTTATTTACGCCGGGATCTACTAGCCATTATTCCTGGCGATTACAGTCGGTCATTGGATTGTACCGACGCTGTTCAAACATTAAAAAATACCTTACAGATTCGCGAAAATTGCACTTTAGCCGCAAAGCCACTATGCTAGCAGGTTCGTTCCACGTGCGCTCATAGCCATAGGCCCGTCGCCTATGGATGAAAGCCGGTTGTAATGTCACAACCTAACAATTTTGTTTATAATAGGTACAATCTCACACTGTTTGCTATATCCTAACCCAGGATAACAAATGATCGTGTGGAAAACGTGAGGGGAAATCAGAACAAACGTGAGGAAAGCCGCCCTTACCGTGATAACCGTGATAACCGTGATGATTGCCTAACCTAAGCATATATCTTAAGGTAGAAAAGCTACGTGTCACATCTCACCCTTACTTTTCTAGGCCAGTTTCAGATTACGCTCCAGGATCAACCGGCCATTCGGTTTGAGACCGACAAAGTACGCGCGCTACTGGCCTACCTGATCGTAGAAGGCCAGCAAGCGCATAGCCGCAGCGCATTGGCGGCCCTCTTGTGGCCCGACTACAATGAGGAGAATGCACGCACCAATCTACGCCATGCGTTGCATCAATTACGCCAGGCAATTGGTGATGCGACGGCCACGCCTGCCTGGCTACTGATTACGCGCCAAACACTTCAATTCAATTCAGCGGCACCACATACGCTGGATGTCGCTGAATTCTCGACATTGATCAATCAAGCAGCAGCCCATGCCCACCTGCGTCTGGATCAGTGCCCAAGCTGCTTGCAAGCATTGCGCCAAGCTGCCGATCTCTATCGAGGTGACTTTTTGGCCGGCTTTGCCGTGAACGACAGCGCGCCCTTTGAGGAGTGGCGTCGGATCAAGCAAGAACGGTTTCATCTGTGCGCCGTCGAGCTTTTTCAACAGTTGGCCCGTTATAGCGAAACGGTTGGTGACAACCAATTGACGCGCCAATATGCCGCGCGCCAATTGGAATTAGAACCGTGGCGTGAAGAGGCCCACCGCCAGATCATGCGCACATTGGCGCGCAGTGGCCAACGCAATGCTGCCTTGGCCCAATATCAGCTCTGTTGCCGCATCCTCGCCGTCGAGTTGGACGCAGAACCAGAGGCCACCACCACCGCGCTCTATGAGCAGATTCGCACCAGTCTCTTCCCCGGCAAGGAAGCCCAGCTCCAGGAAAATCGGGCGGCAGCCAACCGCGAAGAAGCGCAACAAGCAAAACAGCAGCTTGCAGCCACCAATCAATCTCCCGGCCAATCTCCCGGCCAATCCCCTGGCCAATCCCCCGGTGAATCGGCGGGCAACCCGCTGCGCCACGATTGGGGTGACATGCCCAAGATCGATGTCTGCCAGGGGCGTACGCTCGAACGAAGCACCCTGGAGCGTTGGCTGGTGCAGGAACGATGTCGCTTGATCGCCGTGCTGGGTATGGGCGGTGTGGGCAAGACCACATTGGCCGCCAAAGTTGTCCAAGATGTGGCCGATCAGTTTGATATGGTCATCTGGCGCTCGCTGCTCAATGCCCCACCACTAGCCGAAGTTTTGCGCGAATGGTTGCAAATTCTTTCCCATCAAACCTTAACAACCGTGCCCGATCGCTTGGATGAACAACTACGCCTATTGCTAGAGTTTTTACGCCAGCAGCGCATTCTGTTGGTGCTGGACAACTTGGAGAGCATTTTACAGGCAGAATCCCAGGCTGGCGAATTGCGTCTCCCCTATGCGGACTACACACAGCTGATCCAGAGCATCGGTGCCAGCAACCATCAAAGTTGTTTGCTCTTAACCAGCCGTGAACAGCCACAGGCGATGACACGCCTGCTTGGTCAGCAGCAAGCCGTGCGTCGTTGGTTCCTGGCTGGGCTCGATTTACAGGCCGGCCATACGATCTTACAAATGCATGGTCTAGCCGCATCCAGCCAGGAAGCAACGAGTTTGCTCGAGCACTACTCGGGCAATCCCTTGGCCCTACAAATTGTCGCCAACACCATCGTCACGCTTTTTGCCGGTGACGTACACGCTTTTCAACAAGCCGGCATGCCCGTTTTCGATAATATTCGCCAAGTGCTTGATGAGCAGTTTGCGCGCCTCACTGCGCTGGAGCTTGAGATCTTGATCTGGCTCGCGATTGAACGCGAGCCGGTTACCGCGGTAACCCTGCGCCAAAATCTACGCCAGCCGCCGTCACAACTTGTCTTGCTAGAGACCTTGCGCTCACTTCAGCACCGTTCCCTGCTCGAAATGCAGGCCACCGGTTTTACCATGCAGAATGTTGTGATCGAGTACACCACTGAATATTTGATCGAACAGATCTGCCGTGAATTAGAAAGCTTCCACAGAGCGGGCAAAGCATGGCATGGGCCGGCAGACCCCTTTCCAGGCGCGCGACCAGGTGGCGATAGACACACCTTTCTCAACCGCTTTGCTTTGTTAAAGACCCAAGCCAAGGAGTATGTGGGCCAAAGCCAAGTACGCCTGCACCTCCAGCCAATTGCCGAGCGGCTCCAGGTGCGCTTGGGCAAACCCGCCATACAAACCTTGTTTCACCATTTGCTCGACCATTTGCGTGCCGACGCGCCTCACACAGCTGGCTATGCTGCGGGCAATCTGCTCAACTTGATCCGCCACCTGGACTTTCCCGTCGCCGATTATAATTTTGCCCAACTTGCGGTTTGGCAAGCCGATTTGCGCCGCGCCCACTTTGCTGCAATCAACTTTACAGGTGCCGATCTGGCGCAATCGGCGTTTACGCTGGCCTTTGATCTGCGCGCCCTCACCTTTACGCCCGTCAAACAGGTGTTGCTGGCTGGCATCTTGGCGGGTGATCTTTGCTTGTGGCGCGCCGCAGATAGCCAGTTGCATCACGCTTTTCGCTACCCAGGTCACAGCACCACGCCGGTTGTCTTCAGTCCTGATGGCCAGTTGGTGGCGGCTGGCGGCATCGATTTTACTGTATGCGTTTGGTCTACCGAACAGGGCCAACCATTGCACACATTTTTCGGCCATCAAGACAAACTCTATGGGCTGGCCTTTAGCCCAGATGGTGGGCGGCTAGCCAGCAGCAGTCGCGATGGCACGGTCCGCATTTGGGATCTGCATAACGGCCAGCTATTGCATACCTTACATGAACATGCCAATGCCGTGACGGCCCTGACTTTTTACGCTGACGGCACCATGCTCGCCGGCGGCGGCGGGGAGAAGATCGTCTGTCTGTGGCATACCGCCAGCGGCGCGCTGATACGCACCTTGCACGGCCATGTGCGCGAGATCGAATGTATTGCCATTGCGCCCGACGACACCCTGCTCGTCAGCGGCGCGCATGATGGTACGATCCATGTGTGGGACGGCGTTACGGGGGAACGCCTCTATACGCTCAACGGTCACCAGCAAATTATCCGGGCGATTGCTTTCCACCCAGCTGGTCATACACTGGCCAGCGGCGGTGCCGATCGCATCGTGCGCCTATGGGACATGCGTGGCAGTCATGCATTGCACACCTTGATCGGGCACAAATACGAAGTCAATTTTCTCGCCTTTAGCCGCGATGGTCAGGCGCTGGCGAGCGGCAGCATCGACAGGACAATCCAACTATGGGATGCCCAATCAGGACGCCTGCTTGATCAGATCAATGGGCACGCCGAAATGGTGCGTGCCGTGGCGATCAGCCCCGATGGGCAGTGGCTGGCGAGCAGTGGTGCCGATGGTATGGTGCGGCTGTGGGATCTGCGCCAGTGGAAATGCTCACCCGGATGCAACGCCACCTATAATACAACCCCACGCCAGTTGCTTGGCCACACCGAACCGGTTTACAGCGTGGCGTTTAGCCCCGATGGCCGCCGCCTAGCCAGCGGTGGGGCCGACCATGCGATCTATTTGTGGGATGTCGCCACAGGGAAAGTGTTGCGTACGTGGCACGACCACCAAGGCACCGTCAAGGCCGTCGCGTTTAGCCCCGATGGCAGGCTGATTGCGTCGGGCAGCGCCGACCGCACCATTCGGCTCTGGTCGCTAGCCACGTTACAAAACACACATGTCCTCATCGGCCATACGGATGAAGTGGGGTCGGTTGCCTTTAGCCCCGATGGTGAGACCCTGGTCAGTGGCAGCTTAGACTATAGTGCGCGGCTGTGGTCTATTGCGCGCGGTGAAACGCTGGCTTGCTTACAAGGCCACGCATGTGCGCTCTACTCAGCCGGCTTTACGCGCGATGGTCGGCGGATCATCACAACGCAGTGGGATTTCACGGTAAAGCAATGGGAGGCAAGCACTGGTCAACCGATCGAGGGCTGGAACAGGCATGGTATCAAAGCATTGGGCGCAAGGTTTAGCCCGGATGGCGAGATTTTGGCCTGTGTCACTACCGAACAGACAATCGAGCTGCGCCACTTTGCCACGGGTGAGCTGATCCGCACCCTGCGCGGCCACTGGATGACCGTCTTAGCTGCCGATTTTCATCCCACCCAACCAATCTTGGTGAGCAGCAGTTGGGACGGGGCGATCAAGCTGTGGGATCTGCGCAGCGGCATCTGTCTACAAACCTTGCAGGCACCCGGTCCGTATGCTGGCATGAAGATTACCGGCGTCACAGGGATCAGTGCCGCGCAGAAGGCAGCGCTCAAGGCATTGGGGGCCGTCGAAGAAACGGATCCAGCAAACGAAAACAGATACTTGGTACACTAAACGTAACTACTACGCCAACGTTAAATGCGTGTTGAATGAATTCAACACCTGCGACGGCAAACGTGTTTAAACACGTTTTCTATCTGCTGCTCTGAATGAATTCAGAGCAGCAGATTACCAAGCCACCCTCTCCTTTTGGTACAGGTTGCACCTGCGCGTAAGGTGCAACCAACCTCCCCCAGTTTGCTAACTTTTACTGTCGTCAAGCCGCTGGGCCGTCCCCGGCACGCCTTCCCTACTGCCAACTTGTGGGTAAAAGGTAGGCCAAAAACTAGAGGAGTACTATTATGTTTTCCCCAAAAAAATCCAAGTGGATGACACTGGCTGTCATCTTGATCAGCAGTTGGTTGCTCACGTCCTGTATCCAAGCCACATCCGTGACCCCAAGCGACAACAAAGGAGAGCAATCTGTGGTTTCGCTACTTTATCAAGGGCCGCAGGAATTTGGTGCAGATGATCCGTCCAAGTGTACCACCTTGGGTCTGGACAATAGCCAAAACGCAACCTTGGGCACTTGTGATATGGCCCAGATCGTCGAGATGTTGGGCAAGCGCTTTGCTCTGGATTGGGATGACATTCAAAATCGCTTCGCCGCGTTTGTCTATGAAACCCCCACCGAAACGCTGACCTTCACAGGCCGCGGCACGATCAGCGGAGAAGCATGGCAACGGGCGATCCTGGCCTGGGCACGCGTGACCCACGCCGAAATGGCAGCGGGTCACGCCAGCGCCACCGGTCGCACGGTGATGTCGTGGTACTTTGAGCAACTGCCCGACCGCGATAATGTCTGTGCCCATCTCACGGTGCTCAACTATGGCTATGCCTATGCCGATACGGTGGACTGTGACGAAGGCATCACCCACGAAAACAAGGGCGCGTGGTTGACCGATGCCGAAATGGCACAACTCGACACCTGGCTCTATCAGAACGCGCCGCTCTATGTGGACAAGAACTATCTCGACGGCCAGGGCAGCACGGCAATGAGCCAAACCGAGGCGGACGCGGTGGCAGCCTGGGCCACCACCGTACGCGCCCGCATCTGGGGCGAATAACAGGAACCGATGATGGCCGCCCTGGGCTAAAGCCACAGGGCTACCCCAGCACCTTATAGAGCGCCGTGCCCACCAGCCCAATCCAATAGGCAATATTGTAATAGAGGAAAAGCGGTTGGCGACCAAAACGCCACCGCAGGCCAGCGGCCAGCAGTGCCAGCAAGGCGACAACGTAGAGATCCAGACCAATCGCTTCAAAGGCCAAATTGGCAAAGAGGCCCAGCGCCACAAAGAGCCCATTGGCGATCAAGAATCCCCTATCGCGCCCACCCCACAGACCGCGATAGGGGTAAATTGCTTGTGTCAAGAGCAATACCAGATTGATCAGGACAAAGCCCGCAAACCAAATCCAGTGCGAAAATTCGTCGTCGTTAAAGATGACAATGCGACAGAAATCGTCAGGCAAAGGCGCACCCGCGGGCGCTGTGGCGCAGAAGCAGGCGTGCAAGTAGTTGGTCACTTCGTGGTTGCCATAGCCCACACCAAACAAATAGATGCCGATCACAAAGAGCAAACCCACTGCTTGCTCTGCGCGTCTACCCGTATCCCCAGCACCGGTTGATTTACCTTGCCCCAGCGTCTCCTTCAATAGATAAAAAGCGACCAGGCTGATCAGCGGCAAGAGGAGCATGTTGTTCAAATCAACCCAACGTAAAAATTGATTGGTCGCCACATAGCCCAGGGTCAGGCTACTCAAGCGGTTGATCGAAAGCAAAATGATCACAATTGTTTGCACAGCCAGCAGCAGGTGAATTCGTGCGAGAAGCTCAGTTTTTTGCATAGGGCGTACTTTCTGAATCAAGTAGAAGTTACGGGGTTGCGTAGATTCAGAGGGGACCTATAGGGTCTTGAAGACCCTATAGATCTACCCAAGTGTGTAAGGCTATTCCAAAATTTAAACGATGCAATTCACGTAGGGGCACGCGGTGTGGCGGCAAAGAGAGCTTGTGTACACCCATCGTTTTACCCCGCCACACCGCATGCCCCTACTGGATCATTATTTTTTTGGAATAGCCTAACTTCTATCAAAGTTCGGCGTACGCAACTTCCGGTGTCTGCACAGACACAGCGGGTTGACTACGTGGGTGATTCCGTAATACCCGCCAGAGTAGCTTGGGATGAAAGAGGCTGGTGGGTGCGGCCATCAGGTTCATCACTTTGAGAAAAGCCGTGTAGACCACCGGATCATGATGGGTGGCCCGGTGTACTTTGGTCACATAGCCATTGATCAGATCAGTGCCTGCGGGCTTTTTGCCCTCTGTCTCTGGGAAACGGAAATCCTCCCCCACCGCCAGTTGCCAGGGAATATCGACCACGCTGGCCGCTGCCTTGAAAAAGTCGCGCCACAGGCCGACATGCGTCGTGCGCTTGCCCAGCAACGCCTCTAGTGCCGCCGCTTGTAACGTGGCGGAGGTCATCCCCTGGCCATAGACTGGATTAAAGCTACAGATTGCGTCGCCCAGCACCAGGTAGCCCTCGGGGAAACGCTTCATCCGCTCATAATGACGGCGCAAACTGCTGGGAAACTTATAGGAAGAAATTGCTGAGATCGGTTCTAGGCGTGTGAGCATTTGATGAATATCGGGCGCAGGCAGGCTGTGGGCAAACGCCATAAACCCAGCCTCATCGGTCGGCGGATGATCCCCAGCCCAGCCACCCAACGTACAGATCCAGCGATCCCCTTCAATGGGGAAAATCAGACCAGTGCGCTTGCCATGTGGGGCATCAGGTGCCACCATCAGCAGTTCCGCCCCCGCCAAGTCACCCGGCCTGCGTCGATAGATGCGCGTGGCATAGCCCACATTCACCTTGACCATGCTGGTTTGCGGCTGCGAATAGCCAAGCCCGGCCAGCCATTTGGGCGAAGCCGAGCCGCGACCACTGGCATCGACCACCAGATCGGCCAGCCGCTGACGCGTGAGCCACCGAGCACCACCGTCAAGGCGCACATGCCGCTGACGCGCTATTTGCGCCAACTGCCCACCATCCTGCGCAAAGATAGCAATTACTTGCGCTATCTGCTCAGCCGCACGACGATCCAACTGGGCACGATGGCGAGTGGGTTTTATGTCATCTATGGCATTGAGCGTTTTCAGATCGACGGCGCGGGTGTCGGTTTGCTCACTGCGGTGCTGGTGGGCAGCGCCGCAGTTGTCAATGTGCTGTGGGGCATCGTGGGGGATCGACGGGGCCACAAGACAGTGTTGGCGTGTGCAGCCTTTGCGCTGGCGTTGGCCGCGTTGGTGGCGTGGGTTTCTGCTTCCCAAATCTGGTTGGCCGTTACGTTTGTTTTGCTCGGTGTCTATCGGGCGGGGGATGGCGTTTCGTCGCTCAACATTATTTTGGAATTTTGTGCCCCGGAAGATCGGCCCACCTATATCGGTCTGACCAATACGCTGCTAGCCCCCGTGTTGACGCTGGCACCGTTGCTGGGTGGTTGGCTGGCGATGACCTTTGGCTACAATGGTCTGTTTG
>DAOTTR010000201.1:0-1832 GCA_034437715.1 Caldilineaceae bacterium
GGTATCGGCGCCGGCGACATTGTTCACATAGATCATGATGTTCTGCTCGGAGGGGTTGCCTACTTCGGCCAAGACGACCGTTTCATCAACCACCAGCGGCGAAAAGTGGGCATCCTCTTTTTGCCCCATTACGCCCACGGTATAACGGTGCCCTACCTCAAGGGTCACCTCCAGTGCAATCATGGCCTCATCCAGCCCCTTGCCAGTGGGGACAACGGCGACCTGATGCAAGCCAGGGTCGAGATACAAAAAGCCCGTGAGAAAGCCTAGCGACACGTTGGCAAGTTCACGCTGGTTGCTGCCCAGGAAGGCAATTTGACCATCAACGTACATATCGGTCGCGCCGCTGCCGTAAACCCAGTTGGCTAGGCGCAGACGTGCCATCGTTGCATCACTTGTCGAGCCTTGGACGCTGGAGGCCAGCGGCGCCGGATTGGGTTGGGTGACTGCGGGGCCACAGGCCGCGGCCCCTGGAGAAGGCGGGGTGTTGGCTTTCAGCTCACGAATCGCCGCGATCAGTTCGGCGTTGATAGGATCTTGTTCAAGTTGATCAAAGACGGGTTGAGCCGCTTTCTCAAATGCTGAAACTTGTGCATCACTGGCGAGCACAACCGTGCCGCCATCGGCACACCAGGCGGTGGCCGCGTCCGCCTCTTTGAGATGTTCGGCAAGCGCTTTGGTTTGTGCCGCCGTAGCCGCCTGCCGTATGACATCCTGCTGTGCAGCGCTGAGTTGCGCAAACACCTTCCCGTTGGCAAAGAGCACCTGGAATTTAGTATAGAAGGTGACATTACCCGTGGGGGTGGGTTTGCCCATCAACGTATATCCATGCGTTAACCCCGTCTCAGCTCCCTGGTAACCACTATCCTCTGATGTGCGGCTGGCGCCCAGGGCTTCAAGTATCTGATTGGTCACGACAGAGGAACCGGCCCGGATCACCAAACCGGCAAAATCTTCCGGGGCAAGGAGCGGTTTATCGGGCATAACGGAGAAGGGGTGGCGCAGATCTTCCGGCCATAGGGTTAACCCGACTGCACCCGCCGTTGACAAGCTTTCCAGCATCCGCGTCGCCACATCACTGGTGGCGACGGCTGCCGCCAAGGCGTCATTGGTAATCAGAAACGGTGCTTGCAGGGCATATAAGCTCGGCACGTTTTGGGCATCCCATGCGCGTGAATTGGCAAGTGCCAAGTCGAATTGGCCGTCGAGCACCATTTGGATCAGCTTGTCCTCGCCCCCACCCGGCGTGCCAGCCATGGGGTCCCAGACGGGTTCAATGGTAAGGGTGCCCTTGGAGAGGGTGTTGACCTGATCGACAAACTCGAGTACATAGGGTGCGAGCGTGCGCCCTGGTGCTTCGGGAACGGCAAAGCGCAGGGTGATGGCTTTGGGTGCGGCGGCGGGCTGGATCGGCACGCAGCCAGCGAGCAGCGTCAGGACAAGCACCAGACTACTCACCAGCCACATGGGTGACATTCGTTGTCGTGTAGAACTACGTTTTGGAACAGTGTTCATACTGGTTTTTCCTTGTCGTTACACAATGGATTACCCTCAAGTTTCCCCACACAGCCGATGAGGGAGCCGGCTGTGCAGCCAGGACCTTTTCGGTCCTGCACTTCGATCATGCTGGGTATATTTGGTTTATTCTATGGCATAGGCAATCTCCCTTCTGCATTCGACAAGCCAGCCGATTGCGTGTATGATCAAGTAGATAAAAATCACCCGGCACCCAGCGCCTTATTCATCTGTGGCCGTCGGGTCGGCCTCCATCAGGATCGAGCGTGCCGTCATCGCTCTCCTCACCGTCTGTAAGCAGCGGCATTGATCTACCT
>DAOTTR010000202.1:0-11927 GCA_034437715.1 Caldilineaceae bacterium
GACGCGTAGAGAAATTCATTCCACGAATAGATAAAGGTGAAGATCGCCGTCACCGCAATGCCCGGCAGCCCCAGCGGCAAGACCACTTGGCTAAAACGCTGCCAAAGCGAACAGCCATCGACAATCGCCGCCTTTTCGATATCGTCGGGGATGTCTTGGAAAAAGCCAAGCATGAGCCAGATCACAAAGGGCAACGCATAGGTGACATGGGTCAGGATCAGGGCGAAG
The DNA here is from genome assembly GCA_034437715.1 of Caldilineaceae bacterium. GTDB lineage: Bacteria > Chloroflexota > Anaerolineae > Caldilineales > Caldilineaceae > JAHBVH01. The sequence continues at coordinate 229 of DAOTTR010000202.1, forward strand.
TGGGTGTCGGCAATGCCCAGGCGGCGGATGAGCACAAAGTAGGGAATCGCCGTCGTGATCGGTGGATAGATGCGCGTTACCAGAATCCAGATCATGGTAGTCTGGCGCAGGCTAAAGGCCAGATAGGTTTTCGACAGCGCATACGCCGCCAGCGAGCCCAGCAGAATCGCCACGCCGGTCGAGACCAGCGCCACGGTGATGCTATTCGTAAAATAGCGCATCAAGTCGGGCGAGCCGAGCACCAGGCGATAATTTTCGAGCGTACCGCGCAGCGGCAGAATGATCGCCGGGCTGACAATTGCGTCGATCTCATACTTGATCGACGTGGTAATCAACCAGTAGGCGGGAAAGGCGATTACCACCAGCACGAAGAGGGTGATCAAGTAGAGAAAAAAATTGCCGAAGATCCGGCGGCGTTGGTAGGTTGATGAACTTGCCATAGGAGTGAATCAGTCAAATGCTTGAATAAACAAGGGTGTGTCAAGTTATGTGCGTAAATAGATTGCCTGAATTCGTTAGAGCGTACTTCTACGCATAAAGTCCTGTAGGATAAGAAGACCTCCGTTTGCTTTATGCTTACACACGTAGGCGAACTGTGTATAGATCATCCCGTAGGATTTCCTCTGTTCGACGAAGCAGATCATCCATAGAATCTGCGACGCTGACATGGCGCCCCGTGAGATGGTCGGCGTGGCCAGAGACTAAGAACATGAGCATTTGTACACTCTCAGCGATCCCCGAGCCTTCTGCCAGAGCCTCTCGAAACAGAACGTTCACTTCCTGTGGTACATTAGGCGATGTGGCCACAATTTCAATCATGGCAGTAGGACCACCAGGGGCGAGGGAAAAGATGCTAATTCCATATTCCTTGACAGATACGGCCAGCAAGTTCGTCATCCGATCAAGCGCAGCTTTGGAGGTACAGTAGGCGATGGCATAGGGATAGACGTTCGGATTAAATCCATGGGCAGCGCCACTAGAGATATTGACAATGCGACCCTTGCGGCGGGCTATCATGCGCGGCAGCAGCATTTGTGTACAGAGAAAGGGTCCGCGTACATTAATTTCCAGGGCGCGCCACCACTCATCTGGATCAACTTCCCAATCTTGTCCCAGGGGCGTGATTACAGCTGCATTGTTCACGAGAATATCGACTGGCCCAAGCTGTTCCTCAACTTCTGTCATCACCTGTTCCATTGCAGGCCGGTCGATCACATCGGCTGTGAACGCGATGGCTGTGCCGCCTGCCTCCTCGATCAGAGCGATCGTTTCGCTCAGTTGGCTTGCGGTTCTGGCTGTAAGCGCCACCTTTGCCCCGGCCGCCGCGAGTGACTGAGCAAAGGCGCGTCCCAGCCCGCGCCCTCCACCTGTAACGATAGCAACCTGGCCTGCGAGTCCATCCGTCGCGTTCCTTGAATCTGTATTCATCGTGAGCTTCTTCCTATTTTAGAGGCGTTACCAATATAACCAAACCGATAATCTTCCCTTACATTGCCAGATCCTGGCGTAGCAGACGCAATGTCTAGCGATTTCTTCGTTGCAATTGGCGAATGAAAAAGATCGAAATAAAGAAAATGACCAGCAAAAAGAGCCACGACATGGCGCTGGCTTGGCCGATTTGAAAGAATTGCAGCCCGCTTTTGTAGATCATCATCGAGAGCAATTCGGTGGTGCGTCCTGGTCCGCCAAAAGTGAGCGTCCAGATAATATCAAAGACGCGGAAGGCATCCATAATGCGCAGCAAGAGCACAACCAGAATCACCGGACGCAGCAGCGGCAACGTGATCTCGCGAAAGATCTGCCACGCCGACGCACCATCGACCCGTGCCGCTTTGTAGAGATCGACCGGCAGTGATTGAATACCGGCGGCCAGAATAAAGACGACCACCGGCAGTTGTTGCCAGATCTCAACCACAATTACCGAGGCCAGCGCCTGTTTGGGATCGCCCACAAAGGGCTGTGAGGCAATGCCGACCAGATTGAGAAAGAAATTGATCGCGCCGTAACTGCTGTGATAGAGCGTGCGCCAGAGCACCCCGACCACCACCGGCGTCATCATCAGCGGGATCAGCAACACCGTGCGGATCACGCCCATGAGCTTGAGATTCGAGGTCGCCAGCAGCGCCAAAGCCATGCCCAATAGAAATTCTAGTGTCACCGAGGCGGCGACGAAGATCAAGGTGATACGCACGCTAGAGAGAAAGTTGGCGTCGCTAAAGAGGCGCGTATAATTGGCCAGCCCGATATAAACCGGTTGGCTGTTGGGTACCGACATATTCCACGAAAAAAAGCTTAGGCGCAGGCTGTAGAGCAGTGGATAGACCGATGTAAACAATAAGAAAAGCACAGCCGGTGCCATGAAAAGCAAGGACATGCGTCGTTCGCGGCTATGGTTTTGCACAACAACAGTTGATTGAGCCATGATCAGTTTTGGTTCGGTGCAGATGGTAGAGACGCAAAATCTTGCGTCTCTACCATCTTGTTACTCACTATAGTCAAATTCCAACGGATTCTGCACAAACAGTTCTTCCCACTTGGTTGCGATCTCATCTAGTGCGGCTTGGGGTTCGGCTTGATCCGATAGCACCTTGGACGCGCCTTCGCCGATAGCAATAAACATTTCGAGCCACTGGGGCACGCCGGGCGCAAAGGGGCGACCACGATCGAGCACGGCGGCATAGTCGGTCATATAGGGTAGGGCGGCGAGCACATCGGGATCGCTGAAAATGGGTTTGCGTGCCGGCGTAATGCCATAGTTCAGCGCACCGTCTTTGACCTTGTCGCTCTGGGTCAGATAGGCCATCAACTCGAACGCTACTTCTTTGTTCTGCGAGGTGTTCATCATCACCACGTTGTGCTGGACAAAGTTACCCGTACCATTTTCGGGATAGGGGGCAATCGCCCACTGGTCCACCACCTTGGATTTGGCCGGATCATTGAGGCTGGGCAAAATAAAGCCGCCCCACCCTTCGTAGACCGCCACATCGCCCGCCACAAAGGCGTTCGCCGCCTCGGGGTTGTCCCAGGCGAGGATGCCTGCGGGCGTATACTTGGTCATGTGATCCTTGAGCATCGTCATCGCCTTCAGCCCTTTTTCGCTGTTGATCAGCGGCTGCCAATCGGGCGTCAACAGCGCATCGCCCTGTGACCAATAGCGCGCCAGGAAGAGCTTGATCAATTGGGCGGTGGTGCCTGCAAAGGAAAGCCCCTTCATCGTATCATTGGTATTAGCGGCCAGCACGGTTTCATACTCAGCCCAGGTGGTGGGGAAGGCGCTGATCAGGTCTTTGCGATAGAAGATCAACGAGACGCCCGAGACAATCGGCAAGCCATAGCGCACGCCGGTGTTGCCGGCAATGCCTTCGCCATATTTGTAAATTGGCTCGAAGAAGCCTTCCATGTCGTAGCCGCTGCTGGTGATGAAGTCATTGATCGGTTCAAGATTGGGCCAGATGGTGTACTGAAATTCGATGTCGTTGCAGAAGAGATCGAATTGGGGTGAACCAGAGGCGAGATCCGCTTGCACCTTGGGCATCAATTGCTCCCACGGCGCAAACTCAAATTCCACAGCGGCCCCGGTTTCGGCGGTAAACTCGGCGGCCCAGGCGCGGAAGGGCGCTTCATAATCGGCCCCGGCTTGCGTCAACATGCGCAGCGTCTTGCCTGCATACTTCTGGCTGCCGGTGCTGGCCGCGGGAATTGTGTCTGCGGCGGTGGCGGCTGCGGTGGGCGTGCTGGCAGCCGGTGGCGCGCCGGTTGGTCCACAAGCCGCCAGCGCGGCCCCCGTCCCCAACAACCCCAGCGCTTTGAGCATCTCACGCCGGTTGAGCAAATAGGATGAGTTCATAGATCAGTGTCTCCTCAGGATCGTGTAGGTGATAGAGATGGTGCTTGATAATAAACGTAGAGGACAAGGCTGCGTCCGTTAAACAGCCCAACGCGCAGATTATTTGTCAACGCTCGTACTGCTAACCGGACGTATACCAGAAGATGCAAAAATTGTACCCCATCCCGCGACTTTGTGCAATCGATAAGTTTGCTAGGCATTGCAGCCACTTTATGGTGCATCTTGGGTGGGCGCGATTTTGGGCGTTCGACAGCCGATTCAAGAATGGGTACAATAGGCATGAGAAGCAGCACGCAACCAGCAGTGGGAACAACTACCCAATTAGGAATCAGGTATACAAGAAATTATGAAAATTACGGATATCAAGACCTTTATGGTCGATTTTGGCGACAGCAACTATGTCTTTGTCAAAATTTACACCGACGAAGGCGTGGAAGGTGTGGGCGAGGCGACGCTGGAAGGCAAAGAGTTATCGGTCATCGGCGCGATCCAGGAACTGTCGCGCCTGCTCATCGGCCAGAGTCCCCTGACGATTGAACATCACTGGCGCAAGTGGCACATGACCTCGTGTTGGAAGGGCGTCACCGATTTCACCGCGATCAGTGGGCTGGAACAAGCGATGTGGGATATCACCGGCAAGGTGCTCAACGTGCCGATCTATCAATTATGGGGCGGGCCTGTGCGCGAGGCGATTCGCGCCTACACCTGGCCCGGCCCCTACGAAACGCCCGAACAGTGTGGCGAAGCTTCGGCCTATGCCGTCGAAAAGCTAGGCTTTACCGGCTTGAAATTTGACCCATTTCGCGACGAATATTTCACGATCTCGCCCGATGGCTTGGATTTCGCCGTGCGTTGCATCCGGGCGGCGCGCGAAGCGGTTGGCCCCAAAGCCGACATTGCCGTCGATGGTCACTGGCGCTTTGGCCCCCAAGCTGCGATCAAAATTGCGCGGGCGCTGGAACCCTTTGATCTGCTTTTTCTAGAAGAGCCGGTGCCGTCGGATGGCAACGAGATGCTGGCGCGTGTGCGCGCCGAAGTCAATGTGCCGCTGGCTGTGGGCGAACGTTACTACACGCGTTGGGGCTTCTGGCCCCTGCTCACCGATCGCCTGGTGGATGTAATCCAGCCTGACATCTGCCATGCCGGTGGCATTCTGGAGCTACGCAAGATCGCGGCCATGGCCGAACCGTGTGGGGTTACCGTTGCGCCGCATAACCCGAATGGGCCGGTTTCGTTGGCCGCCGTGGTGCAATTTGCCGCGTGTACGCCCAACTTTCTCATCACCGAATCGGTCCACTCGCGCACAGTGGGTGAACAACTGGTCAAAGAACCGTTGCGGGTTCAGAATGGCTACATCCCCCTGCCGACCAAGCCGGGGTTGGGCATCGAACTCGATGAGGCGGCGCTTGAGCAATATCCGGGCAATCCCAAGGATCTCTGGTTTCCCAAAAAGGTCGTTTATTAATGCAATATAACCCCTCCCGCGCCCAGCGGGCACCCACTCCCCGGCACGCACGCCCTCCCTAGTACAGTTGGGCGTAGATACCACGGCAGTTAATCAGGCACGTTACTCGCGTACATCATGGTCAAAGTAGGGTGCCTTATTTACGCCGGGATCTACTAGTACCCATAGATGTGGGTAAAGGTTAGGGGGAGGGTGGCTGCACCTTACGAGCAGGTGTACCCTGTACCAAAAGGTGGGGGTTGGCTTGGTAGTACGACAGCGTTAAATTTCATCACCTGCTACTCTGAATGAATTCAGAGCCTGGGATAGAAAACGTGTTTAAACACGTTTCCCGTCGCAGGTGTTGAATTCATTCAACACTATATTACCATCTGCCGTTACAAGGAGTCATCGTACTATGTTTGCTCTCGCTTGCACCGCGTGCGATTGGCAAGGTGCCGACGCTGATTTGAACAATTGTCCGGTCTGTGGCGCAACGCTGGAGATCGTCTATCCAGCCACCGAGCTTACTGTTGATGAAACGCGGTCCGGCATCTGGCGTTATGCTGCGCGCTTGCCCCTGCACGATCCGGCCAATGCCGTCAGCCTGGGCGAGGGCAACACGCCGCTGTTGTGCTCAGCGCAATTGGTGCGCGACCTGGGATTGGCGGCGCTCTACTTCAAAATGGAGAGCGCCAACCCGACGGGTTCCTACAAAGATCGCATTGCCGCCGTGGGGGTGTCGCGCTTGTTGGAACTGGGCAAGACAGCGTGGGCGGCCACCTCGTCGGGCAATGCGGGCGCGGCAATTGCAGCCTACGGCGCGCGGGCTGGCATTCCTGGTTATCTCTTTACCTTGGAAAAGTATGCCCAGGCCAAGATCGCCCAGATCCTGGCCTATGGACCCCAAGCGTGGTCGGTGGCGCGGCTGGGCTATGATCCGGTGGTGGAAAAAGCAACGTGGGCCAACATTCGCCAAGTCTGTACGGCCAACAACTGGCAGATGCTGGTGACGGCGCGCGCCTTTAGTCCGCACGCCATGGAAGGGGTCAAGACGATTGCCTACGAAGTCTGTACCCAGTTGCAGGGCGACATTCCCGACGCGATCTACGTGCCCGCTGGCGGTGGCGGGCTGATCAGCGCGTCGTGGAAAGGCTTTGTCGAAGCCAAAGCGGCAGGTTGGATTGATCATCTGCCGCGTATGGTGGCGGTGCAGGCTGCCGGTTGTGACGCCATCACCCAAGCGTGGCAAGCCGGGTCTACGGTACAATCGATCCCAAACTGCCTGAGCAATATTTCCGGCATCCAACTCACCGCCCCACCCGATGGCGATCTGGCGCTGCAAGCCGTGCGCGAATCAGGCGGTTGGGCCGTCTCTGTGCCTGACGATGCCACTTATCAACCCCAGGCTGAACTGGCCAGCCGCGAAGGTCTCTTTGTCGAGCCAGCCGCAGCCATCACGCTGGCCGCCATCCAGACCGATCTTATGCTCGGTCGGCTGGGTAGCAACGAACGGGTGGCCTGCTGGTTGACGGGCAGCGGCTTCAAGGATGCCAACGCCGTGCAGCGTATGGTCGACGGGCGCACCGTGGCGCGCATCGAAGCTGCCGATATTTTAGCGTTAGCGAATTGATCCACGAAGCGACACGCCGGGGATTATGATTTGCTGTGGGTTTGTGACCCCATTCTCTTGCGCATATAATCAAGGGAGAGTATGTGACTAGCAATGGTAGAACCAACAGTATCCTACTGACGAAGTGGGAAAGGAACTTTCTGCTCCCTAGTGAAAAGTTGATGTGAAAAGTTGATAAAAAGGTACGATGACAATGCAAACAATAGCACCCAAAGAACAGATCGATTTCGAGACAAATAAGCGCTTGCTCAACCGCTATCGCTTTATCGAATATGAAACGCTGCGCATTCTGGCCGGTTGGCTACCCGCCACAGCCAAGATGGAACTCAAGCTTGCCATGGGCCGCCTGCTCTGGGAAGATTCGCAACATGTGCAGCATCTCTACCAGCGCCTGCGCGAGATACAAACCCCTGCCTTTCGTCCGCCCGAGGATGACGCCCTGGAACTGCTCATGGCCGAGGCGATCCACGCGCCCAACGAGCGCGATCTGCTGGCGGGCCTCTTCCGTGTGATCAAACCGGCGCTGGCCGCGGCCTATCGCTGGCACATCAACCAGACCTTTGCCAATCCCGACGCGCCCACGCTCTACGCCTTCAAGCATATTTTGATCGATGAAGATGATCAGGTGCAGTGGGCAGAGCAAGCCCTGGCCGATCATCCGGTGGGCGAATGGGAGCGGTATATTGCCGATCTGCTGGCCGCGGCGGGCGGTGTCACCGGTCGCCATGCGCGAATTGCCGCGCCTGCGCCACCCACCACTCGTCATCCCTTTGTCGCGCCGCGCCAAGCCGCGCGTGACGACCGCTTTAGCCTGGTCAACCGCAAGGCGGGTCAGGTGATCCGCGACCAAAATATTACAACACGTCGCCAGTTAGAATTTGAAAGTTATAGCCAGGAGATGCTGGCCGCCGAAACCGTGGCGTTGGTCATCTATCTTTCGCCGCAGATGCCGTGGGAATTTACCTATGACAGCGCGCGCCATCTCTATGACGAGACGCGCCATTGCAAACTAGGCATCGAGTGGATGGCACAACATGGCCTGGACTACACCACCGTGCCCCAGAATACGCTGATCTATGCCTGGCGCAGCCAATACGACGCCGCGTTGCAATATACCATGTTGACCATGGGTAACGAGGTCCACGCTTTCCCCTATCGCCACGAGAGCATCAAGGCTTATCAAGCCTATAACGATCAACTTTCGATTCAGTACATCAACTATGATATGGCCGATGAGCGCACGCATGTCGCCTATGGCAAAAAATGGATTCCCGAATTGCTCAAAGCCGAGGGTATTACGCAGCCCGTTGAACAATTTGTCGAAGAGGCCGTCAAGCGCTGGGAGGCCGAGTATCGCTCGGGCGTGTTGCCCATTCACAACGCGCCAGCGGAACCAGTCTTCGCCTAAACGAACCGTCGCGCAAGACTATTAGGGTTGCGCTGCCCTAAACGTCTCAACGAAAATGTAAACTCATCAGCAAAATAAAGGATGCTACCGTGGCTCGTTATCCACAAGCGATTTTGGTTTCGTGTGAAATTCCCTGGGATGAAAAAGAGCAGTTGCTCGAAGAGGTTTTCCGCGGCGAGATTCGCCACACGGTGCAACATTTCAATCATCTCTACATCTTTGGCACGGCGGGCGAAGGCTATGCGGTCGATACGCCGCGCTTTCAACGCATTGTACAAATTTTCTACGAAGAAACCCGCGGCCCCGCTGTGCATCCCATGGTCGGTGTGATTGGTCTCTCGACGGCAACGATTGTCGAGCGCATCCAATATGCCTATGCCATTGGCTTTCGCGTCTTTCAGATCTCGTTGCCATCCTGGGCGGCACTCAACGACACCGAATTGATGACCTTTTTCACCGATGTCTGTGGCACCTTTCCCGATGCCCAATTTCTGCACTATAACTTGCCGCGCACCAAGCGCGTATTGGAAGCTGCCGACTATCGCCGCTTGATCGATGCTGTGCCCAATCTTGTCGCCACCAAAAATACGGGTGGTGGCCTGGCGCGGGCGGTCAGCTTGGTGCAACAAGCCCCCGAATTGCAACACTTCCTGGGCGAAGAGGGCTTTTGCCACGGTTGTTTCTATGGCGAATGTTCGATCCTCTCCTCCTTTGGCCCCATGTCGCCGCACAAGGTCAAGGCGCTCTTTGCTGCTGGCATCCATGGCCGCTTGGATGAACTCTTCCGCTTGCAAAAAGAAAATCACGACATGCTGCACGGCCTGCTAGGGCCGCTGTTGGCGCAAGGCCGGATTGATGGCGCGTATGACAAAATGCTGGTACGATTGGGCGGCTTTGAAGAAATGCCCATGCGTTTGCTTTCGCCCTATCAGTGCTTTACCGAGGAAGAATATCAGACCGCAAAACGCACCTTGCATGAGAAATTCCCCGATTGGGTAACCGCCGATATGTGATGGGCGGTGGCACAACATACTTGATATCCTTGATGGGTTGTGCCACCGCCTAGCCTATTGATTGATGCGCAATAGACCCACTTGGATGGCCACGGCCAATAAAATCCCCCAGGCAACATAGCCAGAGAGCAGCGCGGATAATAACCCCCAACCGGCGCGCAAGGCGATAAAGACAATTGCCAACCACAACAAGGTTGGCACCATGCCGATGATCAGCGAACGGACAAATCCTACCATGGCGGTTTGATTGGTATCCGGCGTGCTCCACACGATCCACATCACCAGGGGCATGTTGATCGGCATGGTGCCAAAAATGGCCGCCAAGGTGCGTGAACGTTCGCGCAACAGGGCGACAATCAGAATGATCACAATCGAGGTAATAATCGGTAATGCTTTTTGTAGTGTCAAGAGCGTTCCTTTTGATTGAATCGATGGTTTCAGTACGGGTCTAGCCAATTATAACCCAAGCCCGCTATAGAAAGGTAGCACTCCTATGCGTATTGTCATGGGCTGTATTGATCACGAGTCCAGTACCTTTACCCCTGTTCCTACCACCTGGGAAAGTTTCTTTGAGCGCTTTGGCGACGTGCGCGGTCCGGCCCAGATCGAAAAGTTTCGCGGCACGAATACGCCCGTGGGCGGCTTTATTGCGGGGGCCGATGCGTACGGTTTTGAATTGATTCCGACGATTTTTGCCGAAGCGCACCCCAGTGCACCAGCCCCGCGCGCGGTCTTTGATCGGGTGCTGGATGAGATGCTGGCCGGCATTGCCGCGGCTGGGCCCGTCGATGGAGTACTGCTCGAGCTGCACGGAGCGATGGTGGGCGAGGGCATTGATGACGGCGAAGGCTATATTTTGGCCGCTGTGCGCAAGCTGGTTGGGCCGACTGTGCCGATTGTGGTGCAATTGGACATTCATTCCAGCATCTCCCAGCAGATGGTCGAAATGGCCGACGTGCTCATCGGGCGCGAAACCTATCCCGAGGTGGACATGGCGGCGCGTGGGCGTGAATGTGCCGATGTGCTCATGCGCATGCTCAACGAAGGCTTGCGCCCCACCATGGCTTTGCACCAAATTCCCATGATCTGGGGCATGAATCAGGTGACGGCCCACTCGCCCATGCGGGAAGCAATTGTCGAGTTGCACCGCATCGAAGCCCAACCCGGCGTGATCTGCGGCTCGATTGCCACCGGTTTCGCCCTGTCCGATGTGCCGGATATGGGCTCGTCGGTCTACATTGTCACCGATAATGATCAGGCCTTGGCACAACGCTATGCCGATGAACTGGGCGCGTGGATCTGGGAACGGCGCGCCGATTGGCAATTGCATATGCCGAGCACTGCCGAAGCCTTGCAAACAGCGCAACAGGCAGGGCGCTATCCCGTTATCTTTGCCGACCGTAATGACAATCCGGGTGGTGGTTCGCCGGGCGACAGCACAGGTCTGTTGCGTACCTTTGTCGAGGCCGGTTTGGAAGACGCGTGTGTCCTCTACATTGTCGATCCCGAAGCCGTGGAAGCTTGTTTCCAAGCCGGGGTTGGCGCGACGATCACCTTGGCTGTAGGGGCCAAGTCGTCGCCGTTGCAGGGCACACCGGTACCGATGACGGTCGCGGTGATGGCACTCTCCGATGGACGCTTTTTCTACGATGGCCCCATGTATGCCGGGCTAGAAACAAGCATGGGCCCATCCGCGCATATTCGCCAGGGCAGCCTGCATGTGATCCTGACCAACGGGCGCGATCAACCGTTTGATACGGCCTTTGCGCGCACGCTGGGGCTGGATCCCAAGCAGATGCGCTATATTGCGGTCAAGTCGGCGGCCCACTTCCGCGCAGCCTTCGAGCCGTGGGCCGGCGCGATCCATGTCGTCTCCGAACCGAGTGTTCACAGCGCCGACACGGGTACGCTCAACTATACCAAGTTGGGGCGCAAACTCTATCCCTTTGACAAAGACTTTTTTGATAATCAATCATCCATCATCAATAAAAGTGTTCCCGAATAGACAAGATATCTGTCATAATAGCATTCCGGGATAGAACCAAGAGAGGTGGCAAGGAAGCGAATAGATCTGGTTCTATCCCGGAATGCGCCCGAATTTATTGAGGAACAACGCTAAGGCTAATAACCATAGGCGTTACGCAGTTGGCAGTGTTGCCATTGCTGGGGGCAGGCCGGCAGGATGCCGGCGTTCCCAGGCAACTGCATAACGCCTAAACCAATCATTCATGAAACATGAAAGTGAACCAACATGGCTAACAACGAACGCTCTGTGCAAGATCTATTTAATTTACAAGGCAAAGTCGCGATCCTTACTGGCGCGTCGGGCTGGCTGGGATCGGCGATGAGCCGGG
>DAOTTR010000203.1:0-16431 GCA_034437715.1 Caldilineaceae bacterium
TTACTTCTTTTTTGCCCCAGTGTGCCATAAGTCGCCTCCAGATTGGATTGAAGATATTTCTTCCCCCTGGCTCAGTTGCCAGAGGTAATCCAATCTTGGCGGCGACATGTTGCCAGTACTGCAACATCAGTTAACGACTTTCGTAGCGCTCCATTACTAATCTCCTATGTTGATGATTATTAGCTTGTCACGCACTCGTCGCGAACTACGCGACGAGTGCGTGACAAGCTTTGCTCTTCTCCCTTAAAATTTTGTGCCTTTCCTGCGTCATCACTCCCAATAATCAAAAACCCCACACGCGCCGACCTCGTGGTCGGCTGTGCAGGGTTGCGTGGGTGAAAACCTTCCCTGAGGGCGACGGGATGGACGCTATGTAGGTAGCTTGGGCGAATGGGCAGGATCGAAAGTTGCTACGTAAATAGTATACTAAATATGTAGATACCTTTCAATTTACTTAATAAGACGATGGGAGCGGCTGTCATGTACTTTGGGGCTAAGTTGTGCCATGCTTGCCTGCCAAAAAATTGCAATGCACCCAGCGCATCCGTGAGATCGTGAGATCGTTGCCACTTGACGGATGGGTCGGTTTGCGCGATTATCTACTGATCCACACGCGGTTTTACGGTGGATTGTGCATAGGTGAGGCGCTGCGGCCTCGTAAAATCACGCTGGCCGCAACAAGGTATGCCGGGGCACACGCCGCACTGGTGCAACCGGTGGGATGTGTGGTTTTGTTATTGTAAATTCTGTAAATGTTTTATTAGCGACCCAGGAGATACTTTCCATGGAAGAACAAATTGTTGTGCAAGCTATTCAGGCCGCGCTTAAATTGACCCTTAAATCGATCAATCACAAAGACGATAAAGATGAACAAGATACGGGTAAGCAATTCGCCGAAAATTATGCGGCGATCATCAAGGCAATTAACGAGAATCTGATTCAGCAACCCAGCAAGCCCGCCAAGTCGTCCTCGCCTTTTGGGCATGTCAAGGCCACCTTGCAACAGCCCGATAGCAGCCAAGACGCGTAATCTGTTTTGTGTTCGCTCACCTAGTACAGTTGGGCGTAGATACCACGGCAGTTAATCAGGCACGTTACTCGTGTACATCATGGTAAAAATAGGGTACCTTATTTACGCTGGGATCTACTATACTTGGATTGCGAATCAAGCGGCCAAATTGTTAATGCAGCCGTTTGATTCGCAGTTCGTTTGCTGTTTCCGTTACTTCCGCTTCGTATCCATTGTCTACAGGATTACCGCTCCCCAACGTCTCCGCCTTTTTGGGAACATGGCGCTGCGCTAAACCGTCCAATAAAATATCATTGGGATTTCTAGTCACTATGTATAGTACGACAAGGTTAAATTTCATCACCTGCTGCGCTGCATGAATTGAGCGCCTGGGATAGGAAACGTGTTTAAACACGTTTGCCGTCGCAGGTGTTGAATTCATTCAACACGAATTTAACGCTGGCGTACGATTCACGATACAGACTGTGCTTAAACGAAGGATATTTTATGAATACGCCACAAACGTCTCCCGCTTTATTTTTACGGCATCGACCGGCGCGGCAACCGCGCTGGTCGTGCTTGTTGCTGTTAATGCTGCTTCTATTGCTATTGAGCGGCTGCATTCCCATTGCCGCCGAAGAGGCGACACCAGTGCCCACGTCGCCACCGCAGACTGTGCCCGTGGTCGCATTGGCCCCCGCCAGTGCGCGGCCAGGGACCACCATTTTTCTCTCCAGCGCAGGTTGGCAGCCAGCGGATGTGGTGACCATCAGTCTCGTATCCGTCCAAGCCAGCGTCTCCGTGACGACGACGATTTTTGCGGATACAGCCACCACGGAAGGGCGCTTAAATGCCTCCTTCCGCTTGCCACTTGATCTCGAGCGCAATGATGAACCGATTGTGACTGTGGTGCTCACGTCCAATACGACGGGTGCCCAAGCAACGGCCCTCTTTATGGTGGCGGTGGCGACGGCCATGCCGACAGCCATGCCAACCCTGACCGTAACGGACACACCTACTGCGGCGGCAACCCCAACACCCTTGCCTACGCTGACGGCCAGCCAAACGCCTGTTGCCACGCGCACACCTACGCCATTCTTTACACCGACCCCGCGCCCGGCGAATTTTGCGCTGGTGATCAGTGCGGGCTTAAATTTGCGCGCCGGCCCCGCAACCCTGTTTCCGGTGATCCAGGCCTTGCCCGCCAGGACAGGGGTAACCGTGCTTGGGCGCAACATTGGTGGTGACTGGCTTTTTGTGCGTTTAGCCAATGGCGTCCAGGGTTGGCTGGCAGCGCGGTTTACTGATTACACAGGCAGCGCGCCCGTGGTAGAAACGCCAATCGCGCCTACCACACCCACGCCGACACCCCTTTCCACCCCTGTGCCCGGCATTAGCGAGTGGCGCGGTGAATATTACAACAATGTGGCGCTGCTCTATCCGCCCATCTTCGTGCGCAACGACACGGCGGTTGACTTTGATTGGGGGCGCGGTTCACCCGGCGCGGGCATTCCCAATGATCGCTTTGCGGTGCGTTGGACGCGCGCAGTCTACTTTAGCCAAGGCACCTATCGCTTCTCTGCCGCCAGCGATGACGGCGTGCGCGTCTGGATCGATGGTGATCTGGTGATCGACAAGTGGCAGGACAGTTCGGCTGTGACCCACACGGCCGAGCGCCGCTTGGGCACGGGGAACCATTCGCTGCGCGTCGAATATTATGACAATACTGGAAGCGCCAGCATCCGCTTGCGTTGGGAGCGCACAGATGCAGCGGGCAACTATCCCGATTGGCGCGGTGAATATTGGGCCAATCGGCGGCTAGAAGGCAACTCGACATTCACGCGCAATGATGAGGAAATTGACTTCAACTGGGGCAGCGGCGCGCCGGACGGCCGCTTGCCCAGCGATAATTTTTCTGTGCGCTGGACCCGCACCCTTGATTTGGATGCCGGCCTCTACCGCTTCTCGGCGCGTGCCGATGATGGCATTCGGGTTTACCTGGATGATGAATTGATTTTGGATGAGTGGCACGATGGCTTGTCGAATGTGGAATATGCGGTGGATCGGCAGCTAGGCAATGACGACTATCGGCTCCGCATTGAATACTATGAGCGAACCGGTGGCGCGGGGGTAGAATTCAGTTGGCGACGCATCAGCGCCACGGCGACGCCGATTTCGACGCCGACCTGGACGCCCATTCCTAGCGTGACAGCAACTGTGCCCGCCACGGCTACGCCCGTACCCACCGTGCCACCCCCCGCGACGGCAACTGTCCCGCCAACGGCCACGCCTGTGCCCACCGTGCCGCCCACACCCACCGCGACGGCTACCGCAACGTCTGTACCTTTCGCCACCATCAACCCGCCTGCCGGTGATGCAGGAACAGCCGTGACAGTGACCGGTGGCGGCTTCCCGGCGAACACAACTGTGAATGTACATCTGGGGGCATTGGTCAATGCCGCGGCGGTAGCTGCACCGTATGTGTATGCAACGACTATGACCGACGGCAATGGCGACTATGCGGTGACTTTTTCTATGCCCGCCACTTGGCCCGATGGCTCGCCCATAACGGCCGGTCAGCTTGTGCTGCTGGTGGCAACCGAAGATTTTACCGCCCAGGCGAGTGTGCTCTTCACCTACCGCACGACCGCGCCTACGGTAACACCGACGGCGACTGCTACGGCTACGGCTACAGTGACAGCCACTGTGACACCAACCGATGCGGCGACAGCTACCGCGACAGCCACACTCGTAGCAACAGCCACCGCCACGGTGACCCCGTTGCCACTGTCGCCCACTGCGACGCCGACATCTACCCCGTTGCCCCATGTCGAGTTGACGCCAGTTACGGGCAGCGCCAATACGCAGGTGGCGATCGGCGGCGGCGGCTTCCCGGCCAATACGTCGGTCTATGTCTATCTCGGCGCGTTTGACGGTGCGATTGATCCTGGTGCAAATCCAGAGCACTATGTCATTCTGACGACGGATGCGGCGGGTGACTACAGGGGCGTACTCACTCTGCCGCGCACCTGGCCCAATGGCGATCCCATTCCTGCCGGCCCGGTGATCGTGCTGGTGGCGACCAATGATTTCACTGTCCAGGCCAGTGCGATCTTTACCTATGCCGATCCTGTGGCCGCACCGTAGCTATTACTGGTCACTCACAGAAAGTAAAGAACAGAGAGGGCCAGTCGTGCGCAACTAACACACGATTGGCCCTCTCTGCATGATTCTATAATTTCAAGCTTGTCGGGTAACGATTCAGCCAGGAACGCGCCCAAGGGTGAAAGCTGATGCCTGAAGCGTACAACAACCTTAAATTTCATCATCTGCTGCTCTGAATTCATGCAGAGCCTGGGATAGCAAACGTGTTTAAACACATTTCCCGTCGCAGGTGTTGAATTCATTCAACACGAATTTAACGTTGGCGTAATCGTTACTTTGCCGGAAGCTTATCGATCAATAAGCAATTTCATCAGCGGGCCAGAAATTTTCATCGAGCACCTGTTCCTCTGTATAAGGCGACGTTTGCGGAAAGGTTGTCGCTGCCAAACCAGTTTCCTGCACAGCATCGCGAATCGCCCGCGGGTAGGCATAGGCCACAAATTCTGCAAGGCGCGTCCGTAGACTGGGATTTTCGTCTAACACATCCTGCAAATCTAACCGCTGCACATTGATCGTATTGCGCCAACTGGCCGAGCGATGCATGGGTTGAATCTGCCATTTGAGGAGATGCATGATGAGTACGCGCAACCGACTTTTGACTTCATTTTGCTGGCTTTTGCCCAAGCTTTCGATCTCCTCAATCAGATTGTTTAGGTCCAACTCAGCAAAGTCTTCCTGGCGCAACAATGCGGCCTGGTGTTGTGTCCACGCATGAAAGTCTGTTTCATATAAGGTGGTGGCCATACCATGCCTTTCGCACTTGCAAATCGACGAACACCTAGTACAGTTGGGCGTAGATACCACGGCAGTTAATAAGGCGTGTTTACTCGTGTACATCATGGTAAAAATAGGGTACCTTATTTACGCCGGGATCTACTAGTACAGTTGGGCGTAGCTACCACGGCAGTTAATAAGGCGTGTTTACTCATGTACATCAAGGTAAAAGCATGGTGCCTTAGTAACGCCGGAATCTACTCGGTTTATTGCACATCTACGCGCGCAGATGTGCCTGCGGATCGCTAGAGAGTATAGCATGACCAGCGTGACCTAAGCCAGTTTTTCGACTGGGCTCTGGCAAACTTTACTGATAGATAAAACCCTTAAAAGTTGCATCAATGATCAATGGCTCAGTCGAGAGCCTATGTGCAACTTTTAAATGGTTTGTCACTGAGTTTGCTGCATAGCGGTTTCGATCAGATCTTGCTTGAGATCCCATAGCCGCTGGCTGAGCGACACATGATAGATGTGCGGGTTGACCAAGCGGCGGATGCCAGGGTCCAGCGCTTCGACATCCGCAATGCGTCTGGCGCGAATCTCTTCCAGCGAGGGCAGGGTGTAAACCATTTTTCCCTTATGCATGATCTCCTGTAGCAGCGGTTCGGTCTCTGTGACGGTATTGCTGCGCAGCGTACGCGATTTGGCATGATCCGACGGATGACGCAATACAATGGGTTCGCTGAGGTTCAGCACTTCATCTTCCAAGGTCAACAGATCGGCGGTCGCTTTACCACGGTCATCATAGAGGCGCAAAAGCTGTTTGCGGCCTGGGTTGGGCGTCTTGGCCGGCGATTCGGAGATCTTGATCGCCGAGTTCCATTGATTGTCTTGGCGCACAGCAACCAATTTGTAAACACCGCCCAAGGCGGGTTCACCCCAAGAGGTAATCAATCGTGTGCCTACGCCATAGACCAGCCGGTTGATCAGGTGATCGGCGTCCAGACCATAGCGCGGTGCTTCCTGGCTGATCTGGGTGATGATCTGCCAGATTACCAGTTCATCCAAATCGCCAGATAGCACGATCTGCGTATTGGGGAAACCGGCGGCGTTGAGCAGTTTGGCGGCTTGAATGCTCAAATAGGCCAAGTCGCCCGAATCAAGCCGGATACCCACGGGCTCATGGCCCTTGCGCCGCAACTCCTCGAAGACCTTGATCGCATGGGGCACGCCACTTTGCAACGTATCCACTGTGTCTACCAATAACAGACAATCATCGGGATAGACATCGGCGAAGGCTTGAAACGCGGCCAACTCGCCCAAGCCCATGGCCATAAACAATTGCACCATGCTGTGCGCATGGGTGCCTTTGGGCGGCAAGCCCATGGCGCGCGAAACTCCCACGTTGGAGGTAAAACTTGCCCCGCCAATCAGCGCCGCGCGCGCCCCGGCATTGGCCCCGCGCTCCTGGGCGCGGCGTAGGCCAAATTCCAAAATTGGTCGCCCGCGTCCACTTTCCCACATGCGCGACGCCTTGGTCGCGATCAAGGTTTGATAGTTGAGATGCGCCAGGAGCGACGTTTCCAAGATTTGCGCCATGGCCAGCGGTCCTTCGACAACGGTCAGCGGCGTGTTGGGGTGAACGACACGGCCTTCGGGCACGGCGCGCAAGGTAATCCCGTTGAAGTTGCCATGCTTCGCCAGCCAGGTCAAAAAGTCATCAGCAAAGAGTTGTTTGCCCACACTGTCGCGTTGACTGCGCAGATAGGCAATATCTTCGGCGCAGAAGTGGGCCTCTTGCATCCATTCCAGCAACCATTCCAACCCCGCGCTGACACAATACCCTGCTTGGTGGCTGTCATAGTCGGGATAACGGCGGAAGAAATGATCGAATTGGACGGTTCTTTCGTGTAAACCGGCGCGGTAATAGAGTTGGGCCATGGTAAGCTGATATTGGTCGGTAAAAAGAATGCCTTCCATAGAGGAGCGACTCACGGTTGTCATTAACTGGTTCTTTCTATTCAATAGCGAAAAATATATCTTCATCACAAGCTAGCGGACTAAGTGTCAATTGTACCCTAACTTGATTTGCCATGCAATAAGCAGCAAGATGGCGGATCGGCAATCGCAACTGGCCATAAAAAATGGCCTGCAAATGGTAGAATGACACCAAAACAACTTGGCTAGCAGCGCGGCTCTCGTATATAATGCAGGGTGATGACACGACGATGAACAGAAGCTGCTTGGCTACATTGGGATAGGGTGGTCGAGTAGTTTTTTTATTGGGTGAGCTAAGCGTTGAATCAGCAAAATCAGGAACTACCTTTGTCTATCGCAAGCACATCATCAATCACCGCCGTGGCCGAGCCGGCTGTAGCCGTGACCGCCAAAGTGATTTTTCAACCCAATGGCCGCCAAGGTGATATGCCGATTGGGATGACACTATTGGAAGCGGCCCGTCGCCTGGGCGTGGAGATTGAATCAATTTGTGGTGGTCATCAGACTTGCCGCAAGTGCAAGGTACTGGTGGAAGCGGGCGAGTTTGCCAAATTTGGCATTGCCTCTCGCCATGACCATTTGACGCCGCCGGGCGAACGCGAAACCCTCTACGCCGCCAAATATGGTTTTGAACCCACTGCGCGCATGAGTTGCGCCTGCCAGATCATGGGCGATGTGGTGATCCGCGTGCCCGAGGAGAGCCAGACGCGCAAGCAGGTCGTACGCAAGGCGGCTGGTGTGGCGCGCCCGATTACGGTCGATGCCGCCATGCGCCTCTACTATGTGGAACTGCCCGCGCCCCAACTCAAGGATCACCGCGGCGATTGGGAGCGGTTGCGCGATGAACTGCACACCGTGCATGGGTTGGAAACCACACGCTGCGACTTGAGCGTTCTGCGTACTTTGCAAGCCACCTTGGCGGCGACGGGTGCCCTGGGCGCGCGTGGCATCACCGTGACGGTCTGGAATGAGCAAGAAGTGATCCGCGTGCAAGCGGGCTTTCAAGACGAGATTTATGGCATTGCCGTCGATGTGGGTACAACGACGGTAGCCGCGCATCTCTGTCATCTGCGCACAGGCGCGATCTTGGCAACGGCCAGCCGCATGAACCCACAAGTGCCCTATGGCGAGGATCTGATGAGCCGCGTCAGCTATGCCATGATGAACGCCGACGGCACCGAGCGGATGCACGCCGCGATCATTGACGGACTCAACGGCTTGATCGGCGAACTGTGCAGTGACGTGGCGATTCTGCCCACCGATGTGGTTGAGATGGTGATCGTGGGCAACACAACCATGCATCATCTGCTGTTGGGGGTCAACCCGCGTGAATTGGGTGGCGCGCCCTTTAGCCTAGTGACCCATGACGCGCTCGATATCAAAGCTCGTGATCTTGGCATTAAAATTGCGGCTGGGGCCAATCTCCATTTCCCGCCCTGTGAAGCGGGGCATGTGGGGGCCGATAATGTGGGCGTCTTGGTGGCCGAAGCACCCTATACGCAGGATCAAAATTGGCTGGTGATCGACATTGGCACCAATGGCGAAATTTTGTTGGGCAATCGCGCGCGCATGCTCAGCGCCAGCAGCCCGACCGGCCCGGCCTTTGAGGGTGCCCAGATCGTACATGGGATGCGCGCTGCGCCTGGCGCGATTGAGCGCGTGCGTGTTGATCCAGCTACACTCGCTGTCCACTATCGCATTATCGGCAAAGAGGAATGGGTCGAGAGCCAACTCGTCGTGGATGGCGAGGATAACCTCAATGATGCGGTGTTCGATGTGTCTGTCAGTGCGTCCGAGCGGCGGCGGCAAAAGCGCGCAGCGCTGCTCAATCCAACACTGCGTGCGTCGGGCATCTGTGGCTCTGGGATTATCGAAGCGATTGCTGAGTTGTTCAAGGCCGGCGTGATCGCACCCAATGGCCGCTTTGTGACATTCGCTCATCCACGGTTGCGCACTGGCTTGGGCGAGGGTGGCGGCAAAGCCGAATTTGTCCTGGCCTGGGCCAACGAAACCAGTACCGGTGCCGAGATCGTCGTACACTCGGACGATATCCGCGCAATTCAGTTGGGCAAAGCTGCCCTCTATGCCGGCACAAAGCTGTTGATGAATCGCCTGGAACTGGCAACGGTCGATCGCATTGTGTTGGCTGGCGGCTTTGGCAGCTATATCGATCCGCTCCATGCCATGATCCTGGGCTTGATCCCCGATTGTGAACTTGCACGGGTCGAAGCGGTGGGCAATGCCGCGGGCGACGGCGCGCGCATGATCTTGTTGGATAAGCAGAAGCGGGCCGAAGCACAGTGGGCCGCGCGCTGGGTGCGTTATGTGGAAACTGCCGTCGAACCCAGCTTTCAAGCCGAATTTGTGGGTGCCATCGATCTGCCCCATGCCACCGATGCCTTTCCCCACTTGGCCGAAGTGCTGGCCGCGGCCAAAGCCCAATGGCCGCCAGAACGCTTGCTGGCCGTTGAGACAATCGCCAACAGTGGGCGCAACCGACGCGGCAGCCAAGAAGATCGCGCCGCACGCCGTGCCGATCGTGCCCAACGCCGCGGCGAAGCATGATCTGTCAAGGCGCTGTTTTGCAGGGTAAAAAAGGATAACAGAATGGCTGAATATCAAATCACCTATTGGCGCGAATTTCCCTCCATGGTCACGGCGCGTGAAGGGCGGCGCAATACGCACAAAATTGAACTGTCCCAGCGCTTTCAACTTGTGATCGATGAGGCGGCTATGCGGCTGGAAATGACGGGCACCGATGCCTATTTGGAGCAATGGCGGCGCGATACTTGGCAAGAACAGACTGGGTCGCCAACCGAAGTGGCCGAGGCCATTGCCACCGCGGTAGAAGCGGCTTATCCCGCGGCGCGACTGCGCGAGATGTTGCAGGCACTGACGAACGCGTAGTTGTCGGACGATGAAATGCCAAATCCGTTACTGACGTACACCTGTTGCGTGGGGTACAATAGATGTTATTCCGAATCGTGAACGAACATCGGTGAAGGAAAACTTATGACTCACAAATTACTAACTTGGTTGGCGGAAGGCCGTGTGCTGCTGGGTGATGGCGCAATGGGCACCATGTTGCAGGATGCCGGGTTGACCGACGGCGGCGCGCCTGAACTATGGAATGTCACCCAGCCAGACAAGGTGCGCGCGATTTACAAGGCCTATGTCGATGCTGGCTCGAATATCATTGAAACCAATACCTTTGGTGGGACATCGGCGCGGCTCAAGATGCACCACCTCCAGGATCGGGTGTTGGAACTCAATCGCGCCGGGGTGCAACTGGCCAAGGAAGTAGCTGCCCCGGCCGGTGTGCTGGTGGCTGGTTCGGTGGGGCCGAGCGGCGAACTGATTGAGCCTGTTGGCCCGCTTAGCATGGCCGAGGCCGAGGCCATGTTTGCCCAGCAAGTCCAAGGCTTGGTCGAAGGCGGCGTCGATCTGATTGTGATCGAAACCATGAGCCATCTGAATGAAGTCGAAGCCGCCGTCAAAGGGGCGCGCCGCGCCGCGCCTGCTGTGCCGATTATTGTTACCCTGAGCTTTGATACAAATTATCACACGATGATGGGGGTCAGCCCCAAGGAGGCGGTGGAAACGCTGAGCGCCTGGGGCGTCCAAATTATTGGCGCTAATTGTGGCAATGGCCCCGCCGAGATCGAAGCGGTCATGACGCAAATGGCCCAATATCGCCCCGAAGGTGTCTATTTAATGGCGCAGAGCAACGCTGGCATGCCCCAATACATGAATGGCGCGATCCACTATGATGGCACGCCCGATGTAATGGCTGACTATGCCCTGCGCCTGCGCAACCTGGGCATCAATATTATCGGGGCCTGCTGTGGTAGCAAGCCCGCCCATATCATGGCTATGCGCGCAGCCTTGGAAGGGGCCAAAGATGAACCAATTGCCGGGCCACCCTCCCTCGACATCGCCGACAGCCGCATCGAAAGTGCGGAAAGTCGCACGGCGCGTGCCGCCGCCCGCCGCACCGAACGCCGTCAGCGGGTATAAAGGTAGAAAACTGCTGTGAAAATTGGGATTATTGCCTGTGGCGCAATTGTGCGCGAGATGATTGCCATTGCCAAGCGCCAAGCCTGGGATTTTGAGTTGACTGCGATCCCGGCCCAACTGCACAATCGCCCCGAAGGGATTGCGCCGGCGGTGGCGGCCAAGCTTGACACCTGGGCCGAACGCTTTGACTTGATTTTATTGGGCTATGCCGACTGTGGCACGGGCGGCGCGTTGGATGCCTTGATCGAACACTATGATCATGTGGTGCGCATTGACGGGCCACATTGTTACGAATTCTTTGGTGGCAAAGCGTTCGAACAGCAAAATGCGGCACACCTGGGCACCTTCTATCTGACCGATTTTCTGGCCCATCATTTTGATAGCTTGGTCTGGAAAGGCTTGGGACTGGCGCGCTATCCCGAACTGCGCGATCTCTATTTTGGCAACTATACCCACTTGCTCTATCTGCAACAACTGCCCGACCAAGATGAGACGCCGCGCGCCGAACTGGCCGCGGCCAAGCTGGGCTTGACCTATAAATATCTCTTCACCGGTTTGGATGAACTGGAAACGCGCCTCGTTGCACTGGTCGATGAACGTTATCGGCAGCTTGCCCACGCTAGCACAGTTTCGGCAGAACTGGGCATGACATCATGAGTATGCTCTCTTGAAACGCGTGATCTTTCTCTTCCTGGACGGGGTTGGCCTGGGCGTGGATGATCCGGCGGTCAACCCGCTGGCGCATGATGCGTATCCGGCATTGCATCGTTTGCTGGATGGGCATAAATTGGTTGCGGCTACGGGGCGTTTATCTACGGCCCAGGCGGAATTGGTGCCCACCGATGCCAATTTGGGGATTCCGGGGCGTCCCCAAAGCGCGACCGGCCAAACGGCCATTCTCTCGGGTGTCAATGCGCCGCAACGGTTGGGTGAACACTATGGGCCGCGCCCCGATGCACGGGTGCGCGCGATCCTGGCCGAAGACAATCTCTTTCGCCGGTTGCAGAAGGCTGGCCGCCAAACTTTTTTCTGTAACGGTTATCCCGCCGGGTATTTTGCGGCGATCAATCGTGGTAAACGGCTGCTCAGTGCGATTCCCTTTGCCGCTACAATCAGTGGCTTGGCGCTGCCCACCGCCGCCGACATCTATGCGCGCCGCGCCCTGGCGGCAGATTTTACGAATGAAGGCTGGCGCGATCACCTGGGGCATACAGATGTGCCTGTCTTTACGCCCACAGCGGCTGGCCGTCAACTCTGGGAGATTGCCCAGCCCTATGAGTTTATCTTTTTTGAACATTGGCAGACCGATGTGTTGGGGCATGGGGCTGATCTGGAGGCCGCCATCAAAAACTTCCAGTGCTTTGATGGCTTTCTGGCGGGTTTGCTGGCCGCAGCAGACTTGAACGAAACCTTGATCATGGTGAGCAGCGATCATGGCAATGTGGAAGATTGCTCGCACGGCAAGCATACGGAAAATACGGTGCCGACTTTGCTCTTTGGGGCCGACCGCCAACACACCGCGGCGCGCATTGGCGCGATCACCGACTTTGCCGCGCTGATCGAGACTTTCCTGTTAAGCTAAATTGACGCGGTAGACGTGAGCGCTTGGCGGGTAGGGATGGCGTTTTCGTGAGCAGCGGATTGACAAAGGCCCCTGCCTTTTTTTGCTTGGGCAGGAAAAAGATAAAGCGTGTGCCCTGCCCTACCTTGCTCTCCACGCGAATGGTGCCGCCATGGGCCTGCACAAAACTTTGCGCAATCGCCAACCCCAACCCCGCCCCGCCCGTCGCGCGATTGCGTGACTTCTCGCCGCGATAAAATTGCTCAAAAATATGGGGCAGATCTTCGGGACGAATGCCTTCTCCCGTATCGCGGACCGTCACTTCGACCCCCTGTGCCATGACGTGAGCATACACCTGCACGGTACCGCCGGTTGGCGTGTGGCGAATGGCGTTGCTGACCAAGTTTGTAAGCGCTCGCCCAATCAGGCGTGCATCCATGTCTAGCGGATCGACATCGGCGGCAACGCGGCCCTGGACGAGCACGCCTTTTTCTTCTGCCAATGTCCGAAAACTTTCGATGGTGTCGGAGACTAGATCGCCTAGGGAATTGACCTGGCGCTCGAGCTGCAAGCCATTGGTGTCGATCTGGGCCATTTCAAAGAGGTTATCGATCAGCAAGGAAAGTGCGTGGATATCGCGCTTGGCTGTGCGCAGGTAGCGCGCTTGGGTGACCGGATCATCGACCATGCCATCGGCCAGCGCTTCGACAATCGCGCGGATCGAAGTGAGCGGCGTGCGCAGATCGTGGCCCACCCAGGCTACCAGATCGCGGCGCATGGTTTCTAGCTCGCGCTGTTTGTGGGCTGCACTTTCCAACTGGGTCGCCATGTTATTAAACGACTCGGCCAATTCGGTCACTTCATCCTGGCCGGGGACACGCACGCGCGTATTCAACTGGCCGGCGGCGATGGCGCGCGCGGCTTCGCGCAGGGCATTGATCTTGTCGGCCAGGGCGGTTGATAGAAAATAGCCCAGGGCGACGGCAATGCTCGTGGCAAAGATCAGCAAAACCGTGGCCAGCGTTCGATCATGTGGGTTGATGAACATTTGCCAGGCCGTCACCAGCACATTGATAAAGGTCAGGATGCCCGAGAGCAGATAGCCCCCCACCAACGTCCAACGGAGACGGCGCGCACGCTGAAACCAGCCAAAGTGATAGGCCGCCAGCCCCGCCAGCCAGGAAATCCCCGCGGTGATCGAGAGGAGCACAGTCATAGCGCTGAACTCGGCCAGGACAGGCTGCATCAGCGTCACAAAGAGCAGCAGGGTTAAGGCCAAAACGACAATAATCCCGAGCAAGAAGCGCAATGAGCGGAGCAGTGATTGGCGTTTCGGTTCAACGATTTGTGCGTGCATCCCTGGTTTCCTTGCTGAATATCTCACGGCTCGAACTTGTAGCCGACGCCCCAAACGGTGTGAATATGCCGCGGGTTGGACGAGTCCAGCTCGATCTTCTCGCGCACCCGGCGGACGTGAACAGTGACGGTTGTCGGATCGATGTAGGTTGTTTCGCCCCATACCTTGTCTAGCAATTGATCGCGGTTGAAGACCTGGCGTGGATGTTTGGCCAGAAACCAGAGCAGATCAAATTCCTTGGCTGTTAACATGATTTCTGCGCCATTCACGGTGACAAGGCGGGTAACGGAGTCGAGTTGCAGTTGTGTAAATTGCAATGTGCGTTCTTGGCTTGGTTTCTCATTGGCTGCTGCCGCGCCTTGGGCACGCCGTAGCACTGCGCGCACCCGGCTGACCAATTCCTGGGGACTAAAGGGTTTGACCACATAGTCATCGGCCCCCATCTCTAGCCCCAGAATGCGATCCGCTTCCTCTTTGCGTGCCGTCAGCATAATAATCGGCGTATTGCCTTCGGCGCGCAGCCGCCGCGTGATCTCCCAGCCATCAATCCCCGGCAACATGAGATCGAGGATCACCAGATCCGGTTTGCCCTGGGTGAGGGCTTGGATGGCGGCTTTGCCATCATGTACCACCTGGACCGTATAGCCGGACCGGGTAAGATAGAGGCTGACGACCTCGCTAATACTCTGTTCATCATCGACAACCAGGATCGTTGGACCATTCACAGCATTATCCTTATCCCTAACTGACTGACAAAACTTATCTAACCGCTAGGTTGCGCAGCACCCAAAGGGTACCCGCAAGAAAATACCCGGGTAAATCTTCGGGCGCTTTGCGTTCTTTGCGGTAAAAATTGCGATTTGTCTGTCAACCAGCCTTATCCTTTTAAGAGATTTTTCTGTAATTTGCCCATGGCGTTGCGCGGCAATGCGTCTACATGATGAATTTCGCGCGGCACCTTGAAGCTGGCCAATTGACCACGGCAATAGCGCACCAATTCCGCGTGATCGATCTCGGCTGTGCAGACCAGATAGGCCACGGGCACCTCGCCCCATTCGGGGTGGGGTGCGCCGATCACCGCGGCCTCGCTAATCCCAGGATAGGTGGTGAGCATCTCTTCGATCTCGCGCGGGTAGATATTAAAACCGCCGCTAATGATCAATTCATGGCGGCGACCCAACAGGGTAACATGGCCGGTGGTGGGATCCTGGCGCGCCAGATCGCCGGTGTGAAACCATTGCTGGCCCAGCGCATCATGGCTAAAACTTTGTGCCGTCTTCTCGGGCGCGTTCCAATAGGCGCTAAAGACATTGCCGCCGCGCACCAGTAGTTCGCCTTCTGCGCCTGTTTCCACATCGCGCCCCTGGTTGTCGACAATGCGCATGGTGACCCCCGGCAGTGGTGTGCCAACTGTGCCCGGCACGCGCTGACCCACGTAGGGATTGCTCAAGTTCATGCCCGTTTCGGTCATGCCGTAGCGCTCTAGAATCGTATGACCGGTCAATGCTTGAAAGGCAGTAAAGGTTTCGGGGGCCAACGGCGCACTGCCCGAGCAGAAGAGGCGCATGTGGCGCAAGTCCGGCTGTGGTTGCTGGTTAAGTTCCTCCACCAGACGGACATAGAGCGTGGGCACGGCGAAAAAGAGGGTGGGCCCACCACTTATTAGATTTAGATCCGCCAGAATGGTCTTGGCATCAAATTGGGCGCGCAACAGCACCGTGGCCCCGGCGGCCAGCGCACAGTGCAGACCGACAATCAGTCCGTGGGTGTGGAATAAGGGCAGGCATAGCAGTAACCGGTCATTGGGCTCCCAGGCCCAGGCGACCAATAACCCAGTGACCGTGGCGATGACATTGTTATGCGCGATCATGGCACCCTTGCTGCGCCCAGTGGTGCCAGAGGTATAAATGATCAGCGCCAGATCTTCACTTGCCACCAGCGGCGGTTGCAATTGCTCGGCGTTACCTTGCCAGCGCGCCAATTCCTCGGCCAACACAACGGCTTCGAGACTGGCTTTTTCCATGCCGACTTCTTCTAACAAGGACAACTGTGCTTGCTCCGTAACCACAAGGCGCGGTGTACAATCGGCCAGAATGTGACCAATCTCGATCTGGCGATAGCGCAGATTGATCGGCACGGCGACAGCCCCAAGCCGAATGACCGCCAAGTAGGCGATCACGAATTCGGGGCGGCTGCCAATGAAAAAAGCCACACGGTCGCCTTTGCGCAATCCCCACTGTTGCAACCCCGCGGCTACCTGATCCGCCGCAGCAAAGAGCGCGGCATAACTCAGCGCCGTGGCGATGGGCGTGGCATCTAATGGCTGAATTGCGATTTTGTGGGGCGTGCGTTGCCGTGGAATGGCAAACAGATCGTGTAAGTTCATGGGCCTCACTACCTATCCTTAGTGCATGCGTAGGTGCGGTTACAAACCGCACCATCGCGGTCGATGCCGACTTGTGCGGTTACAAACCGCACCATCGCGGTCGATGCCAACTTGTGCGGTTACAAACCGCACCATCGCGGTCGATGCCAACTTGTGCGGTTACAAATCGCACCATCGCGGTCGATGCCGACTTGTGCGGTTACAAACCACACCATCGCGGTCGA
>DAOTTR010000204.1:0-1962 GCA_034437715.1 Caldilineaceae bacterium
GAACTTTTCGCTGGTCGATGTCTACGACGCCGATGAAGCCTTTGTCACCGGCACCTTTGGCGGCTTGACCCCGGTGATCAACGTCGATGGCCGTGTGATCGGCGACGGCAAGCTGGGCCTAATGACGCGCCACTTACGCAACTTGTATCACGACGCGATTCATACCTGGGTCGCCAAGGCACAGGCCGGTGACAAAGTAACCGGATAACACGAGAGGAATGAGTCGATGACATTGCAAGCTGGTTTTGGACGGGCGGAGATTACGCCCAAGCTGGGCTGTAAAATGGTGGGCTATGGCGGTCGCGAGCAGGGTGCCTTGGCCGTCCATGATCCACTGTTGGCGCGTGCGTTGGTGATCGAAACCGATGCGGGCTGCTGGGCCTTGCTGTCGGCAGATATCTGTTACATTGGCAATGAAACGCTAGCCGAGGTGCGCCAAGCAGTACAAGCGCGCGTCGGCATTGCACCAGCAAATTTGCTGGTGGCGGCCACCCATACCCATGCTGGCCCCCATGATCGCCACACGCAAAACTGGGATCGCCCATTGGCCGAGCTATTGGCCGACGCTGTAGAGATGGCCTATGCGGCGCGCCAACCAGCCCAGCTTGGCAGCGGCACGGGCGTGCTCTACGGCTACTCGATCAACCGGCGCTGGCTGGATCGCCCCATTGATCCTGGGGTGGTCGTGTTGCGTGTCGATGATGCCAATGGCAATCCGTTGGGGCTCTGGACCAACTTTGCCTGTCATTCGGTGGTGTTGGGGTCGGACAATATGCAGATCAGTGGCGACTGGCCGGGCTATGCGGCGCGCAAAGTGGAAGAATTGCTGGGCCCTGATACGACCTGCCTCTTTACGCAAGGCGGTTCGGGCAATATCAATCCCCTGGTCAATGGGGTGCGCCAGCATTTGCGCAGCGGGCAGACAGTGTCGGCGATTGGCAAAGTTAGTACCTATTATGGTCCCGCCGATGATCCCAGCAAATGGGATATTGGCAATCGATCCGGCGGGAGTTTTGCCGAAGTGGCCGAACTGGGCGATGCCTTTGCTGCCGAAGCCGCCTATGTCGCCAGCCGCATCACCACCACGGCGACAATCCCGATCTGGTCGGACTGGGTGACCGTCAACGCGGCGGCCGCGCCCGATGAACACCCGGCGCGCTCCAAACCAGTGCTGGTCACTGAACTGCCCGTGATCAATGACCCTGACAACATTCCCGCTGAAATTATGTTGCTACAGGTGGGCGACCTGATGCTGGTGACCCAACCGGCCGAGGTCTTTGCTGAAACGGCCATCCGCCTGAAAATTCAATTGCGTGCCCTGGGCTATGTCACGCCTGCCTTGGTGAGCTATACCAATGGCTTTCTGCTCTATTTGCCCGAACCCGAAGATTTTCCCGAAGGCGGCTATGAACCCGCATGGGCCGTCTCGCTTGGCCTGAGCAAGCAATTCCAGCCCAACTTTCGCCAGGCGATCACGCCCATTGTCGAGCGCCATCGTCCGCTATGATGCCTAAATTCAAACCCTATGCCCGATTCTTGAAAGGAACAATTCATGTCTGCTCCGACTACTTGGCTGCCCGCCGAGCCTGATCAAGCCACGATTCTAGACCAATATCCGAATCCGATCCAAGCGCTGGCCGAAGCGAAAATTCCGGCGCTTATGCTGCGTCAAGCCTATGATCCAGCGCAATGTACCGAGCTGGTAAAGCGTTTTACCCAATGGGGCTTGATGCGCAACCCGCAGGATCCCAACAGCGCCGATCAGCGCGCCCGCATCGACATTGGCACCAGCCTGGGCAACCGTGGCGCTGACAAAGCGGACTTTCTCGATCACGCGGTTGCCACCCATGACCTCTTTGCCCATCTCTTCGACGGCTTTGATAACCCTGTTACAACGCTCTACAATGCCCTCTCGGCGATGGCACCGGGCAAAGCGGTGCAGACCGCGCGCGAAGCGGATGG
>DAOTTR010000205.1:0-1872 GCA_034437715.1 Caldilineaceae bacterium
CTTGCCGACAATGGCTATAATCTCAATATTTGGCACATCGACGAGCATACGGGCACCCATCTGGACTCGCCCTTTCACTTTTCCGATGGCGACACGGCGGATCTGATTCCGATTGATCAGTTGGTAGGCCCGCTGGTTGTGATCGATATTCGCGCCAAAGCCGAAGCCAGTGCCGATGCCCAAGTAACACCCGACGACATTCTGGCCTGGGAAGCGGAATTTGGCCCGCTGCCCGCTGGGGCGATCGTCGCTATGTTGAGCGGTTGGGATGCCCATGTGACGGGTGACAAATTCCGCAATGTCGATGGCGAGGGTGTTATGCACTTTCCTGGCTTTCATGTCGAGACGGCGGATCTCCTGATTACCGAGCGCGATATTAAAGGCGTCATGGTCGATACACTGAGTCTGGACTTTGGCTCTTCTGCCGATTTTGCCTTTCACTACCGCTGGTTGGCTTCTAACCACTGGGGCATGGAATGTGTCGCCAATCTGGCCCAGTTGCCGCCACTGGGCGCCGTCGTGATCGCGGGTGGCCCCAAAATTGCCGGTGCGACCGGTGGCCCCAGCCGTGTGATTGCGCTGGTGTAAAAGCGCTACTCCCAATCTGATACGGATGATAGCAGGGCAACTGAAATTTGTTGCCCAGAACTTGTACTCTGCACTGTGAGAGGTTGCTTGATCTATGAACAAGTCACGTCGTTTTGCCATCCTTGCGGAACGCGATATCAATAAAGAAACCTTTGTCGAACCGTGGGCCGAAGCCGGTCTGATGGTCACCGATAGCCCCTATGATCCCCAACCCAGTCTGCAACTCGCAGCCGGGCAGATTGTGGAGATGGATGGCAAAGCGCGCGCCGACTTTGACGCGCTGGACATCTGGATCGCCGACCATGCAATCAATGTCGCCGTGGCCGAAGAAGCCATGGCCATGCCCGCCGAGCAGATCGCGCACATGTTGGTCGATATCAACATTCCTCAGCGCGCCGTGCGCCGCATTGTCGAGGGCTGTACACCGGCCAAGCTCTGCGCGATTATGCGCCACATGAATGTGCTGGAGATGATGATGGGGCTGGCCAAGATGCGCGTGCGGCGCACACCAGCCAATCAGGCGCATGTTACCAACTGGAAAGAGCACCCCGCCCTGCTCGCTGCCGATGCCGCCGAAGCTGCGTTGCGCGGCTTTGCCGAAGTCGAGACAACGGTGCGCGTGGCGCGCAATGCGCCCTTTAATGCGTTGGCAATTTTGGTGGGTACCCAGACGGGCCGCGGCGGCGTGTTGACTCAGTGCGCCGTCGAGGAGCGGCTCAGTCTGCAACTGGCTATGAAAGGATTGACCACCTACGCCGAAACGCTTTCCGTCTATGGCACCGAACGCACCTTTGCCGATGGCGACGACACGCCCTGGTCCAAAGCGTTTCTGGCCTCGGCCTATGCTTCGCGCGGGGTCAAGGTGCGCTTTACCTCGGGTACTGGTTCCGAAGCGCTGATGGGCAACGCCGAGCAATGTTCCATGCTCTACTTGGAGGCGCGCTGCCTCTTGGTGACGCGCGGCGCAGGCAGCCAGGGCGTGCAAAATGGCTCGATCTCCTGTATTGCCTTGCCCGAAGCGTTGCCCGGTGGCGTGCGCGCTGTGTTGGCCGAAAACCTCCTCGCTTCCATGTTGGGGTTGGAATGTGCCTCGGGCAACGATGCCCTGGCCTCCCATTCGGCCATTCGCAAAACAGCCAAGTTGATGTGTCAGTTTATCCCTGGCACCGACTTTATTCATTCGGGCTATAGCGCCGTGCCCAAACGGGACAATCTCTTTGGCGGTGGCAATTATGACGCTGAGGATTTTGACGACTATAACGTGCTCCAACGCGACATGCAGAT
>DAOTTR010000206.1:0-13666 GCA_034437715.1 Caldilineaceae bacterium
CTGAGTGACGGACAAACAATTGCTCAAGTTTTCAATACCCTTTTCGCGAAACAGCAGCTTTTTCCCACTTGATTCTTCCTTTGTCAAATCTACTATCGCTTCAAAACACAACTGTCGAGTAAAGTATTACGTCCATCAGAATTTGTGTCTCCACCAATGCTATCATCCTTTATTGTCGTGAAAACCACCGGTTCCTCAATTGTCCCCTGTACCTTTAAACCTCCCTTTACTGCGATTAACATATTATCTCGAAATTTAACAATCACGCCTGGTTCAATTACTAAAGTAACATTGTTCCCAACAGTTAGATTGCCTGTAATTATATAAACCACATCTGAATTATTCCAATAATAAGTTGTCAACTGAGAGGAATTCAATCCATCTCTGCCATCAATAGCAAGACCGTTCAAACCATTTTGGGCAAAAGTAATGTTAGAAACTATTGGGAAGGAATCGGGTTTAGCAAGTATGGCCGCTTCATGATTAAATGCAAAGGTGCTGTTTCGAATTGTTGGTGATGCATGCCATAGTGTCTGTCCAAGAATAACATGGATGATTTTAGACAGATTTACTTGGGTAACATCACGTAAATTAGCTACTTTATTTCTGGACATACCCTAAGCGCGGGTTATATACGCATGAGCTAGGCCATGCGTGGGGGCTCGGTGAACAATATGTAGGAGCTGGCACTGCTTGTAACTCGGCAAACAGTGCGTCCGTAATGGATGGGTTCAGGACAGACGGCTACGGCTATTTGTTCAACTGCGATAGCTACTTGCCGTATGCCATTGACACTGGCAGGCTTTCGACATACTGGTTCGATATAGGTACCGGGTACGATTATCGCAACGTGTACTTTGACACTGGACAAAACAAGATCCGATCGGTATGGACTGACAACAGCTTTAATGACTGGTATATGGAGACATACTGGTATTGGAGCGACTACGGGGCTCAACCGTGGCATCACTTCGCGACGCGCACGACCTACGTTGACAATGGCACAGTGCGAGCAATCGAGGATCGCGATATCAACGCATACCTCAACCCAAAGACCGAGTACGGCATCAACGGCAAGTATTTTTGATTTGTACGCGGCCTTATTACAACTGGACAAACAACTACGGCAAATTCACCTGTGGGTATCAGGGCTATTACTTCTACCAATCTTAACGACTGTCCGTAGGTAGTAAAGATAACAAAAAGGGGCGCTGAGCAATCGGCGCTCCTTTTTGTTTGGGCGGTTGCCCAGATTCCCCAAATCGCAATATTACAAGTTGCTTTAGTGTCTGTCCAAGAATAACATGGATGATTTTAAACAGATTTACCTGGGTAACATCACGTAAATTCACTATTTTATTTTTGGACAGACCCTTAGATAACCATAATTTAATAAAGCTATTTCGCACAAATCTCGGTTATGCGAAATAGGACGATTGTGTTGTCCCTAAAAAAGGGGCAAAAGTTACCCCAAAGATGCCCAACTTAGGGAAGTTGGGCATCTTTTTGTGTCCACGAAAACGCCGCTCTGGGAAGCAAAAGTTTATGCCCTCAATCAATTGGGCACTCTCGCGCTTTTTCAAGGCAACTTTGCTTGTGCATCTCGCTATTTCGACCGTTGCCAGGCTGTATTTATAGCGCAAGGGGAGGCAGAAAATCTGGCCTGTGTTGCCTATCAGAGCATCGGTCGCCTACTGCTTTATACCGATCATCCGCGCGCGGCGATCCCGATCATCGAACGTGGCCTTGCCATCCGCCAGCAACGCCAGGAACGCGAAGGCATTGCGGCTAATTCTGTTTATCTGGCGGCTGCCCATCTTGCCTTGCAACAAGCTACAGTGGCAGAAGCCTTGTTGACTGATGCATTGGCTATCTATCGCACGATAGACGCGCGTCATGATCTGGCGCTCTGCCATCTCTATTGGGGACAGCTTGCCGCCATGCGCAACGACTGGGCGCGCGCCACCGATCATTGGCAACAGACGATAACCATTGCCAACCGGGTGATGGTTCACTTTATTGAGCTACGCTTGTGGGTGGCCTGGTTGCCAAAAATATTGTTGGCCGGGCAGATCCGTTTGTGCCGCGCCATTATCGGGTGTTTATGGCATTGCGTGCGCACCCAGCAGTTGCGTCTCGATGCGGTGGGTCGGCTGGTACTGCGCTAGCTCAATGCCATTTACAGCGGCCAGAGCTGCGGCACCAACACAATTGCAATGCCATAGACCACAAAGGTCAGTAGCGATCCTACCTTGAGAAAATCACTAAAGCGGTAATTGCCCGGCCCATAGACCATCAGGCAAGAGGGTTCGAGGGGCGTGAGATACGAAGTGCTGGCGGCAATCGCGATCATCATGACAAAGGTGCGCGGGTTCAGGCCAAGTTGTACGGCGGTTTGAATGGCAATCGGCACCACGACAATCGCCGCCGCTTGATTGGACATGGGCTGGGTGAGCACAACCGCCAAGACAAAGAAACCGGTCAGCAACAAGAGCGGATTGGTACTGCCAGCAATACTCACGATCTGTTCGGCTAGATACGCGGCAGTGCCGGTATGATCCATGGCAGTGCCCAGCGCCAACATACTGCCAATCAGAACCAAGGCGCGCCATTCGACTTTGCGATACGCCTCCTCGACCGAGATGCAACGCGTGAGAAAAACCGCCAGCGTACCAATCAACGCGGCGACCGCCAGCGGCACTACCTCAAAGGCTGCCAGTCCGATTGCGCCCACAAAGGCGGCAATCGCCAGCGGCGCGCGTTCACGTTGATAGTGTTCTTCGTGAACGGCATTCAGCACATGAAATATGCGCTCTTCTTCCAACGCCGCCAGGTTGGCCAAGTTACTGCGTTCGCTTTGCACCAACAGCACATCGCCGACGCGCAAGGGCATCTGGTTAATCTTGCGCTGCATGGCCTCGCCATGTCGATAGATGGCCAGTACTTGTAACCCGTACCGTTCGCGGAACCGATATTGGGCCAAGGTCTCGCCAATCAACGGCGAATTGGGCATGAGGATCACTTCGATCAACTGAATATCCGCTTCCTGCAAGGTGGGCTCTTTGATCTTCAAATCACCGTGCAGTTCCAAACCGACCGCCGTTTTACTGCGCAACAGCGACGCGCGTTCCCCTTCCACCAACAAAACATCGCCGGCGCGCATGGGCCGTCCCATGCGCGATTGCAGACGCCGATTGGCCGTCGGCAGCGAACGATCGGCATTACGCATAATTCGGAGTACAGCCACATCCAACACTTGTCCCAACCCACTTTCCGGCAGCGTTTTGCCGATCAGCGGCGAATTGGGCAATACGCGCAACTCAGTCAAATAGAGTCGATTGCCAAGCTGGCCCAGATCATTGGGTGCCAAGCGGTCGGGCAGCAGGCGGCGACCGATGAAGATCATATAGAGAATCCCAGCAATGGCGATCGGCACGCCAACGGGGGTCAATTCGAACATACCCATCGGTTCTAATTCGTACTGTTTTAACAGGCCATTGACCACAATGTTGGTCGAGGTACTGACGAGGGTTACCGAGCTAGCAAGCACTGATGCAAAAGCGAGCGGCATCAACAGCTTGCCTGCGCTGATACGCAGCCGCTCGGCCAACCCCAGTACAATGGGTAGAAAAAAGGCCGTACACGCCGTGTTGCTCATAAAGGAGCTGAGGCTGGCCGTGGCAACCATGATAATTGTGACCAACCGGCCTGGCTGATCGCCTGTGTAGCGCAGCAGGACGCGTCCCGTCATCTCGACGACGCCGGTACGTTGCAGGGCCGCGGTCAGTATAAAAAGCCCCATCAGGGTGAAAACGGTATCGCTGCCAAAACCGGCAAAGGCTTCATTGGCCGGCACCAAGCCAGTAAGAATCATAATCACCAAGAAGCCTAGTGCAACCACATCAGCGGCGACCCATTCAAAGGCAAACAAAACCAGCGCTACCCCCATCAACGAGAGTAGCAGCACCATATCAGGCGTTATTGACATCCTCTACCTTTCTCTGTGTGTGAGCCCTTACCAAACCTACAACCGCTCACCATTGCCTTGATCTTTGAAGATTACCACGATCTCCAGAGATTGGACGAAATTCAGGTCATTTACATTAACATTTTTCAGCAAGGCATGGCCTTGGCACGCAGCAACAGTCCTGAAGGGTATCCAACGGTTTTTCTCTGTTTGCCAATCCGAATTTCACGCGCTGTAATAGAAACATCACATATTCCCAACTCCATAATCACTACTTGAACTTTTGAAGCTGATTTGTTCTGCGGCTGTCGAACGTCCTTGTTGGATAGCGTAGTCATCGGGCGTATTCCTCAACGCGCCCACAAGGATGCAAACATTTCGATTGTTTCATGCTCAAAGTTTGCAAAGGAGGTGTCACCGAGCGCCATCAGCTACTGCTTGCATTTGCCGCCGCTAGGCAACAAGCTACGCGTTTTCTCGGTCGTTTGTTGATTATACACGCTCTTCAAGTCCCAAATTTTATCGCAAATTTTACCCCAAATTTTACCAACGTGGAGGATATCAGTGCGTACCAGGTATTTGATCGCCAGTCTGTTTGTCATTTTTTCACTCGTTTTTACGGCCTGTGCCCCGGCTCCCACCGGCCAACAACCAGCGGTACCCGGCCAAGAAGCAACCACCCCAGGTGGTGAATTGCCCGTGCCGCGCAACGAAACCATTTACATCGAAGATTCGGCGACCTTCCGCATCTTCGACAGCTACAACAATTTGATCCCGAATGGCAATGATTTTGCCAATGGCTTTGTACAAATTGGCACGGAGTACTTCTTTTATGCCAACTTTGCCACCGGCGAAATTCAGCCTTGGTTGGCAACGGAGTACAGCTACAACGAAGATTTCACGGAATTCACGATCAAGCTACGTGACAATGTCAAGTGGAATGACGGCGAACCGTACTCCGCAGAGGATGTGGTCTTCACCGTTGAGATGTTGAAAGCAAATGCAACCCTTGCGCGCAGCGCCACGCTGAATGAATTTGTCGCAAGTGTGGCTGCGCCTGATGCAACGACCGTCGTCTTTACCCTCACCAAGCCAGCACCGCGCTTTCATTATAACTTCTTTGGCCAGGTCGATGCCTTCACGGCGCTGCCCAAGCACATTTGGGACGGTCAAGATCCGCTCACTTTCAAGAATGATCCACCGGTGACAACCTCGGTTTGGAAACTCAAGCAAACACTGCCCGACTTGCGCATGTTTGTCTGGGAACGTGACGAAAACTATTGGGGCAAAGAGGAGCAATTCCCCAAGGCCAAGTATATGGTCTTCCGCACCGCACCGCCCGCCGATGCCGACTACCAAGATTTGGTCAACAATGTGATCGACCATGCCCATCGCTTGCAGTGGGCGCAGATCGAGCAAGCGGTGGCCAACAACCCCGCCGTTTCCTATGCATCATTCCAAGATCCCTGCCCGCGCGGTATCTGGATCAATAATGGCAAATATCCGTTGAGTGAGCCGGATGTGCGTTGGGCGCTCTCCTATCTGGTCAATCGCGAAAAGATCGCCAATGTGATCTGGCAGCCGCCAACCGTGCCCGCCGTACAACCTTGGTCGGAATGGAAGTTGCTGGAACAATATCTGGATCCCGCGGTGCTCGAAGAATACAAGATCGAATTTGATCCGGCCAAAGCGGCGGCACTGCTCAATGGCTTGGGCTTTACCCTGGGTGCCGACGGCGTGCGCGTCGATGGCGAGGGCAACCCCATGGCCTACAACGTCATCACCCCCGCAGAAGTTGGCGTGGGCGAATATCAGATCGCCCAGGATCTGGCCGAGGAAGCGGCCAAAGTCGGTATTGCGTTGACGGTGCAAGCTGTCACCGGCCCAGTCTTTGACGAATCGACCCAAACCGGTAACTTTGACATCACCGCGCACTGGCTCTGTGGCAGCGGCTTTATGGACCCGATTGGTATCTACCAAAATTACCAAAGCAAGAACACCGCGCCCGTTGGTGAACGCGCAACCGCTGGCAACTGGATTCGCTTGCAGGACGCTGAGCTCGATGCGGCTGTGGAAACGTTGCAGGTGACCAGCCCCGATTCGCCAGAGGCGGCGGCGGCCTACAGCGATGCCCTGCGCGCCTGGATGCGCCTGATGCCGGCGATCCCCGTGGTGCAGACCATCTATGTCATGCCCTGGAATGAGACCTATTGGACCAACTGGCCGGTTGAAGGCAATATGTACACCGTGCCCTTCACCTGGTGGGCACTCTGGTATCCGGTCACCTTTCAAGTGGAACCGGTGCAGTAAAAGACCTTATGCCGATTTAACTTTGTGCATACGTAGGTGCGGTTTGTAACCGCACAATCCGGGTCAAACCAGCTTTGTGCGGTTTGTAACCGCACATACAAGAACCACCGTGCCCTATCTTGTAGCCCAAAGAACAAATCGGAATAATCTCTAAAGTATAGGGAGACATGGAGACACGGAGACACCTTCAACAAGCGCAGGTGCCGGTTGTCGAGCCTGCCGAGACACTCGTGTCTCCCTGTCTCGTGTCTGCCCTCTCGTGTCTACCTACCCGGTTCCTGTAGCAGTTGTGTGGAGATTTATGGCATGCGTTTGCAATCCCATCCGCTGGTAACGTACTTGATACGCCGGCTGTTGACCTATTTCTTGACGATCTTCGGCTCTTTTACCGTCGCGTTCATCTTTTTTCGCATGATTCCGGGCAATCCGATTGGGGCGCTGTTGAATAGTATGCGCCAACAATATTCCTATACGATTCCCAATGCGGATCAAATGATCGAAGAGTATGAGAAAATGTTGGGCCTCGACGGCAGTTGGCTCGATCAATATATTCGGTATATCTCGAATATTTTTTTGCGCTTCGATTTTGGCCCTTCCCTGACCGCTTTTCCCACCCATGCCCAAGTTTTGATCTTTCAGGCACTGCCATGGACACTGGGCCT
Source organism: Caldilineaceae bacterium (assembly GCA_034437715.1). Taxonomy (GTDB): domain Bacteria; phylum Chloroflexota; class Anaerolineae; order Caldilineales; family Caldilineaceae; genus JAHBVH01. The sequence continues at coordinate 6,940 of DAOTTR010000206.1, forward strand.
GCTGGGTTTTTCGATTCTCATCGCTTGGGTGCTGGGGATCATTCTGGGGGGGATTGCCGGTTGGCGGCGCGAGTTTCCTGGCTCACAAATTGTTACCACCGTGGCGATTGCGCTAGCGCAGGTGCCGCAATACTTTGTGGCGCTCTTTCTGATCTTTCTCTTTGCCTATGGGCTCATGTGGTTGCCCGCGCGCGGGGCCTATCCTGCCAACACGACCCCCAGTTTCTCATTACCGTTTATCCTAGGCGTGCTACGTCATGCGCTGCTGCCCGCGCTCTCAATTGTCCTCGTATCGGTCTCGGGCTGGTTGATTTCGACCCGCTCGTTGATGATTTCGATCCTGGGCGAAGATTATCTGCTCTTTGCCCAAGCCAAAGGGTTGAATCCACGCTATATCTTTTCCCACTATGCCCTACGCAATGCGCTGTTGCCCCAACTGACTGGCCTGGCCATTTCATTGGGCTTTATTATGAATGGCTCTTTTCTGGTGGAATATATCTTCACCTACCCTGGCATTGGCACCCTCTTTGTCAACGCGATTGGCATTTTGGACTATAACACCGTCCAGGGTATTGTCTTGATCTCGATTGTGGCGGTGTTGACCATGAATCTCACCCTCGATCTGCTGTTGCCGCTGGTCGATCCACGCATTCGCTTAGGAGGCTGATTGTGCGACGGACACTACGCTTTTTCCGCCAGAATACACGATTTCTGATTGGGTTGATTCTTTTTACGGTGATCTGTCTCCTGGCCTTGTTGCAGCCGATGTTGGTGCGTTGGCAATTGGGCGAGATTTCGCCCATGACCGTGGGCACCTTTCCCCTCTATGTGGATCCCAATCCCGACAATCTCCTCGGCACTGACCGCATGGGGCGCGACGTTCTGTCTGTGCTGCTGGTGGGGCTGCGCTATTCACTGGCGATTGGTCTAATGGCTGGTCTGATAGCCACTTTTGTGGGCATTGTTGTTGGCTTTATTGCCGGTTTTCAGGGCGGATTGGCCGACAGTATTCTGCGCACCTTTACCGACATGATCCTGGTCATCCCCACCTTTCCCATTTTGGTGACGCTCTCGGCCTATCTCAAGGGGATGAATGTGGTGACCATGGCCCTGTTGCTGGCCGCCTTCAGTTGGCCTTTCTCGGCACGCACCATTCGCTCGCAAGTGCTGAGTTTGCGCGAGCGTGGCTATGTCGATCTGGCGCGCGTATCGGGCATGAACAGTCTGGAAATCATCTTTCAAGAGATTCTGCCCAATCTGTTGCCCTATCTCGGCGTGGGCTTGGCCGTGAGCACCGTCGGCGCGATTCTGGCCGCGGTCGGGCTGGAATTGATTGGGCTAGGGCCGGGCAATGTCGCCACGTTGGGGCTGATGATCAACTGGGCGATTGGCTGGGGCGCAATGAGCTTGGGCAAGTGGCACCTGATCGCCGCGCCCGCCGGCGTGCTGGTGATTCTCTTCTTTGCGCTCAATCTGATGAACATTGGATTGGAAGAAGCCTTTAACCCACGGCTGAAAGGCACCACGGGACAATAGCCATGAGTACACATTTACTTGCAGCAACCGATGTGCGCATTCACTATCACAGCACGGGCGGCGCGTATAAGGTCGTTGATGGCGTCGATATTACGGTCAATCGCAACGAGATTTTTGGCTTGGCTGGCGAATCTGGCTGTGGCAAATCCACCCTCGTCGAAGGCATCATGCGCCTGATCCGGCCACCGGGCAAGATTGTCAGCGGCCACGCCATGTTCTATCCACAACAGCCACCCCAATCGATGACCCTGCACGGCAGCAACAACAATGGCGCGGCTGGCATTGATCTCTTTCAGGTCAGCGAGCCAGATTTGCGCTACTTGCGTTGGCGCTATATCTCCTATGTGCCCCAAGGCTCTATGAACTCGCTCAACCCCGTCATGCGCATCGGCGATCAGATGATTGACGTGACGCGCCAACATTCCGAATTGAGCAAGCGCGAAGCGTACGAACGTGTCATTGATGTATTGCGCATTGTCGGCCTCTCCGAGCGGGTTGTGCGCTCCTATCCCCACGAATTGAGCGGCGGCATGAAGCAGCGCGTGATTATCGCCATGGCCGTTACCCTCAATCCGCAACTGATCGTGGCCGACGAACCGACCACGGCGCTTGATGTCAATGTGCAGCGCGCCGTGCTAGAAACAATTGCCGAAATTAAGCAGCGCACCGGCGCAACGATCATCTTTGTCAGCCACGACATGGCGGTCCACGCCGAATTGGTGGATCGACTGGCGATTATGTATGCGGGCGAAGTTGTGGAAGTTGGCACCGTCTACGAGATTTTTGAAACGCCCAAACATCCCTACAGCCAACGCTTGATCGGCTCAATTCCCCAATTGGGGGGGCAACGGACGCGCTTGGAAAGTATTACCGGTATCGCTCCCAGCCCCATTGCCTGGCCGCAAGGCTGTCGCTTTCACCCGCGCTGTCCCCATGCTATGGACATTTGCAAACAGGTTGCGCCGCCCGCCTTCGAGATTTCACCCGGTCATCGTGCTGCGTGCCATCTCTATAGCGAGGCTCAACCCATTCAACTGCACGAGGCGGCTGCGCGATGACAACTACCCAACCTCTCCTAGAGGTCACCAATCTACGCAAAGTTTTTACGGGTGTCGGCGGGCTCTTGTCGCGCCGCGATGTGGTAGCGGTGGATGATATTTCGTTCGCGCTCCAGGGCGATCAAGCCAAGTTGATAACGATTGTCGGCGAAAGTGGCAGTGGCAAATCGACCCTGGCGCGCTGCATTCTGGGTTTGACCCAGCCCACCAGTGGCGCAGTACGCTATCGTGGCCAGGATATCCAGAGCATGAGCAAGGCGGAAATGCACGCCTATCGCCGCGCGGTGCAGCCGGTCTTCCAGGATCCCTACTCGACGTACAACCCCTTTTACCGCATTGATCGCGTGCTCAATGTGTTGGTGCGCAAGTTCAAACTGGCGGCCTCACCCAAAGAAGCCAAGGCTCAGATCGATGAAGCCCTGCGCGTCGTCGATCTACGTCCGCATGATGTGCTGGGCCGCTATCCCCATCAATTGAGTGGCGGCGAACGCCAACGGGTCATGCTGGCGCGCATCTATCTCATGAAGCCGCGCCTAATCATTGCCGATGAGCCGATCTCGATGATCGATGCCGCCTTGCGCGCGCTCTTTTTGAATATTCTGTTGGACTTCCGCGATCAACATGGCATTTCCTGCCTCTTTATTACCCACAATCTCGCCACCGCCTACTACTTGGGGGGCGAGATCATGGTGATGTGTCGCGGCCGCGCGATTGAGCATGGCGCAATGGATGATGTGATTGCCCAGCCCGCGCATCCCTACACCCAACTGTTGCTCGAATCGGTGCCTTCCCAAGATCCGCGCCAACGCTGGACCGAAAAGCGCGGGGCCAATGCCGTTGAGGCCAGTGAACTGCGTTTTGACGCCAACGCCTGTGTCTTCGTCGAACGCTGTCCACGCGTGATGGAGATCTGCCGCCAACAGCGCCCCGCCCACGTGCCCGTTCAGGATGGACAAACCGCCGCTTGTTTTCTCTACAGCGCAGAGGTCGCCCCCGTGCCGACAAGTTGACGGGCATGGCGATAACGCTGTGGGCGAGCAACTGCTGCGCATCTGTTGATTGTGCTATAAAGGCGTATCCCCATAAACACCTGCCCGACCTCATACCGATTGGCGCAGGTAGTGTATACCCAATCAAACCCGAAGGGTGTTGCCCTTCGGGTTTTTCTACGCCACTGGACACTTGGCCAGGGCAAATTCTGTTTATCCTGGTGTTACTATTCGTGCCAATGGTTGATACAATTCGTCGGCAAACACTATCATCATGTCATAGCTTGGCGTGAGAGCACCGTTGGTACCAGATCAGCATTTAACGCCGTAATGGCTGAACTGGGAACGGTGACTACAGCGATCGACTCGCCGATTGCATTGAAAACTTCTAGTACTGCCCGTTGGATGCGGCACATAGTCGATGAGTACCGCTATATCACCTTGCTTCCGTTGCTGCGTCGGAATATCGCGTGTGAGTGCTACTTCTTGATAGAGTGCGGGTTTCATCGGTTCCTCCTGGCGGGTTTCAAGCTTACAAAGTGAACATTGCCACCGATTTAGTGGGTCAGATTTTCGCCAAAGCGCGGGTAGGTGCTGAGCAAATTGCGCAGTTCTAGTCGCGGCGGCTTTCCTTGCTGAGATACAGAGCTCCTATTTCTTGTCGTAACGATTCAGGCTACCCCCTCCCAACCTGCTACCCTTTACCCACAAGTTGGCAGTAGGGAAAGCATAGCCGGGGACGGCCCAGCGGCTTGATGCCACTACGCTCTGTTTCTGGGCCGTCCCCGGCACGCCCTCCCTGGTACCCAAAGATGTGGGTAATGGGTAGCCTGAGAAGGGGAGGCATCCAATACCCGATCACGGTTCCCTCCCTTCGTTCCCTGAGCTTGCCGAAGGGGAGAGCGGGTATCCTCTGGGTGTGGGAGGGGCGAATGGTTACGACAACGTTAAATTTCATCATCTGCTGCTCTGAATGAATTCAGAGCCTGGGATAGGAAACGTGTTTAAACACGTTTGCCGTCGCAGGTGTTGAATTCATTCAACACGAATTTAACGTTGTCGTAATAGTTACGACTTGTCTTCTATTCTACCTGATTTCACCTATTTTTTGCCTATTTAACTTCTGAGCACATTAGACATTATCGGGAATAAACAGTAGGGGCATGCGGTGGGCGGCGGCAATGGTTAATTGCGAAGAAGCCAGTTCAATTCGCCGCCCACCGCATGCCCCTACGCAGCTAGATATCTTATTCCTGATCATGTCTATTGTAAACTTTACCTTGAAACCCCACTTACTATACTTCCTGAAAAATTTGCTGGCTATTTTCTATGCACCGACACTGCATATTGATCCGCGCTTGTCCATGGGGCTTGCTCCCAGGTGGACCAGCGCGCGACGGGGGTTAAGCCCACTGCTTTCGTCAACCCGTCGTAGGCGGCAAGTGTTAAATCGGACCAAGGCCGCGCTGTCAATTCAAAGGCGGCAACCAGCAGGCCACCCGGTTTGAGGTACTGGGTTAGATTAGTCAGCGTTGCGGCTTCGGTGCCGGGCGTGAGGAAGATCATGACATTGCCGGCCAGCACAATGGCATCGAAGGTGCCATCTAGCGCAATCGTGGAGAGATCGCCCAGCCGCCAATCGAGGTGGGGTGCTTTGGCGCGCGCCTGGCGCAGCATCACCTCATCCAGATCAACGCCGACAATCGCGATGCCGCGGCGCGCCAACTCAATGGACATGCGCCCGGTGCCACAACCAGCATCCAACACGCGATAGGGGGGCGCGGACGTGCTTTGGTTGAGCGTGGAATGGAGCAACTGCTCAACCAGATTGGCTTCGCCATGGACATCCATGCCCGCGGCGGCGCGTTCTTCGTAGGGCGCGTCATACTCATGCCCTGTACGCGTGCGCGTGGATAACCAGGGATTGCGCGGCATTTGTTTGGCCATTTTTCTAGCGGATCTTTCTGAATCTATGTCTCACGGCAAATCGCAATAGGCCAGAATACGTGCTTTGGCCCCGACGACATGGCCGACAATCGCGTCTTGGGCTTGTGCTGTATTTCTGCTACGCAACACCTCGATCAGGTCATCATGCGCATTGATGTGCATATCGAGTTCGGCACTGGTCAAGGCACCGTTGGCTTCATAGAGAAAGCGGCTGATGCGGGCGCGCAAGGTAGAAAGCACCTCCAGCATCATACTGTGCTCGGCGATTTGCCAGAGCGTCAGATGAAAATAATAATCCTGCGCGTAGACATCTTGCAGATCCTGGCGGCTGGCGGCCTGGCGCATGGCGTTGACAATGTGGCGCAACTGGTTTTCGTGATCTGGCTGCCAGCGTTCGATCACCCGCTCGGTCACAAAGCGTTCTAGCACGACACGCAAGGAGGAGATCTCCTCAATTTCGTCGCGCGTGGGTGTATAGACCTGTGCGCCGCGATGGGGCAACTTGCGCGCCAAGCCCTCATCAACCAAGCGCTGGATCGCCTCGCGGATCGGAATGCGGCTCATGCCTAGGCGCTCGGCCAAGTCGCGCTCGATCAAGCGCGTGCCGGGTTTGAGCACACCATTGCGAATCGCGGCGCGCAATCGATCAGCGGCCTCGTCGCTTAGGGTACGTTGTTCAACAGGAGACAGATCCAATAAACTCATAATGGTTACAAGAGATGGCTAGTACAGTTGGGCGTAGATACCACGGCAGTCAATAAGGCATGTTTACCCGTGTACATCAGCGTAAAAGTAGGGTGCCTTATTTACGCCGGGATCTACTAGACAAATCACAGCCATATTACCACCACGGCGCGCCGTGGTTGCCAGCTGTGAATACAGAGACGAGCAATGGCTGCGCGTGGGCCGATATTGGAGAGCTATCGACAATGCGCACTTTGCAAAAACCGAGAATTGGTATATGGTATACCAATTGCAAAACTGTGTCAAGCCACTTGCTGGGTAGCCAGCAATTCTAAATCTAAGACTGTAATTTGGACTACATATAAACTGGACGATTTAAAGCGGTCACAAAACGCTAGCGATTTCATGGATTGACGCCATCTTTCTCGGCGTCAGCCCATAGAATGGCTCAAATTTAGCGTGACGCACGCAGTGAAAACTTGCAATCGACTCTATGCACCCAGACAAATCGGC
>DAOTTR010000207.1:0-4599 GCA_034437715.1 Caldilineaceae bacterium
GCGCGCAGCACACTGATCTGCTGCAACCGCCCCTGCAACGAAGCATAGGTATAAACCAGCATCCCCATGCAGGCCAACAGCGCCGTTGCGAGGAAACCCACGGACAGCACGCCGAAGAGCCCAACCCGTTCGACGCGTTCCTCGTCCAGCGTGATCAAGGCACGCGCATCCTGCGGCCGGATCGGATAGACACCCATTGCCAGCACGGCCTCATTGATCGCCGCGGGGTCCACCGCGGCATGGGTCTTCATCCAGATCTGGTGAAAGGTTTCTTTGCCTACGGCCGTAAACAGATAGTCGAGATTGCCGACGATCACCTCTTGATCGGCAGGATAGGCCGTGGGGAAGTAATCATAGACGCCGACGATCAAGAAATTCACTTGGTAGGTGTCATAATCAACCTTCACAGTGAGCGGCAATTGTTGCCCTTCGATCAGCGAGTTACGTTGCAAAAACCGCCGCGAGACGAGTACACCATGCGGATACATGCCCAGCCGGTTCAGTAATTCACTCAGCGGGGCTTGGGTAAAATCGTCGCGAAAGTAAAGCACTTGCGGCAGATCGATGCGGTCGATGCCCAGGAAAGTCGTCTCGCCGCCTAGCCCGGGCGCAGTCGCCTCGAATTGCCCGACACGCGCTGCCCCTTCGACCCCGGGAATGGCGCGATAGTCGCTCATGGGCAGCAGCCAGGCACCGACCACCGCTAGATCCGGCTCAGGATTCATTTCCGAAGGGCCACCCATAGCAGGGGGCGGCATCCCCTGCTCAAATTTATAGTCTACCCCAACGCTGTAGCGGATACGCTCGACCAGCCATTCATTCAGGCTGAGGGCCATGGACGAGTAGAATGCCCCCAGGCTGAGGCAGACCATGACAAGAAAGAGCGAACTGGTATAATGGCCGCCTTGGCGATAGAGGCGACGCAGCGCCATATAGGCCGGAAACGACTTCAGTTGCCCACCCAACCGATCAAGCGGACGCATCACAACCGGAAAGAGGTGGGTCAACACCAGCGCGCCGGTGAATACAAAGAGCGAAGGTGTCAGTAGGAGCAACGGATCGCGGAAGGGGTCGCCGGTGGGTTCCCAGCCGATAATGCCCAAGGTACCGCGCTGGCTGAGCTGTTGGTAAGCATAGGTCGTGATCAGGATCAGCGCGCCATCGACGACTACCTTCACTAGCCCCGACGGCACACGCGGGCGCGAGCGTTCGCGCAGATGCAATACAATCCCCGCGCGCGCCGCGGCCAGGGTCGGCAGTAAGCGCGCCAACAACAGGATCAGCAACGCAATCGCGAGCAAGCGCCAATCCACCTCTTGCAGCGTGGCCGGGAATTCGGTACGCCGGGTGAAGGTGAGAAAGTTGGACGCCATTCCCATGACGCGCGCCATCAGATAACTCAAACCCAAGCCCAGCGGTGTGCCGATCACTAGCAAAAAAAGCGTCTCGATCACCGAAAGCCCCATGAGAAAGCCGCGACTGGTGCCGCGGCTGGCCAGGATGGCCGCTTCCTCACGCTGAAATTGGGCGGTCACACTGGAGAGCAGCCACATAAAGAAAAAGAGCAACCCTAGCGCGGGCAAGCTAAAGCCGACCAACAGTGCGGCCAGACTCTCCTTGCGTTGCAAATAGCGCTTGAGCGGCACTTCCGGCGACACATCCATACGCGTGCCGGGATAGAGGCGGTCGGCCAGGCTGGGTACTAATGCCAATCCTTGGGCCGCGGCGTCGGCGCGCGCCAGTGTTAACCCGCTATCATCGGGCACAATATACCAGGCGGTAAAGCCAGTTTTCTGGGGAAAGGCTGGTTCCACATGTGTTTGATAATCGGCTTCGGTGACGAGCAAGACACTGCGCCAGAGCACGGTTGTGCCACTCCAGTAAAAGTCCTCTTGATTGGCCGCGCGCCAGATCCCGGCAACGGTCACCGGAATTTTGTTGCCTGTGCGCAGGCTCACCATGTCGTAGCTTTCGCCCACCTGCAAGCCCAGCTCATTGCTCAACACTTCGTAGACCCAAACAGATACCCGATCCGGCTCAGATTGCGCACCCGGCTGCCCAAAGGGCGCGCCTTCGACAAGCGCAATGTGGCTGCCAATGTCGGTCACCACCGACAGCGTGAGATCCTTTTCGATAATGTTATCTTTGGCCGCGGGGTAACGCGTATCCGCTGCCGTGGGCTGCAATGTCAACCCAGGACTGGCGACGTAGGTGGCAAAATGTTTGATTGGCAACCCGGTGCCCGCAACAATCAAGTCGCGAAAGCGTTCGCCCAGATTCTGCGCATCGGCCAAGGAGAGTGCGATGGTCTCTTTGGTGACAAAGTAGAGACGCGTGGTCAGCGGTGGCCGGTGAAAGGTATCGCTCAGCGCGGTCAATTCATCGCGCAGCAAGAGATAGCTGACGCCCTGCGAAAAGATCGGGATGCTGGCCACCATGCCCACCGCCAGCATCACACTCAGCAGGGAAAGCACCGTCAGCCCCAGCCGGCTGCGCAGACGACGCATGGCCAGGGCAAGCATGCGCGTGATCATGGGCCGATCACCACATCACCCGCCTGCAAGCCGGCGAGCACTTCGACTTGCCCATCGGCTTCCAGCCCCGTTTGGATATCCACCCGCTGCTGGCGTGCATCTGGATCATCGCCATCTTGCACAATCACAAAAGTGCGTCCGGCAAAGCGCCGCACGGCCGCATCGGGCAGCACCAGCGTATCGGCATGGATCGCCAAGCGTACCGTCACCTCGACATAATCACCGATCTTCAGCGGTGGATGATCGGTGGGCAGGGCGATCTGCAACGCGTCTTGAAAGCCCGGTTGCGATGATGGCAGGCTGCTCAGCGCGGGTAAGGCCGACACTTCGCCCACAAAGGGTCTGTCGCGCGCCAGATAATGGGTGAGGGTGACCGGTTGCCCAACCGTCAATTCGGCGATGCGCGGCGTATCCTTGCCCACCACCAGAATCAACGGGTCGGTTTGGGCCACCACCAGGAGGGGCGTATAGGCAGGCACGGGCGTATGGGGTTGGGGTCGTGTGGGCGCGCTACGTATGCCCTCGAGCCCAACCCCCACGGCGATCACGCTGCCAGCAAAGGGCGCGTACAAGCGCCGCTCCTCCACTTGGCGTTCTAGGGCGGCAACCGCTAGTTGCGTTTTGATGACATCGCGCGCCAACGTCGGATTAATGTCCGCCACTACTTCATCCAGCGCCAACTGGGCCAACTGTACTTGAATTTCTTGCAATTCAATTGCCGTTTCATCGCCCTGCTCATTACTATCCGCACGCGTTTGGGTCAAGACCAATTCGGCTTTGCGCAGTTCTAATTGGGCACGCTCCAGCGCAAATTGATGTTGACGATCATCGGTTGCCTGGGCATCTTGCGCTTGTTCCAACGCCACTTGGGCCTGCGCCAACGCTTCCTGCACTTCGGGCATCTCTAGTTCGGCCAACAGGTCACCCGCTCGGACGGCGTCACCTTCCAACTTATGGATCACGCCCAAGGTACCCGCGGTACGAAAGCTGAGTGGCTCCCAGACCAGCGGCATTACCTCGCTGCTAAAACGGATCTCATCCAGCAAGGTAGCGCGCTCGACGGTAAAGGTAGATCGAGCGGCGACGGTGGGCGTGGGCCACGGTGTCGGTGTTGGCACCGTACGCACCGGCGACAGACAGGCCGTGAGCGCCAGCAATGCACCGCCAAGCGCCAAGACTATGCGCAAAGAAATTTTATCAACCATGAAACCTTTCAATCCTTTGTATCCAATGCATCAGCCTCATTGCTCAAGCCAGGCGTTGCCCGGCAAAGCGCGTCAACAGATCGCGCGTCTTCAAATGGGGAATCGACTTGGTGAGAAAGTTCTCTAATAGTTGATCGGGTGTCAGATCCGACGTATCGATCTCGATCTTGTGCTTGATCCAGGATTCGTGATACTTTTGGCGAAAGAGGCCGAGCAACATGGGAATATCTTCCGCCTGAATCAACGTATGGTGATGCGGATTGGTCTGCATACGCGTCTGGATCACTTCGGGGCGGGCCGTCAAATGGACCAGAATCACTTCCTTGGGCAGTTCCACTTCATATTCGCGCACACCAATCGTCGGCACGCCCGGATAATAGTAGAGCGGGCCATAGATCTCTTCCTCAATGTGGAAACCGCCCATGAGAATGTGCTCATAGAGTTGAAACAAGCGCACATGATAGACCAGTTGAAAGCGCTGAAAGCGCTCTTTAAGCAGCGGCGTGAGGTTGAGCATCTGCTCGGCGTCAACCGGGTCCAGGTGTTGGCTATCGGGGATGGTAAAGTGATCATCCAGGTGGTGGTGAATGCCTTGCGCATCGCCCCATGCCATCAAACCTTCGATCAGCGTCGTAACGCCACTATATTCACAGCCGACAACAATAACTTGCATGAAGATTCTCCTGTGGTACTTGGTGTTGATTCATTGATTGGGTTCCGCAAAGCGGACCCCACCCTAACCGTCACTGCCATTAAGGTAAGGATTAGAAGCAGTGTTTTCGACGGCGTTTAGGGAAGTTAAGAGCCGAATTGAGTTTAGTTTTACGTCTAGGTACGTCACGGATACGCCGAGTATAGGT
>DAOTTR010000208.1:0-12799 GCA_034437715.1 Caldilineaceae bacterium
ACCTTGAGAAATTTGCCGACATGATGAAAGCCGTCACTGTGCCAGGCGGTGTCACCCGTATAATAGTTGCCATCCCCACCGACATAGTTAAAATCTTCCCCCAACAAACTGCTGATCAAGCCATTGATCTTGGGATGATCCAGCAGCGTCGCTAACCGCTGACGTTGGTCGATAAAAGGCACAACCGTCGAACGCTTGGCCCCGTCGTGAACCACCCCGCGATCCGTAAAGACCGCCTCAAATTCCTCGATGATCCAGGGGAGATCCTCCTTGACTAGCCCCGGCAGAATGAGATAGCCGAAGGTATCAAAAAAGCGTTTTTGTTCTTGCGTTAGCATTCCGAAAAATCTCCTTCTATAGATTAAAATTTATCTGCGAAAATTGATGGGCTGAAAATGGCTGCGCACGATTGTGCAACCAGCAACTATAGTATCATTCGTTGATCGGTTATTTTGATAATTTGCCGGTGCAGTGATGCATATAGTTTCCCAGCAAAATTCGGCCCCACCCTGTATGGAAAGATCGCCCGAAAAAGGCAAAGCGATACACAATATACTGCAATAATTCTCTATCACCACAATCCAAGCTTGTGTACAGAACATTTGTACGGATTTACGCCATGTTATATAATATCAAGATGAAGCGAGTGGATAATACCAAGTAGACCAAACGAGGCACATCATGCAACGAGCGGACATCCTGGATCTTCTATCCTACCACGACTGGGCCAATCAGCACATCCTCACGTATCTTGAAAAGCTTTCACCCGCACAATTGATCGCGCCAGCCAACTTGGATCATGGCTCGGCCTTTCAAACATTGCTACACCTGGTGGATGTTGAATGGAGTTGGCGGTTGATGGCGCAGGGGCTACCGGCCACGCAGATGTTGTGGGAAGTCAAAGATCTGCCCGATCTCGCCGCGATCAAGGTAGCCTGGGAAACAGAGCAGCAACAACGGCTGGCCTATATTCAAGGGTTGGATGAAACCACCCTCAATGCCGAGGTCGAATATGGCAGCGCGCAAGGCCGCCCCGCCGAATCGGCCAAGGTATGGCATATTTTGGCCCATATTCTGAACCACAGCACCCAACATCGGACCGAGTTGGCGCGCTACTTGACCGATTGTGGCCACTCGCCGGGCGAGATCGATCTCATAGGTACTTTATATCCGAAACCGATCCAGCATTAAGGGTCACTGGTCTACCTAATCAAGTTATCGGAGACAACGCGATGAGTGAAGAATTTACTTTTGCGACCACGCGCTTAGGTCTGTTGCTCGATCAATATGCAACAAGCTATAGCATGTTACGCGAACGAATGGAAGGGTTGACCGATGCGGAATATTTCTGGGAACCTGTGCCGGGCAGTTGGAATATCCGCCGCCGGGCCTCCGCCCAAACGGTGCAGGTGACGGGCAAAGGTGAATGGGTGCATGAGCAGGCACGGCCCGCCCCTACACCCGCGCCCATGACCACCATTGCCTGGCGCATTGGTCACCTTGTCGGCACGCAGATGCTGCGCTGTGACTATACCTTTGGCACCAAATCTCTACAGGAAAATGACATAGCGTATCCGGGCAACGCGGCAGATGCCCTCGCCTTTCTCGAGCAATCGCACCAAGCGTGGCACGCGGGATTGACAGGTCTCAGTGATGCGGATCTCGATGTGGTAGGGCTGAGCAGTTACCCACACGGGCTTGACCCCAAGATTCCCTTTGGCCCGCTCATTTGGTGGACCAACCGCGAGTTGATCCATCATGGCGGCGAAATTGGTCTACTGCGCGATTTATGGCAATTCCGTGCCTGAACTGGCAAAGCGCATCATCCATACCAAGCTATCCACAATGCTACTTTCGCTCCATAAAAGACCAAAATTAGAGGAAACCGATGTCTGTTACCAACCCTGATCGCCCAACTTCAGACGAGCATTCGCCCTACTTCAGCCAATACATCGACCTAGTGCCCGACGGCGACATTGTTGATCTGCTGGCGCATCAGTTCAATGTCACCTATACACACCTCGCCCAGCTCACACCTGCCCAAGCAGCGTTTCGGCCCAAGCCAGATGACTGAACATCAGCGAAGTCGTTGGTCATGTGGCCGATGCCGAGCGCGTCTTTGCCTATCGTGCGCTGCGCATTGCGCGCAACGACCGAACACCCTTGCCCGGCTTTGATCAGGATCTATTTGTTGCCAACGCCAACTTTGCCAGCCGCCCGCTGGTTGCCTTGCTGGACGAATTTAGCACCGTGCGCCACGCCACGGTCGCCCTCCTGCGCACATTGGATGAGGCCGCATGGCAACGCCAAGGTATTGCCAGCGACAATCCACTGAGCGTACGCGCCCTGGCCTACATCATTGCCGGGCATGAACTGCATCATCTGCTTGATTTTCGCCAGCGTTACCAAATTTGACTCGCTACCGAAGCAGAACGCCTGGGGCAGTTTCTCGGCAGTGAGGCTAAGGGGCTTTCAAAGAAATAAGTATCCAGCGCTTGCCAAACAAAATCATGCATAGGGGCGGCCGCGCCGCCGCCCCGCGTTTGGCTCGCTGCGAACGGGCGGCGGCAAGCCGCCCCTACTGCATACTTATTTCTTTGCAATGGCCTAATGACGTACTCAAAACCTAGGCAACCAACCCAATGATTGTACACACCTATATCCCACAGCCGCCACTGGTTGATTTTATTGAGTTGATGTGGATCTATGAAGGCTACAAAGTGCCCCACACCTACGAAAGCCTGTTGCCCACTGGCACCACCACGCTGGTGATTAATTTCGCGCTGCGCGAGGCAACACTGTGCGGTGCCCATTCCGTCCCGTTTCAGTTGGAAACCGCGCGCATGGTTTCGCATATTGGGGTACACTTTCGACCAGGGGGTGTGCTTCCTTTTCTTACCCTGCCGGTCAACGAGCTACAGAATCAAGTTATTCCGCTTGATACGCTATGGGGAACCACAGTCTACAGCCTGCGTGATCGCCTATTAGAAGCAGCGACAGCACAAGCCCGTTTCCGGCTGATGGAGCAAAGCTTGTTGGCGCGCCTAATTCATCCCTTGATCAAGCATCCGGCCGGCTCTTTCGCACTACACGAATTCCAACAAACCAGAACACCGCGCCCAGTGACAACGATTACTGAGCAGATTGGACTCAGTACGCGGCGCTTTAGCCAACGCTTTGGTGAAACCGTCGGCCTTTCACCAAAGCTATTCTGTCGAGTGCAACGCTTTCAACGGGCAATTCACAGCATCGAACAACAAACAACCGTGAATTGGGTAGATCTGGCGTTGACCTGTGGCTATTTTGATCAGGCCCATTTTATCCACGATTTTCAGAGATTCTCCGCACTAACGCCGACTAGCTATCTTGCACAACGCAGCGACCATCGCAATCATGTACCAATACAAGAATAGCCCTTTTGTCCCCAATTCTTTAACATAGAATAGCATTTCGACCAAAATATCTACTTTTTTGGCACTTGACAAGCCATTACAAATCGAATAAACTATCCGAACAGTCAAACGAACGAACGAATTTTGTTCGACAAGCTTGTTCGAGTGATATCCATGACACCCACGATGGATGATATTGCCAAGCGTGCCGAGGTCTCCAAGAGTACGGTCTCGCTTGTCCTCAATGAGAAATCCGGGGTTTCGGCAGAGCTGAAAGAAGTTGTTTTGCGCGCCGCCACTGAATTGGGCTATCAACTGCCGAAACAGCGTCTGGTGCGCCGCACGGCTACGAAATCGGCGACACAACCATCCATCGCGGTTGTCCATGCCCAGTCTAGCCATAAAGCCGCTTCTGGTCAGGAACCGACGGACCTCTATCTGAATTATCTCAAAGGCATTCGTGCCTTTGCCCACGAAGCCAACTTGAACTTGACGGTGCTGACCGATTACAACGAAGAGGATACACGGCAATTAGCCTTTCATCTCTTGCATAACAGCACGCCCCCCTTTGATGGATTAATCTTGATGGGGGGAAGTGCTCGCCAGAATCAGCAATTAATTACGCAGATTATCGAAGATGGCAAACCGGCGGTTGCGCTCAGTCGTTCCTGGCCGGATCTACCGATTAGCACCGTCGGGCCCGATTATCGCCAGCAGGTACGCATTGCCATGGATTATTTGGCCGGCTTGGGTCACCAGCGTATTGCCTTTATCGCCAGCGAAGATGATCGGCGCTTTGACTGGTATCGTTGGCGGTTGGCGGCCTATCGCGAAGCCATGGGGCGCATCAACGGCCAAATCGATGAAGGGTTGATCGCCCTAGGCCGCAACGGTGGCGAGGCAGTAACAACGTTACTCCAGCGGCGCAAGGATGTTACAGCCTGTTTTGCAATCAACGATGAGCGTGCATTGGAAGCGCTGGAAGGTCTACACAAGCTCCACATACAAGTCCCCCACGATCTCTCTATCATCGGGCAAGATAATGTACCCGAACTGATGGGTAGCGATCCCATGTTGACCACCGTTGGCTTTTCGCATGTAGATGTAGGATATTTGGCCACCGAGCTCTTAGCCAAGCAGATGCAAAATGCGACGATCTCGCATTGCAATCTGTGGGTGCAATGTACCCTGGTCGAGCGCATCTCTTGTGGTAAGCCAGCGCGATAAATAAGCTCCCCAGGCTGAGGCTTTACTTTCTCGGCACGTCCTAATTTTTCTGTTTGTTTGGCGGTTGGAAAAAGGAGATTGCATGTTAAGTCGACGCAAGTTTTTAACGTTAACGGCAGGTAGTGTGATCGGTTCGGCACTCATATCGGCGTGTACCATGCCGACGGCCGCACCAAGTGGCAGTACGGAAGAAGCGGCTGCGCCCGAGGCAGCCACCATCGTCTATTGGGCGCTGCAAGGCGAAAATGGCGATGACAATTTGGTGCGTGGTGTGATTACGCCGTTTATGGAACAGTACCCCGACGTAACGGTCGATCTACAGGAGATCCCTTGGGACGGCTACTATGAGAAGTACCAGACTCTCTCGGCGGCGGCCCAGGCACCGGACATTGCCTTTGTCAGCGCAGCCTGGATCCAAGATTTCGCCAAGTTGGGCATTGCACTCAACCTCGATCCTTTTGTTGAGAAAAATGGCGTCTTTGGGCCGGAAGATGAAGACACCTATTTCTTGAAAACACTGGACGGCCTGCGCTATCCAGGCACCACCGGTTCGCTCTATGCTGTGCCCTACGAATGGGTGACGATTGTCTTTTATTACAACAAAGATATCTTTGATGCCGCGGGCGAGGAATACCCCAACAACGATTGGAGCTATGACCAAGTGCGCGAAGTCGCCACCCGCTTGACCAAACGCAACGGCGATACGGTCGAACAATATGGTTTTATCTCCAACTGGGATTACTCCATGCTCGACTCTTCGCTCTACGCCAATGGCGGCGCGATTCTCAACGATGACTATACCGAATCGGTCTTAGATACACCGGAAAATATCGCAACCGTTCAGTGGTGGGTTGATCTGATTCAGACCGATGGCGTTGCGCCGCTACCCGCCGAATTTGCCGAAGGGGGCCCGACCGTGCTCTTTGCCTCGGGCCGTGTAGCCATGGCAATCCTAGGCGTGTGGGGCGTGCAAGAATTCCGCGAACAGGCCAAGTTTAATTGGGACATTACCATGTTGCCCAAGGGGACGAAGACCCAAACAGCTGTGCAATGGCCGAATCAATATGCCATCAGTTCCAAGACGAAATATCCAGATGCAGCCTTTAACTTTGCCATGTTCGGCATTCGCCCCGAACGCCCGGCCAATACGGTCGGCATTGGCAAGGTACCGGTCATCAAGCAGATGGCCTATTCCGAGGAATGGCTAGAGGCCGACAAAATGCCAGCCAACAAGAAAGCCATTCTGGATACGGGCGAAGTGGCGGTACCCCTGCAAATGGGCTTCCGCTGGACCGAATGGCGCGAGGCCATGGATCAGGAATTGCAACTCAGCTATATCGGTGAACGCTCGGTCAGCGAGTCGGTTGCCGCCGCCGATGCCGCCATCCAAGCCATCTTGGATCGGGCGTAGTCGCCTAGGTTATTTCAAAATTTAAACGATCCAATTCACGTAGGGGCACGCGGTGTGGCGGGGTAAAATGATGGGTGTACACAAGCGCTCTTTCCGCCACACCGCATGCCCGTACTGGATCATGATTTTTTTGGAATAGCCCTAAACAGCAGATGTAGGGTTGCGCGCATCAGCTTTGCGCAACCCTACCCGGTGTGATGAATTACCCAGTATATACCGCGAATTTCTTCGTTACACAGGGATGGTGAACCCATTGCGCGCTCAAACACAGCCCACTCATTCTTCCCCCACACTCCGCCGCCGCAAAGTTAGCGAAGCGTGGTTGGCCTATCTCTTTCTCTTGCCAACCCTCTTTGGCCTGCTCTTCTTTAGCTTGGGGCCAGTGATTGCTGGCTTTCTGATCAGCTTTACCAACTGGAATATTTTTCTGGCACCGCAATGGATCGGGCTGGATAATTACCAGACGCTGTTGACACAAGATCTGCCGCGCAAAGTCTTTAGCAATACGCTCTACTACACGCTCGTCAATGTCCCCCTCAATATGATCGTGGCCCTGGGCATGGCGTTGTTGCTCAACTTGCGTCTGCGCGGTGTTTCTTTTTACCGCGCCGTCTATTTTCTGCCGGTCGTCTCTTCCACGGTTGCGGCTTCACTCATCTGGACCTGGCTCTACAGTCCCAACTTTGGCCCGATCAATTACTTCTTGGGCGAGATCGGCATCAAAGGTCCGCCTTGGCTGGCTAGCACCACTTGGGCCATGCCCGCCGTGATCATCATGAGCGTGTGGAAGGGCTTTGGCACGAATATGCTGATCTTCCTGGCCGGCTTACAAGGCATTCCCCAGGAGTTGATCGAGGCCTCGATGATCGACGGCGCGAATCGTTGGCAACGCTTCTGGCGCATCACGTGGCCGTTGTTGACGCCCACGACGTTTTTTGTATTGGTCATCTCCTGCATCGCTTCCTTCCAGGTCTTTGAGCAGGTCTTTGTGATGACCGAGGGCGGCCCCGCCTATGCCACCAGTGTGATGGGTCTCTTCATCTATTTGAATGCCTTTCGCTACAACAACATGGGTTATGCTGCATCCGCCGCCTATATTCTCTTTGCGCTTATTCTTGCGATCACGCTCGCTCAACTCAAATTACAAAGACGATGGACACATTACGAACTCTAAGTCCGACTCCACCTTTGACACCTGCCGCCAAGAAGCGGCATGGGCAACCGGGGCCACTCTATTGGCTGCAACGGCTCGGCCTCCATGCCATCATCTGGGTGGGCGCAGTGGCCATGGTCTTGCCGTTTCTGTGGATGCTCTCGACGTCGCTCAAAAGCCAGGGCGAAGCCATGACCTATCCCCCGGTGTGGATTCCCCGACCCGCGCTCTGGTCCAACTATGTAGATGTGGTCCAAAGCTTTCCCTTTGAACTCTTTGGCCTGAACAGCCTAAAAATTGCGCTGCTGGGCACGCTGGGTCAATTGATTTCCACCTCGTTGGCCGCCTATGCCTTTGCGCGCATGAAATTTCCTGGGCGCAACGTGCTCTTTGTGTTGCTGCTCGCCACGCTGATGATTCCCAGCCATGTGACGATGATTCCGACTTTTCTGCTCTTCAATGCACTGGGCTGGTTCAATACTCATTATCCCCTGTTTGTACCGGCCTGGTTTGGGGGCGCGTTTGGCACCTTTCTCGTGCGCCAGTTCTTTCAGACGATCCCGATGGATTACAATGACGCGGCCGCGATTGATGGCGCTGGCCATTTCCGCATTTTCACGTCGATTTATATTCCATTGGCCAAGCCTGTGTTAGCGACCCTGGCACTCTTTACCTTTATGAACCACTGGAACGAATTTCTGCTGCCGGTGATCTACCTGACCGACCAAGACAAGATGACGCTTACGGTGGGGCTTTCCTTCTTCCGCCTGCAATACAACACGCTCTATCACTACCTGATGGCCGGCACCGTCCTCAGCACGATTCCCATCTTTGTACTCTTTGTCGTGTTACAAAAATATTTCGTCCAAGGCATTGTCATGTCCGGGTTGAAAGGGTAGATGGATGCAACAAAACCGCAATTATGCCACGCTGGCGACGCTGTGGAATGACTATACCGCCATGCCGCGCCAGTTGGCATGGCGCGCCCAGACACTGGCCGCGTGGACAACCTGGCGCAGCGCGCTCCAGACCAAGTTGATCGCGCGCCTGGGTGGCTTGCCCACCGAACGGCCACCGCTGGACAGCCTCGTGCTGGAAACGACAGAGTTAGACGATTATCGCCAGGAAAAGGTTGCCTTTCAGAGCGAGCCAGGCATCTACACGCCCTGCTATGTATTGACCCCGCGCCACGTCAAGCCGCCCTATCGCCCCGTGATCGCGCTGCATGGCCACGGTATGGGGGGCGCAGCGCATGTGATCGGGTTGACACGCGGCACAACAACGCAACAGGCCGAAATAGACCATATTGCCGCCCACAACTATGACTATGGCCGCCAACTGGCGCAGCGCGGCTTTATGGTCTTTGCCATGGAGCAACGGGGCTTTGGCGAACGCATGGAACCGCACCCCGGCATGATCAGCGGCAGCGAGTTGTGGCAGAGTTCCTGTCGTGCGCTGGCCTTCAACACGCTGCTGCTGGGCAAAACTCTGCTTGGGTTGCGCGTCTGGGATGTCATGCGTACCATCGACCATATTCACAGCCGCCCCGAACCAATGATCAACGGCGTGGGCTGTGTTGGACTATCCGGCGGCGGCACCACAACCTTATTTGCGGCGGCAGTCGAACCGCGCATTACCGTGCCAATTTTGAGTGGCGCGTTTGGCAGCTTTCGCTCGTCGATTATGTCCACCATTCACTGTGATTGCAACTATGTGCCGGGCATTCTCCAAGATGCCGAAATGGCCGACATTGCCGCGCTGATTGCGCCACGGCCCCTGCTCATTGAAAATGGGACAGAAGATCCAATTTTCCCGGTGGCGGAAACAGAAGCCGCCTGCCGAGAAGTAGCCAAGGCATATGCCTTGCTCGGCGCGCCAGAACGCTTTGATCAGGACATCTTCGTGGGTGGCCATCAATTCAGTGGCAAGAAAGCATTTGATTGGTTCGACCAATGGCTGGTCGAGAGTTAGATCGACTAGCCATACTCGAGGGACAAAGTCAAGGGATAAATATAATAGAAATTACGCAGTTGCCTGGGAACGCCAGCATCCTGCTGGCCTGCCACCAGCGATGGCAACGCGGCCAACTGCGTAACGCCTATAGTAATAGAAGAGAAGGGCATTCATGTCTAGTTTGTATGATCAACGGGTGCAACCCTACACTGGCATTGAACAGGTTGACCGCGTAGGGCTAGCCGTTGAGGCGTGTAGCGCGCGCGTGGGTCGCTTTGGCTTTGTCGCCAAGCAGTTGATGTTGGTGCAGGCGGCCAAAATGTCTTCCATCGCCAATTGGGAATTCAAAGCCGCCTTGGGACGTCAACTGTGGGAGAGTGCCCAGCATTGGGGGCTCTGGCGCGAGCGGATTAGCGAGTTGCGCGGCCATGAGCATCTGATCGAACGCCAGGCCGAAGGCGCGCTCAATGACGTTTTCCTCGAACTCTTACACAGCGATACCGACGCCGAGTTGGCCGTGGGGCTTTACGCTGTCATCTTGCCGGCCTATCACGCCGCGCTAGAACGCTACAAAGCCGAAACCAATCCCCTAGTCGATCAACCCACGGTGCGCGCCATCCGGCATGTGCTGCTCGATCTGGCCGATCAGTTGGCTTTTGGGCAGAGCGTGCTCGATGCAATTGTACCAGCAGATCTGCCCGCATTGGCGGTTTGGCAAGCGCATCTAGCACACTATCTCAGCGCAGCGGGCGACCTGGATGGCACGGGCACCACACGCCCCACCTTTGAATTGCCGCCCCCACGCCACGCCGACGAATTTCGCATTCCCAACAGCTTTGCGCGCGACGCGCGCTTTGCCACCACCTTGCCCAAAATGAATCCCTATGGCGAAGAAGATGTGCCAGAAGCGCTGCTCTCCAAGATGTGGGTACGCGCGCAAGAGATGACGGCAGCAGAGTTGTGCGCCACCGTGCTCTTTGAATGGGAGGATCTGCCCTATGAAGGCTATGTCGATCTGGCGCGCCATTGCTGGGATGAAACACGCCATAGCCTGTTTGGGCAGGCCGCGCTGGAAAGCCAAGGGATCGCGTTGCCGAGCGTACCAAGTTGGATTGGCTATGCCGAACATACAATGCCGGCCTATCCACAAAAACGCTATTCGCATTTGGCAATTGCCACCGAAGCCGGTGCTATGCGCCACCCGGGCGGCAAACGCGGTGAATGGGAATGGTGCAAAGAAAGGGCGCACCATCCCCTGATGACGACCTATCAAGACTTTGACTGGGCCGATGAAGTGAACCATGTGGCCTATGGCCGCAAATGGTTGATCCGCTACTTCTGTGAGGGCGACCGCAAGCGCGCCGAAGCCATGTCCGATGAAACCGTGGCCGAACGCGTCGCCTACTACCAGCAACTTGCGGACAAATCCACACCGGTATAAAGCGCTCACTCAGTTCACGCGAGCGTTCGGGTCTGCCGATCCGAACGCTCGTGCCGCGCCCACCATTCACAGCGTATGACATTGGCTTGACTTCCGTTTTTTACAATACAAGCGGCACAACATCGGTTACAATGCACAGGTGATGTGGCACGTCCTGGCGAATGTGTACAGGGCGCGCGGTCACAGTGGATTCGTTTAGCCGAGGAAACAGGAGCAGCACAATGATTGGCAAACCAACGCGCCCAGGTTTTCATACTGTCACCCCCTACTTGATCGTGCCGGAACTCGAACCGATGATCAGGTTTCTCAAAGCAGCCTTTGGGGCGTCGGAACGTGTGCGCATGACCGGTGATGCGGGTGGCACCCATGTAGAAATGCGCATTGGCGACTCGATGATCATGCTGAGTGGCGGCAGCCAAACACAACCCAGCAAGCCGATGCCGACGATGATCTTTCTCTATCTGGAACGGGTTGACGCCGTCTATGCCGCCGCGCTGCAAGTCGGCGCAACGTCGATCTTGCCGCCCGGCCCCAACTTTGGCGAGCCCCATGGTGCAGGCATTAAAGACCTGGCAGGCAATGAATGGTATTTCGCGCGTTGGCAGGATGTACCCAATGCACCACCGGCCTTTGTACCGCCAGCCGACGCCGCCACCTTGCCCGATGTGATTCCCATGCTCTCGTATGAAGATGGCCCGGCGGCTATGGATTGGCTGGCCAACGCCTTTGGCTTTGTCGAGGTGGCACGCTGGGTTAATGCAGATGGCAGATTGGAGCACGGCGAAATGCGCGCGGGTACGGGGCGTATTATGTTGGCCACACCCACACCCGCCTATGAAAGTCCCAAACACCACCGTGAACAGAGCGAAGCCGCTCGCGCTTGGTCCGCTGTGCCTTGGGTCATCGACGGCGTGCTGGTCTATGTCGATAAGCTGGATCAACATTATGCCCAGGCCAAACAAGCCGGAGCCACCCTGTTATCCGAACCAGAGGATGGCGATCCAGGGCGGCACTATCGCGCCGAGGATTGTGAAGGTCATCGCTGGATGTTTATCCAGCATGCGCATTGAGCCAAAGGCAAAGCAACGATGACAACCAACGCCCTACAATTCACGCCCGAACGCGTCGCCCGTCGCCAGCGCTTGATTGAGATCTGCTGTGCCTTCCCCGAAGCCGTGGCGACTGGGGAAACCCATATCAAATTTACGGTACGCCAAAAGACCTTTGCCTACTACCTCTTTGACCATCATGGCGATGGCCGCATTGCCCTGCATTGCAAAGTGCCGCTGGGCGAGCAGCAAAGTTTTATTGAAAGCGATCCAACCCGCTTTGCCGTGCCAGCCTATCTGGGGGCCAAAGGGTGGATCGCGTTTTGGTTGGATCAGAAGACGCTCGATTGGGACGCGGTAGCGGGATTGGTACGCATTTCCTACACGCTGATTGCGCCGAAGAAGTTGCGGCTCCTGATGGAATAACGAAGGCGCAGAACAAAGACGTTGATGCATTCGCCACTTGGCAAAAACGAACACTTGTGCTAAGATGATTAGCGATTTATTACCCACCAACTCCCACAGTAAAGGAATGGCGATGGACCCGAATAATCCCGTCGTAAAACTCTGTGTAGCCGGTATGCAAGCCGAGGGCCAAGGCCAGTTGGAAGCCGCGCATACGCTCTTTCTCCAAGCATGGGACGCGCGGCAGGATGATTTCGATGCGTGTATCGCCGCCCATTATCTGGCGCGTCATCGCGCCACGACCTAGGAAACGCAACATTGGAATCAGGTAGCACTCGATCATGCTGCCAAGGTGAACGATGAGCGTGTACAAGATTTCTTTCCATCCCTCTATTTGAACATGGGCTGGTCCCACGAACAGCTAGGTGAGTTGGCGACAGCTGCCCACTATTACGCGCTAGCGACGACCAAGTTGGATGAATTGCCGGCAGGTCCCTATGCCGATGTCGTACGCAAAGGCGTAGCCGCCGGCCAAGAGCGCCTGCAACAAGCGACAACACAAGCCTAAAGAAAACGGAGTTTTATGGCAAACCCAATCCCGCCAAACCCAATCCCAACAGAACAGTTTACAAGCGTCCTCTTTGATCTGCTCGACGAGACTTTTGAGCAAGTTCATGGCATGTATTTGGACAAAGGGACGTCGCTCTTGACAACCCTGGCCACGATTTCGGCGGCAGAAGCCTCGCAACCGGTGGGTGGCAAATGTGC
>DAOTTR010000209.1:0-4234 GCA_034437715.1 Caldilineaceae bacterium
GCCTTTTTGGCGATGGGCGAAGAAGGTCTCACCATTGCGCGCCGTGTTGCCACTCAAGCAGCGGCGCAAGAAACGGGTGTAGCCCTCGACGATGTCAAGCTTCTGGCCCCTATCACCAACCCCAGCAAGGTGATCGCGATTGGTCTCAACTACCTGGATCACATTCTGGAGACCAACAGCAAAACCCCCAGCATTCCGATCATGTTCACCAAATACGTCTCGTCGATCATTGGCAATGGCGACACCATTCATTGGGACCCTAACGAGACCGCCAAGGTAGACTGGGAAGTTGAGTTGGCCGTGGTGATCGGCAAGCGTGCCTATCGCGTCAGCGAAGAAAGCGCCTTCGACTATATTGCTGGCTACACGGTTTGTAATGATGTCAGCGCACGCGATCTGCAAAGCGAGCGCGGCGATCAGTGGATTCGTGGCAAATCGATGGATACCTTCTGTCCGCTTGGCCCCTGCATTGTCACCAAAGATGAGATCGCCGATCCGCATAACCTTAATCTGCGCACGATTGTCAACGGCAAGACTATGCAGAATTCCAATACAGCGCAATTGCTCTTCAAATTGCCCCACCTGATCGCCTATCTGAGCCGCGCCTTCACCTTGTCGCCCGGCGATGTGATCATCACCGGCACGCCCCCTGGCGTCGGCATGGGCATGAAGCCACCCGTCTATTTGAAGGATGGCGACGTGGTGACGGTAGAAATTGATGGCATCGGGTCGTTGACCAACGCCTGCGTCGAAGACAAGTAAATCTGTCGCGCGGTGGGCAACCATCTGCCGCGCGATTTGTTTCCCAAAGGAAACCATTATGCCGCAAGAAAGATTTTTGATCACCGGGGCCATGGGCTGTATTGGGTCGTGGGTGATCCGCAACTTGGTGCAAGAAGGCGTGTCCGTCGTCGCCACCGATCTGGCGACGGAGCCCGTGCGCCCGCTGCAGGTTATGCGCGAGGCCGAACTCGCCCAGGTGAAACTGCTCAAGTTGGATGTTACGGATCTCAAAGCCGTGCGCAGCGCGGTGGATGACAACGGCATCACCCACATCATCCACCTGGCCGGTCTACAGGTGCCCTTTTGCCGGGCAAATCCCTCGTTGGGCGCGGCGGTCAATGTGGTTGGCACCGTCAATATTTTTGAGGCGGCGCGCCACGGCGGCGTCAAAGGACTCTCCTACGCCAGTTCGCTGGCCGTCTTGGGCCCCTCGGAGGATTACCCCGAAGGCCGCGTCAGCGATGATGTGGCGCTATTGCCACGCACGCTCTATGGCGTTTACAAAGTGGCGAATGAAGGCACGGCACGCATCTACTGGCAAGATTGGCAGATTGGCAGCGTCGGCCTGCGTCCCTATATCGTCTATGGGGTCGGGCGCGATCAGGGCATGACCAGTGACCTGGCTAAAGCGATTCTGGCCGCGGCTGCGGGTCGCCCCTTCCATGTGCGTTTTGATGGGCCGGTGGGGCTGCAACATGCCAATGATGTGGCGAAGATGTTCATTGGCACCGCACGCGCCAGCTACCAAGGCGCGGCGGCCTGCAACCTGCGCAATGATATTGTAGAAGTCAGCGAATTTATCAATTTGATCAAAGCCGAAGTGCCCGACGCCCAGATCACCTACACCGCCAAGAATCCGCTGCCATTCCCCTCGGATCTGGACGATGGCGGGCTGCGCACGATTCTGGGTGACATGCCCTGGACGCCCCTCGCCGATGCCATCCGCAGCGATTTGGCCCAATTCCGCCACTTGTTGCAAGCGGGTTTGATTGATCTGAAACAATTAGAAAACTAAGTAGTACGCCAACGTTAAATTCGTGTTGAATGAATTCAACACCTAAGACGGCAAACGTGTTTAAACACGTTTTCTATCCCAGGCTCTGCATGAATGCAGAGCAGCAGGTGATGAAATTTAACGTTGGCATATAAAGTAAGCCACTACCCCCACCCAGCCTCCCCCAGCTTGGGGAGGTGCCAATGTCGCCGTCAATGGTTCCCTCCCTGATTGCGCTACCCTTTACCCACAGCTTTGGGAACCAGGGAGGGAGGGCGAGGGTGGGGTTGGAGATACCTAAAACTTACATTACACAGTACTAATCGTCTGCAATTAGTTGTTCGACTAAAAATTAGGATGAACCAACATGCCGGCTATCTCGACTGTCCCTTTGGGGGGCAAAAATGCATTGCAAGTGACCAATTTGGGCTTCGGCACCGCGCCGATTGGCAATCTTTACAATCCGGTTCCCGACGCCGATTCGGATGCCACCATCCAGCGCGCCTATGAGTTGGGGGTGCGGCTCTTTGATACCGCGCCGCTCTATGGCAACGGCGTAAGTGAATTGCGGCTGGGGCGTGCGCTTCAGGGCATTCCACGCGCCAGCTATGTGATCTCGACCAAGATCGGGCGCGTGCTCAACGCCGATCGCAGCGCCTTTGTCTATGACTATTCGCGCGATGGCGTGCTGCGCAGCATTGAAGGCAGCCTGGAACGCTTGGACACCGATCATGTCGAGGTGGTGCTGGTCCACGATCCCGACGCCGATACGGTGGACCATGAACAGGATGCGCTGGATGGGGCCTTTCCCGCCCTGCAAGAATTGCGTCGCCAGGGGGTGATCAAAGCGGTCGGCGCGGGTATGAATCAGTGGCAGATGGAACAACGCTTTGCCGAACAGGCCGATCCCGATGTCTTTCTGCTCGCGGGTCGCTATACGCTGCTGGAACAGACATCGCTGGGCTTTCTCCAGTTGTGCAAGGAAAAGGGCATTGGTATCTTCCTGGGTGGCGTTTATAACAGCGGTATCCTGGCCACGGGTCCCAAGGCAGACGCCAAATATAATTACAACAACGCGCCGCTCGAAATCTTGGAAAAAGCGCGCAGCATCGAGGCGATCTGCCAGCGTCATGGCGTGCCGCTGAATGTGGCGGCCTTGCACTTTGCGCGTGCCCACCCGACGATCACCTCGCTGGTAATCGGGGCGGTCAAACCGGCAGAGG
The DNA here is from genome assembly GCA_034437715.1 of Caldilineaceae bacterium. GTDB lineage: Bacteria > Chloroflexota > Anaerolineae > Caldilineales > Caldilineaceae > JAHBVH01. The sequence goes on from DAOTTR010000209.1 coordinate 3,001, forward strand.
TAGAGGCCAATGTGCAGGCATTAGGAACGACAATTCCGGCTGCGCTGTGGCAAGATCTGCGCGCGGCTGGGTTGATCGAAGCGAACGCGCCCGCCCCGCAATAGGCTATGTTACATAAATTATGATAGCGTAGTAAAGATTTCAGTCTTTCCAGTCTTACCTACGTTCAGGAAGGTCGAGCATGAGCAGCCCAGGCAACGATCCCCACTCTGTCCAACAGCAATATCAAACCAGCGCCAATTTGAATGCGCGCATCCGGCTTCATGCCCACTTTAGCACCAATTCCTATGGCTGGCTACCCTGGGTCTTTGACCAGATCGAAGCACCGGCCCAGGCACAACTCTTGGAGATTGGCTGTGGGCCGGCGACGTTGTGGGGCGAAAATCGTGTGTGCATTCCGGCGGACTGGCAGATCACGCTGACAGACCAATCGGCGGGCATGGTGCAACAGGCACAGACGAATCTTGCGACGAGCAATCAGAGTTTCCGCTACGCGCAGATGGATGCCCAGGCGGTGGACTTTGCCGACGCAAGCTTTGATATAGTGATCGCCAATCACATGCTCTATCATGTACCCGATCTGCCGCGGGCGTTGGGCGAGATTCGGCGGGTGCTGAAACCTGGTGGACGCGTCTATGCCGCCACCAATGGCAGCGGGCACATGCGCGAACTACTGGCGTTGATCCGCGACTATGCGCCAACCTTAGATTATCGCGGTACTGAAATCAATTTTTCATTGGAAAATGGCGCGGCAAAGTTATCACCCTGGTTTGCGCCGGTCGTACTGCGCTACTATGAAGATGGCTTGGCCGTCACCGAGGCCGACGCGCTGGTGGATTATGTCTTCTCGATGGGCAGTTTTACGGCAAGCCGCCTCACGGTGGATGGGGCCCAACGCGCTGTGTTTACAGCCCACATCCAGCAACAGATGGCCGCGCAGGGCGGCGTTTTTTACATTCAAGAATCAACCGGCTTATTTATTGGCACCAAGGCTGTTGGCGAGACGCAGATCACGCCGATCACATCGGTCGGAGATATAGCTTGATGAGTGGAGTAGATGCGCAATGACAGTACAAACGGAACGTGCAGTACCGATGGCCTCGTCGTCGCCCAAGCATACCAAGACCGGCTGGTTGGGCGGGCGGCGCAGTTTGCAGACCAACTTTGCCCTAAGCATGATGGCATTGCCGGGGGTCATTTTTCTCTTTATCTTTGCCTACTTGCCGATGATCGG
>DAOTTR010000210.1:0-3765 GCA_034437715.1 Caldilineaceae bacterium
TTAGCCCTATCGCGGGAATAATCCGTGCCCATTATAGTGTCAAGAGTAGCTGTTGCCTTCTCAAAGGCTTCGAGACACTTATCTTCGTCATTAAGAATATCTTTCAATTGTTGGCAATATTTTTCAAACTTATTTGCCATCATAACTGGCATTTCTACGCCAGCCACCTGCATTCTCAATATTCCAAGCAAATGATACTTAAAAGGCCTATACTTCGTGTCGATGAATCTTCTTCTAACATAATATTCGAAACGGTATAATGCCAATGCACTTACATAATATGCAATAGGAGGATGAGCAGGAATAAATATCTTATTTGCGATCGATTTTAAGAGAGTTCCATAGTAACGACTTGCCTGGTGGGGAAGGCCAAGAAACATGGAAGCAAAGGATCGAATCTGATTCGGAATGTTAACAATGCGAATCTTTTCAATTCCTGCTCATCGCTCGCGCGGCAACTCCTCCCGCAGATCTTCTTGGCGTTGTTGATAAATAAAGGCATTCATATCATCGGCAGATTCGTCTTGGGGCCAGAAATCGGCGATGAGTGAGCGAAGATCCATCATCGGCGCGGTGTGACGAATCAGCGCAGGTGGTTGCGTTTGACCTGTTGTTACGGGTGTGGGCGTGCGTCCATTGAAAGTATAGGCACCCTGTAACAACGTTGTAATGATCTGAATCAGTTCAAGCTGTTCAGGCGGTGACCACATTTTTATCGTATCCACGACAGTTTGAATTTTTAATGATTGGCTTGCCATATAAGCTCCTATTACAATCCGTGGCGAAGAAATCCATCTTCACGTATAGTTCATTTCCGTGCAGTATATCGTAAAAACCTCGCTTAGGAAATCTCACTTTGCGCGGCGTTTCGGACGCGACCAGTTGTACGTAGCACGGGATAGTACCATGTTTGTCAATCACCGCGTTGTAGACTTGTAGAATATCATTGCCACTCTCGATCACTTGGGCTTGATAGATGGCAACCACACGATTGGGGTATTGCTGCAACAGTTCTGGTCGCATTCGCTCGAAGTTTGCCACTTCATGTTCAAAGGCCGCATCAAAGTCTTTTCTCGCTAGTGGCTCCGCCTGTTTAGCTGGTGTCAAGGGCAATTTTTGTTTTTGGACAAATTCATCGACCGCCAGCAAGCTGGCGCCCGAAGGCATTCGGGTCAACGTGGTCTTCCTCGGCGGGATCAACACCTACATGAAGCGTTCGGTGATCGAAGCCGATGCCATCCGCCAGGGCCAAGACCCCAAGGCCGCGCTGGACGCCGCGACCGATCTGGGCGAACCGTTGGGCGTGGCCAAAGAGCTGGCTTGGCTGGTCAGTGACGAGGCCGATGATGTGCGCGGGTCGGTGAGTACGCGTTAGCCAGATTGCTTCACGTAGTCGGGAAATAGGTGGCTCTGGGCTGGCGATTTCGCAGGCGTTTGTGCCGGCGCTTGGCGGCGGGGTATCGGCAACGAGTGCAGGGTGGGGCCGGGAATGGCCGTGCGTTTTGAACTGCCGTCTTCAGGACGACGGCAGCGAGTTGTTAACCTAGCACCAATTTTACCGGCAAACCCAGTATGAGATCCGCCAGATAGGCGCGTCAGTCATCTGGCGGAAGCTCACAGATTGCTATACCGACAGCTATACGGGCATGGTACGACCGGTCTTCTGCCGGCCGTAGTCGGCCCAGGCTTTGTCGGGCGCGCCCATCATCTGCACCCCCAGGACATCGATCGAGTAGTCAACGCGTTGTTCCATCGTCAAGGCGGGGTCGGCCCAACTCGAATAGAAGGCGACGCCATGCCGATCGAGCGCGGCCTTGATTTTGTCGCGCGCGTCGTTCATCTCCTGGGGATAGGGCGGATCATGGGCATCGTCGTGGCCAAAGGACATGCCCATGTCGCCTGGACCCCATTCGGCAAAGCCAATCCCCGGCACGGCAGCAATGGCGTCGACATTCTGCAGGCAATGGCGGTCCTCAATCTTTAGACCCAGCAACAGTTCACCATCCGGATTCAACGGCCACGGGTCGGCAACTCGGGCGTACTCAGCGGTGGAGAGTCCCCAGATCTGGTTCGCGGGCGTCTGACCGCCGGCGCCTCTGAGTCCTTCGCCAATGATCTCTCGCGCCAGCGTTTGGAAGGGGTAGCGGGTGATCTGCACAAAGGCCTGCACCGCTTCCGCCGTGCGCGCGTGGGTGTGGAGAATGCCATGCACACCGGTGGTCAAGACATGGCGCGCCTGCCAAGCGTTGTAGCGTACTTCCTCAGGGGAGATGGCGTTGGAAGGCAAGGTACAGACCACGGTTGGGGTCAGGTGGCCGCTGGCGGTCGGGCCGCCGTCCTTCAGGCCACGCATATAACTTGTCAGCCCGACGGTGTCGAACGGATGGTGCTCAAAGTCGATGAGCAGCATGTCTGCCCAAGTCTTCGCGTCTGCCAGACCGGCTTCATAGGTCAGGCGGGAAGGATGCGTTGCGTAGATCGGTTGCCCCGCCGCAAGTAACTCGATACACTTGTTGATTCTTGCCATTTTCGAAGTCCTTTCGCTATAGTCCAAAAGCGCTTGGGCGGTTCGCACCAATGCAATCGACGGCCGGTAGAATGATACGGATTGAAGGCCAGCATGCGCGGCGTAACCTTATATCCAGCGCGGTCAAGTCGATTTTTGTGAGCGTGAAAAAGAATCGTACACCTGATAATATCCGTTGTCAAGCAAGCGAAATCAGGGTCTGGCTTAGGCTGTCGTCTATGGGATGAAGGGGCGTTGGCAGATAATGGAGATGAAATTCTGAAGGCGGTAGCAAGTTGTCAACCTACTACCAGTTGTAGGCCATCTGCGCGATATTGCTCAATTTTCTTGTCTTGTGTGATCAGTGTATAGCCGTTTGAAATGGCTTGCCATATCAGCAAACGGTCGAAGGGATCTCTGTGGTTGTCTTTCTTAGAAAGTTGATAGTAGGTTGCCAACAGTCGATTTTCCATATCGACAACTTCAAAACCAGCTTCGAGCAATTTATCAAAGAGTTCGCGCGGATTTGTGCCGCCCAATTCCAATTTACCGAGCGAATATTTAAGCGAAATTTCCCATAAATTGACGCCCGAGATAAATTTTGAATCACTGTCGTTTGCTAAAATCAGGCGTACAGTCTCGCTGATTCTGTCTGGTTCAAACAAAGACCACAAAATGTAATGGGTGTCAAGCAAGTAGATCATAAGCCCAACAACTCTTCTTCACTCATTTTGAAGTCATCATGAATTTTGAGCGTTCTGTCCTGTAGCAGCCCTAGCCGAATCTTTTTAGTTTTGTAAGCGGCATAGGGGATCAGGACGGCAACATTCTCTTTTTTCTTGCCATAGCTGATGATGATTTCTTCACCAGCGCGCACCTGTTCGATGATTTCTGAGAAGTGAGTTTTGAATTCTCCAACCGGGTATGTTTTCATATAAGCAAGTATAGCGTGTTTCTTGACAAGTTGTCAAGAAACATATTTATTCCTATAGACAAATCATATAACTTCATAGATAACGGAAGCAACGTTAGAGAACGTTGCTTCCGTTATCTATTTAGCCGCGCCCGAAATAATGATCCACGCGCCCAAAGAGCGCCCATAACGAAGCTCCACGCATCTTCGTGGAGCATTGCGAGGCCTAGCGGACGCCCCCGACCACGTTGCTGCGTGGCTCCTGCTCTTTCGGGCGGGTGCCGTTATCACAGCCACCTTCCCCACTGGCGCGCAGAGAGGGCTTGGCTAAATCTTCCAGCCCCTT
>DAOTTR010000211.1:0-29466 GCA_034437715.1 Caldilineaceae bacterium
ACTTTATTATACAATTCATAGACCACACCACCGATCGCACCGCCCAGCAAGGTAACAGCAAGGGCAGCCCAAAGCGGCAAGGTAGCCAAGGTTTCTAGCGGCATGAAGCGAACTCCGGCAAATTCTGGTGAGGATGAATAAGATCAGCAAGGGGTACTATAGGTGGCCTGAGCCCTCTTTGTCAAATAGAAGATTTTGGTCGCGTGGTTGAGTGGTCAATGGGTCGCGTGGTCGCGTGGTCGAGTAGTCGGTTGGTCGAGTGGTCGGTTGGCATGGCAATAAAAAGTTACGCGTGACCGTTTATTCTTTTTCGGGTATACTATCGTTATATCACCTATCGTTATATCATCACCTGTCCGTGACCCGGTTGCCATCATGCCGCCTATGACCCTACAGATTCAACTTTTTGGTGAGTTTCGTTTGACGTATGACGATGCGCCCATTGTGGCCTTCAATACGCCCAAATTGCAATTGCTGCTGGCCTATCTGCTGTTGCACAGCGACGCGCCCCAATCGCGGCAGCAAATCGCCTATCGCTTTTGGCCCGATTCTGCCGATTCGCAAGCGCGCACCAATTTGCGCAATGCCATCCACCTCTTGCGTAGCGCCCTGCCCGACGCCGATCAATTTCTGCGCATTGATCACCAAACGCTGCAATGGCGCAACGATAGCCCCTTCACGCTTGATGTAGCAGATTTTGCGCAAGCGTTGCAGATCCTGACCACAACCGCTGAGCCAGCCGCCGCCCAGGCCGCCATCCAAACCGCGCTCGCCGCCTATCACGGTGAACTCTTGGCCGGTTTCTATGACGATTGGGTTCTCAGCGCGCGGGAAAGCTGGCAGGATCGCTATATCGATCTCTTGGCGAAAGCCCTGACGCTGGCCGAGCAGCAACGCGATTATCGCACCGCCATCGACTATGGCCGCCGCCTACTCGCCATCGATTCGCTGCGCGAGGAAACGTATGCCAAACTCATGCAACTCTATGCACTCCAGGGTGATCGGGCTACGGCGCTGCGCGTCTATCACAACTGTGCCACGCTCTTGGTGCGCGAGTTGGGGGTTGAACCTGGGCCAGTTACCCAGGGAATTTACGAGCGTTTGCTCAATGTTGAAGAGACCCAGCCCGCGATTGCGCCTATGCGCACGGCTGCGCCCTTGGTCGGTCGCCAGCAGGCTTGGGCACAACTGCAAGAAGGCTGGCGCCAGGCCAGCGCCGGCCAACCACGCCTGCTGCTGATTACTGGCGAAGCTGGCATTGGCAAGACGCGTCTGGCCGAAGAGTTTATCGATTGGGCCGCGCGCCAGGGGGTCGCGACGGTCACCGCGCACTGTTATCGGGCGGGCGGTGGCTTTGCGTTGGCACCAGTACAGGAGTGGTTGCGCGCACCCCTCTTCCAGAAAAATCGCCAAGCGGTTGATGTTGTTTGGCAAAGGGAGGCTGCCCGTCTCTTACCAGAGCTACTGGGCGAACAAGTCAGCCTTGATCGCCTACCCTCGCTGACCGAAACGTGGCAACGGCAGCGGCTCTTTGAAGCGCTAGCCCGCTTGACGCTCCAGGGCCAGTCATCATTGCTTTTACTGCTAGACGATATTCAGTGGTGTGATGAGGATACACTGGATTGGCTGCACTACTTACTTCGTTTTGACCCATCAGCGCGCATCTGTCTGATCGCCACGGCCCGCCAGGAAGAATTGCGCCAAGATCATCCACTGCTGCCCTTTTTATTTCAACTGCGCCAAACCGATCTGTTAATCGAGAGCCGCTTAGACCGCCTAAGCGCGGCCGATACAGCAACCCTGGTTGCCAATCTAGCCGGACGAACGCCAGCCCCCAACGGCGCGGCGACGATCTATGCCGAAACCGAGGGCAACCCGCTATTCATCGTCGAGATGGTGCGCGCCGGCTTGGACAGGGCGCAACCGACGATGCCCAACACCCTATCGCCAACCATCGCCACGACCGAGGCGTTGGCGCTACCCCCCAAAGTCTATGCCGTTATTGAAGCGCGGTTGACGCACCTGTCGGCGGGGGCGCGCGATCTGGTACGCGTGGCGGCGGTGATCGGGCGCGCTTTTGCCGCCGATGTGCTGGGCAAGGCCAGTGAGAGCAGTGAAGACACGCTCGTCCAGGGTTTAGATGAACTCTGGCAACATGGCATTATCCGCGAGCAAGGTTTTAACAAACTGGGCGTCGAGGCCTATGACTTTAGTCATGACAAAATCCGCGAAGTCGCCTATGCGGGCCTAAGCCCCATGCGCCGCCGCTTGCTACATCGCCGCGTTGCCGAAGCGCTAGAAAACGGTGACCTCAATCACATCGACGCGGTTAGCCATCAAATTGCGCTGCACTACGAACGGGCAGGGTTGGCCCCCAAAGCCATCCTCTATTACCAGCGCGCGGCGAGCGTGGCCCATCGCTTGGCGGCCTTGCAAGAGGCGATTGCACTCCTGGCCCACGCCCAAACCCTCCTGCCCCACCTGCCCGCCGATCGTGAGCGCACCGTCGCCGCGCTAGCCCTCCAGATTGCCTTGGGTCCCTTGCTGCTTGCCACCAAAGGCTATGCCGCGCCCGAAGTCGAACATGCCTTTACCGAAGCATGGGATCTCTGTCAACAAGTGGGCGATGCGCAGCAGCGTTTTCAAGTATTGTGGGGATTGGGCAAATTTTATCAAGTCAAACCGGATCTAAACAAAGGGACAGCGGTCGCCAAGGAATTGTTGGCCCTGGCCCAGGTAGAAGAAAGCCCCGAACTTTTGCTAGAGGCGTACAGCATCGCTGGCACCCACTGCTTCCATAACGTGGCCTTGCGTGCGGCGAAACAATATTTGGATCAGAGTGTGGCCCTCTATGATCGCCCGCAACATGGGTATCATGCGTTGGTTTATGGCCAGGATCCAGCGATTGTGGGGCTGACCTATGGGGCGTGGGCGCGTTGGTGTTTGGGCTATCCTGTGCAGGCAATCCGCCAGGCACACCAGGCCTTAGCGGTGGCCGAGGAAACCAATCATCCCTATAGCCAGGTGCTGGCCATGTCCTACATGACGGTGCAATATCAGTTTCTGGGCGACGCCCAAGCGTGCTTACAGCAGGCCGAAGCGACGATTGTCCTGACGCGCGCCTATGGCTTCACCCTTTGGCTGGCCTCCGCCGTTTTTCTGCGCGGGTGGGCACTGGCGGCCCAGGACGATTTTACGAATGGCTTGGCGGCAATGCAAGAAGGCATCGATCTCTATCGCAGCACCGGCGCAGAATTGGGCGCGGCCTATTTTGCTGGTCTGTTGGCCGAAACGCTGGGGCGCATGGGGCAGAGTGAGATGGGCATCGTGGTGATGGGCGAGGCATTTGACATTCTAGATCGCACCCAGGATCGCTGGTGTGAAGCAGAACTCTATCGACTCAAGGGCGAGCTATTGGCCCAGATCGCCGATCCAGCCGTGTGGACGTTGCTGGGGCAAACACCAGAGGCCTGTCTACAACAGGCAGTGGCCGTTGCCCGCCGCCAAGAAGCACGCTGGTGGGAATTGCGCGCATTGGTGGGCCTGTGTCGGCTTTGGCAAGCTGACGCAAGGGCCAGTGAAGTCTATCGCCAGCTTGACGACTGTTATAGGCGGTTTGACGAAGGGCACGATCTGCCCCTGTTACAAACAGTGCAGGCAATGCTGGCTGCCCAGCGTTAGATCTCATACATGTGCATGCGGCGCCCTTCGCTGATGCTCAGTTCAATCGCTGCGCCAATTTGAATGGCTTCGATCATTTCGGTGGGCGGCACCGGTGTGAGGCCACCGCGCAGCACCGTCAGAATCTGTTTCATACCCGCTACGTAACAGTCATGGGTATCCAGCGTCGCGGAATGTACGCCAGTGCGGCCCAATGCCGTGGCGCGAAAGGTATATTGGGCGTCCACAGGTAATTCAATTGTGGCTGTCATGCCATCTTTCCAGGCGCAGGTTGCCACCAAGTTGCCATTGCCTTGGTCATCAATCGCAGGCCCTTCAAGCGCTTCGACCCACTGCACCCCTACCCCCTGCGTCATGATCATCATTTCGATGCTGTGAATCGCGTAAAATAGGACGCCACCATAGGGATTGCGCCGGGTGGCTGGACCGCTGTAGCTGCCGGCGCGCACCCCACCCAGTTGGCGGGCCTGCTGGAGAAAATGTTGCGTATCTGCACTAAACCGAATGGTCGAGAACGAAGAAAAGGGCGTACGGCTTTGGACGGCCAGCGCCACAATCGTGCGCGCATCGTCGGGGTCGATGGCCAGCGGTTTATCGACAAAGGTGGGGATACCCGCTTGAATATAGGCGCGGACCAGATCAAAATGCAGGCCACCATGCCGCGTGACACAGAGGATGGCATCGACCAGATCCATCATCGCTGCCGGATCCGCCACGATCTGGTCAATGTGATTTTGTTGGGCCACTTGCTGCGTGCGTGCTGCATCCTGCCCCCAAATGGCAACCACACAGGCGTCGGCATTGGCAAGAAAATGCGGATGTTCAGGTAAGTTGAGCAGTTCGGAAAAGCGATCCGCGTGGCTATTATCACTGCCGAGAATGCCGATTTTTAACATTGCATAGCCCTCCCTAGAGGATCCAATCCTACAACAGTTATAGGTGCCACCAGAGTACACCATATAAATTTACAACCACGCCTAGCCCAATCAGCACGCGCAGTGAACCCGATACGCGCGTGCGCACCGCCAGAGCAAGCAGCACCATCACGGGTATCATAAAATCCAGGCTAAAGCGATAGCCAAATTGCCACCAACCTGTATTGTAATAGAGCAGCAGGGGAATCAGCAAGAGAGCCACGGCGAGCCAACCGCCCACCACCAGCCAAGTGCGCTGACGGGCGCGCGCCAAGTAGAGCAGCGCAGGCGTGGTTAACAACAGGCTCATGCCTTCGCCATCGGGCTTCCAGAAATTTACTTCAGGATCCCACTGCGGTCCCGCCAGCCACATGGCCCACAGGTTTTTGGGCAAATAATGGAGATGAAACTGGCCGTAGCGCTGTAAATTGGGGCGTAATTCGTCGGCCACATTTTCCGTCAGATAGCCAAAATCGAATAGATTATCAAAGCGCGCTTGGTTGTAGAGCAAGAGCAGAACCAGAACGAGACTAAGCGGGATCAGCGATTTTATGCTCCAACGCGCCAGCGTTTGCCAAGTGTGCATTGGTTGCAGTAGGGGAAGTTGGGTAGCTGCAATGCCAAAGAGTAACGGCCAGGTGAAGAGAACCGTGGGGCGTGTGGCAACCGCCAATGCCAACGCCAGACCAATCAGCCAGGGCGAACCTCGCTCGACGGCGAGCCAGACGGCGAGCGCCACAAAGGTGACGGTACAGATTTGGGCAATAAACCAGACCGAGCCGATGGTGGACATATACCAATGGACGCTGCCCACGCCAAAAAGCAGCGCGAGCCAGAGATTGTCCGCCATTGAAAGCAGGGTCCATTGCTGTTGCGCAAGACCAATGAGGAGCAGAAAGAGCAGCGCCACATTGAGCGCGCCAAAGAGGGCAGCAAAGAGTACCGTATTGAGCGTGTCCACCCCCATCAGTGCCACCCAGGGCACCATTAACAAGGCGGGCAAGGGCGGAAAGGGCACATACCATCGCCCTTGATAGAGGGTGAGATCATGCGTGCTGGGCGGCGCGGCTAGGTATAAACGGCCCTGCAAAAAGGCATCAGCCAGGTGATTGAAATAGGCGACATCGGGCGTGGTTGCGTGATCAAAAATGCGCGCAGTTCCCCCATAGAGGGCGAACGCCGCCAGCCAGACCACCAGCGCGATCCTGAATTTCTGCGGCACACAGTGACCTTTCTAGGGGGATGCAATGGGTTGTAAAAAGTTGACCACCCACTGCGCCACCGTCGTTGCGTCTGGCTCGCCACGCTGGAGCGAAGCGCTCGCCTGCGCAGCCACGACCTCACCAGCGGTAGGCGCGAGCACACCAATCAGTGAAGCCATATAGGCTGGGGAAAATTCAGGATGGCCTTGAATGCCCAGTACTTGCTCACCGATCACAAAGATCGCGTTGGGACAGGCCATGTGGCTGGCCAGTCGTTGCGCCTTTGCGGGCAGGCGCACCACTTGATCCTGGTGGCAAAAGTAGAGCTGACTTTGCGCAAGCGGCGGCTTCATCCACGGCGGCGCGGCAAAAATGTCAAAGGGCCGTAACCCCATGCCCCAACCGTGGGCCGATTTCTCTGTATGACCGCCCAAGGCGTGCGCTAACAGTTGATGACCAAAGCAGATACCGACTAGTTTTTGGCCAGCGGCATAGCTGCGCCGGATAAAACCCGCCAATGTTGCAATCCAGGGATCGGGATCATAGACGCCTTGTGGGCTGCCCGTAATCAGGTAGGCGTCACACGCGTGCAGATCGCTTGGGTATTCTCCCTGCGTCACGCGATATTCGATCAACGTAAGCTGATGGGGAACAGCATCAAAAAAAGCCTGAAAATTTTCGATCTCCGGCAGCGCAAAAGTGGCTTCATCGGCCGGCGTCGTTGCGTTAAGAATGCCCAGTTTCATAGCGACCTTGAAGTGATAAATACAATTGATTTAGGTTCAACTGGATCTCAGGGGGTTGACATCGGTTCAAACCGATGTCAACCCCCTGCATTCCCAATGCGTCTTGATTTCCTACTACAAATCAATTGTAACGCAATGGCGCGTTTCTGTATAGTCATCAATCTGGGACAAATTTGTTGCCCAGTCTGCCACGTCACGGGTCGTGAACACGGCAGACTGGGAGAAGGGAGTATTATCCCCAATGTGGCTGATGTAGCAGTGAGTGAGCAAGGGTGAGGATAGCCCCACAGGTGAAGAGGGATCGACCTGTGGGGTGGGGAAACGATGGATAGCTGTACCACTTGAAACCACAGGTTATCGGCGAGCAACCTATGATTTTCAAACGGTGCAACGTTTTACAAAATAGAACAGCGTGCCTACGAAGAGGGCTGCTCCGCTGTTTGTGGCATACCAGTCGGTGCGCGACGATAGAATGATTTTTCAAGGTGCGCGAGGGTGGTCGCGACTTCTTTCGCAAAAGCCAGTAAATCATCGTTCTGGCCATAGACAGTAATGTCTTGGCTGGCAATCGCCAACGAATTCAAGGTAGAATTTTTAATAACGCTATGGTCATATAAAACAAATTGGGCTTGCCGTCTGGCCGCAGCAGCAAAAAGTGCTCGAATCCGTGGATCGTTTTCTAAACGCTGTATATCCGCGTAGCCGCAGGGCAAGATGAGACAAAGCATGTCATCAACCAATGGCGTTATTTTACTCAGCAACAGGTCGGCATGTAGCACCAGTCGATTACAGCCCGTTGCGAACAAACCGTTTACGCCCACAACTTTTACACAAAGGCCAGCTTTGCGCAGCGCGACGGTAAAGACGGTTGCCACAACTTCATTGAAGTGTTCATCCCACAGGAGTAAGATGCACCTCTTTACTTTAGGCGACTTTTTAACTGAAGCTTTATATGCGCTCATCATTTGCCCTCTTTGCTCTTCTCCGGACTGCTCTCTGGGCTATCCGCAAACTTTCATTTACCATTGCGCCTATCATACAGCCATTTCCCGCGCAATAACCTACACAGTTCCTATAGCGTTTCTATCGATTTGTGGATGGGAAGGCATATTTGTACGGCAAGTTGCTGATTTGTGCGAAACAGTATAGGTTTTGTGTAGGTCACGCGGATGCTTTTTAGGCTATGCTAGAAACAGATAAGGCTATTCCCAAAAAATAATGATCCAGTACGGGCATGCGGTGTGGCGGGATAAAACAATGGGTGTACACAAGGTCTCTTGCCGCCACACCGCGTGCCCCTACGTGAATTATGGATCGTTTAAATCTTGGAATAGCCTAAGGGTCTGTCCAAGAATAACATAGATGATTTTAGACAGATTTACTCGGGTAACATCACGTAAATTAGCTACTTTATTTCTGGACAGACCCTAAATCCTTGATCGCTACGATTTTGGACAACATACCAACGACAGATTCGTTCGCTATTTAGTCTATGCACTATAAAATTGAGGAAGAGCCTTATGACGTGGGGTGAGGATAATCTCTCGAACAACCCTGTACTTTCTCAGGTCTTTGCTTTGTTCCAAACAGGACACTATACAAAAGCCGCGCAAATTTTAGCCAGTCAAGCGCGGTACTTCTTTGACGGGTTAGATGACAAAGTAATGGATAATTTGCTTTCCACACTCTCCCCTGCGCTGGTCAAGCAGACACCGGATCTACAGTATCTCCAAGCAATTTTGTCAATGCGCATGGGTGAACAGCAACAAGCCATTGATCTGTTCAAACAAGCAAAAATAGCCTACGCCGCAGTCCATCAACCACAACAAGTCATTCGCTGTCACCTAGCGTTAGCACAAATCGAGCATAGCCGCGCAGGTGTAGAAACCGCCTACCACTACCTGCGTGACGAGATTCAGCCATTTATCGACAGTCAAAAGGTCAATGATGCCATGCTACAAGCAGATTTTTGCTTGCAGATGGCGAATATCGTCTTTGACATGGGGCAATTTTCCAGCGGCATGAGCTATGCCAGACAAGCACTGGCGCTCTATAGCGTATTGCGCAATCCGCATGGACAATTTCATGCCCGCTTGTGTGTTGCGGCAATCGCTGTGCAAATGGGCACCTATGCCGAAGCACAGCACAATCTTCAACTTGCCCGCCACTATTTTGCGTCAAACAACTTGGGGCCCATTGCTGAAATGCGCTTGTTGAATATAGAGGTCCACCTGGCGTGGTATCAGCGGGAGTTACTAGATGCCTTACAAACGGCGCAGATCTATACGGCACTCGCCGATAATGCGATCGCGGGCCATGACCGCGTCTATGCACGGCTGCTGCTCGGCAATCTCTATCGCGACTTGGGCCAATTTCGCACAGCCCATTCTTGGTATATGGAAACCGCCAAAGTGAGCAAGCAGATCGGCTACCAAAGCTATCTGCCACAGTTGCAAGCACAACTTGCTTGGCTTTATCTCTTGGAAGGTCACCTCAGCAACACGCGTGCGCTCATCGAAACCAACATCGGCAACGCAGCACCGGCCCAGGCAATGCGGTTTCAGACCAGCTTGGCTGTGCTACACATGCTCGACGGCGAATGGAGCAAAGCCGACAAGCTCTTACACGAATCCTTGGTCTTTTACAAGCAAGCCGGCGATCCACTTGCTTGTTGTGCGCTGCATCTCTACCTAACCTATAACGCGCTGCATCGCTACGCGCCGACCGAAATCTTGTTACACCTGAACCAGGGCTTTGGTTGGCTGGCCGACCATCAGATCGCGACCTATCCCCATTGGTGGCATCCCAAAATTGTGGCAGAGATTTGCGCACATGCCCTGATCAGCAATCTCTATCCTGAGTTAGCCGAACGTATCTTGGTGCAGCACTTGGGGAAGACGAGCCTGCCCGTCCTAAAACTCTTAGAGACGACCGATGATATTGATCTACGCCGCAAAGCCTATCGCTTGCGCCAAAGTATTGCTGGGCCAGAAGCCAATTACCTGGCCCATCTGCCGGATACGGCCAGCAAGCAGATCTTGCAGGAACTGCTTGCGCGCTGTGAGTTGCGCCCTCATGGGTACAGCACATTAGAAAGCGAATTGACCACTGCCACCCATCGCCACAGCCCCAATCCGACGATTATCGCCGTCTTTGGGCTTTACATCATGGGGGTTAGTCGCAGCAATATTGCCAAACAATTAGGGTGTTCCGTCGAGAATGTGCGCAATTATATCACTGTCATCTATCAATATTACGATCTGCCAGCCCATCAATATAAAGGGCGCGAAGTGCGCCGCCAGCAGCTCATCCAAGTGGCACGCGCGCGCGGGTTTATTTATTAAATAGAAAGACCCCAACGGTCTCATAGACCGTTGGGGTCTGGACAACTTATTGCTTGCACTGCGGCTAGTACACTGGTACGTACCTTTTGATCGGTAGTAAAGACTTTAGTCTTTCCCCCATCCCACAAAGACTTAGGACAGTAGAAAGAAATAAGTATGCAGTAGGGGCGGCTTGCCGCCGCCCGTTCGCAGCGAGCCAAACGCGGGGCGGCTGCGCGGTCGCCCCTACGCATGATTTTGTTGGGCAAGCGCTGGATACTTATTTCTTTGAAAGCGCCTAAAGTCTTTATTACGGTTTACTCCCGCATAATTTCGATTACAGGGTACTAGGCACTTTGCGATTGCCGTAGGTTTATTGTAGGTCACGTATGGTACGTGACAATCTGGCCAAGCCCACAACCGCGCCCGCGCAAAGCCTTGATCGACTACGCTTGTTCGATTACAAACCGGCTGGTTTGCATGCAACGAGTCTGTCACGTACCAAACGTGACCTACGAATGCAGCCTACTCCCGCATAATTTACGTAACACTGTACTAGTACAGTTGGGCGTAGATACCACGGCCGTTAATCAGGCACGTTACCTCGTGTACATCATGGTAAAAATAGGGTACCTTATTTACGCTGGGATCTACTAGGCACTCAGCACTTTGCGATTGCCGTAGACGCGCGCGTAATATTCCTTGAATTCGCCGTTGCGGATCGGTTCCCACCACTGGCGATTGTTGACATACCAACGCACGGTGGCGCGGATCGCTTCTTCGTGGGTATAATCCGGCTCCCACCCCAAGGCCATAATTTTATCCACATTCATACAGTAGCGACGATCGTGCCCCAGACGATCTTCCACATGTTGAATCAAGCTGCGCGGCTTGCCCAGTTCATCGAGCAGAATTTCCACCATTTCCAGATTGGTCATTTCGAAGCCGGTGCCAATGTTATAGGCTTCGCCAATCGTACCCTGGTGCAACACCAGATCAATCGCCTCACAATGATCCGTCACATATTGATAATCGCGGCGCTGTTGCCCATCGCCATAGACGGGCAAGGCAATATCATTGAGCGCATTGGTCACAAAGAGCGGAATCACCTTTTCTGGATATTGATAGGGGCCAATGTTATTGGCCCCGCGCGAAATGGTGATGGGCAGGCCATAGGTAACATGATAGGCGTTAACAAAGTGATCGCCGCTGGCCTTGCTGGCCGCGTACGGGCTGCGTGGGGCGAAATTATCAGTTTCCAAGCTGCGCTCATCGCCGTGGATGTGCCCATAAACTTCATCGGTGCTGATCTGGTGATAGCGCAGATTGCCCAGTTTGCGCGCCGCTTCGAGCAAGACATAGGTGCCGTAGACATCGGTTTGGATAAAGGCCGTAGGGTCAAGAATGCTGCGATCCACATGGGTTTCGGCGGCAAAGTTGACAATCGTGTCAATATCGTATTGGCGGATGGCGGCTTCGACCGCAGCCGCGTCACAAATATCGCCCTGGACAAAGGCATAGCGGTCGGCATAGCGATCCGCCACATCCTGCACATTTTCCAAGCGTCCCGCATAGGTCAATTTATCATAGACCACCACCTGATAATCGCGGTATTTCTCCAGCAGTAGGCGCACAAAATTACACCCAATAAAACCGGCCCCGCCGGAAACAAGAATTTTCTGCACAATCGACTCCTTGTGGATATACTGCTAATAGAGATCGCTTAGCGCCGGAAGCGTTTACGTTCTGCACGCCGCCGCGCGCGATTCTGCCGCAAACGCCGTAGACGATGGGGCTGGCGATGAATCGGCAAGGGAAAGTCGAGCGACAATGTCAACGTTGAAATTTGACTCAATTCTGGCAGCAGGCGCGCATCCAATCCTGGCACAGGCTCCCCATCCCACCACTGGCGCCAACGCACCCGTTCTTCTTGTACGCCATTGGCTGCCAAAAAGCTCACATCTTCCATCAATAACCGGCGCGTCTGTGCGATCACGGTAAATAAGCGCCGCCAGTGCTCGATCATCGCTGGCTGTACTTCGGTCAGGAAAGCTTGATAGCCGGCTGCGCTCTGCTGCATCGCTTGATAGGCTGGCACAAAATGCTCGGCCCAGAAGTGCAGCGTCTGTTGAAAAGTGGGTAGCAAAAGATCCGTACAAAAAATGACGTGAACGGTGCTAACCCGCTCGCGGATTCGCACCAAGCGCGCCGTTTGATCTTTGGTTAAATCAAAATAAGCCGGAATATCAAAATGTTGCCATTCGCCATAGGCATCGGTCAAGCGCCGCATACGTTCCACCACTTCACTGATGGCGCGGCTGGCGGCTTCACTTTCGGCGCGACTGTCTGTCCCACCGATACGATACATGGGCACCACTTCCAGGGGCGTTGCCCACAATGGCCCTGTGGTAAACTGGGTATGGTCCATTGTGCGCAAGGCCGCGGCTAGCGCTGGCGTAGATGGCAGCGCGATTCTCCCAACTGCGACCGTTGAATTATTCATGCGATAGCTGCAGAAAGTTACACCGATTAAAAGCGTTCATTTTCCCAGTCTGCAACCAAGCGTAATAAGGACTGACCATACTCATTATTTTGCATGGTCGTTCCCAACTGCTGGAGTTGCGCCAACGAAATATAGCCAAGACGAAAGGCGATCTCTTCGGGGCAGGAGATCATCATGCCTTGGCGCTCTTGCAACGCCTGGACAAAGGTGGAGGCTTGCAGCAACGATTCGTGCGTGCCCGCATCCAGCCACGCCACCCCACGCCCCATGGGATCGACAATCAGTTCACCGCGTTCCAAATAGACCATATTCACATCGGTAATTTCCAACTCGCCGCGGCGCGAAGGCTGGAGATTTTCCGCAATGTCAACCACGTTATGATCATAAAAATAGATGCCCGGCACGGCGTAGTGCGAACGCGGCTGTTTTGGTTTTTCCTCAATGCGCAGGGCCTTGCCCGTGATTTTATCAAACTCTACCACGCCATACCGTTCTGGGTCTTTGACCGCATAGGCGAAAATACGCGCACCGGAGGTTAGCTGCGCCGCCGCTTGCAATTGATTGGGCAAGCCGTGACCATAAAAAATATTGTCGCCCAGAATCAGGCAAACTGATTCATTGCCAATAAATGTTTTGCCCAAGCGAAAGGCATCGGCAATGCCTGTTGGTTTTGGCTGCGCAATGTAAGTAAATTGTAGGCCCCATTGGCTGCCATCTTGAAAGAGTTCGCGAAAGAGGGGCAATGCCTGGGGCGTGCTAATCACCAAAATCTCGCGAATGCTGGCCAACATCAACATGGAAAGCGGATAGTAGATCATCGGCTTGTCATAGACGGGCAACAACTGTTTGCTGACACTGAGGGTAAGCGGGTGTAACCGTGTGCCATGACCACCCGCCAGAATTATCCCTTTCATAAATTTCTCTCTTTATAATCCTTGTGTGAATACGGTTGATTACCCACGATAGCCCGTCATCGCCACTTCTTTATCCACATTGAGCAAGACCGCGCCGATAATGCGCGCCTGTACTTTTTCCAGTAGCGATTGGGCGCGCTGGGCATGTTCGCGCTTAGTGCCACCGGCGTTGAGCAACAACACAACGCCATCGACCTTGCTCGCCCACAGCGCCGCATCGGTCACTGCCAACACCGGCGGCGCATCACAGAGGATATAGTCAGCCATGCCACGCAGGGTCGCCAACGCGTTCTCCACCCGTTTTTGGCTCAGTAATGCCGCGGGACTGTTGGTTGGTGGCCCGGCCGGTAAAATCTGCAAGCGCTCAATTTGGGTCTTCTGGATCACCGGTTCGCCGCCATTCAACAGCCAACTGGTCAGCCCCGTCTGGTTTGGCACGCCAAAGATTTCATGTTGCATGGGCCGGCGCAGATCACCATCAACCACCAGGACACGATCACCGGCCTGGGCCATCACCACCGCCAGGTTGGCCAACGCCATACTTTTATCCGTCTGCTGATCAATACTGGCGATTAACAGGGTGTGCAGCGGTTGCGCCAAGCTGGCAAACTCAATATTGGTACGCAGGCTTTGGTAGGCTTCGGCCGCCGGACTTTGTGGATCGATCAACGTGACAAGATTGGACATGCGCGCTTCCTATATTGCTCAGAACAAATCAATGCTGGCTCCAATAATATATGCAATAAACCGATAAATCAATCATCTAGGGTTTACGGTTTGTTTACAAATTGCAAATCGATTATCGGGATCATGGTAGGCAAGACTTTAGGGGCTTTCAAAGAAATAAGGATCCAGCGCTTGCCAAACAAAATCATGCGTAGGGGCGGCCGCGCCGCCGCCCCGCGTTTGGCTCGCTGCGAACGGGCGGCGGCAAGCCGCCCCTACTGCATACTTGATTCTTTGCAATGGCCTAAGACCTTATTCCGATTTAATTTTGTGCATGCGTAGGTGCGGTTTGTAACCGCACAAGTCGGCATCGACCGCGCTTGTACGGTTACAAACCGCACTTACAAGAACAATTGCACCTGGTTTTGTTGCCGAAATAACCAATCGGAATAATCTCTATTGTGAAACTTGATTGGCCTCAAACGTCTATTGCGCTTTATATACGTTTATACAACAGTGGGCGCGTTGTCTATTCAAGCGGTGTCACTTGCAACTGAAATTGGCCACTACAGTGTGGGCAGACAGTGCCCACGATCACCGGTTGCGGGCTATTGATGCGCTGATAGAGATCCTCCAAATAGGCCAGATCAATCACAAAGAGATCGGCGATGACCTCTGGCGTGATCCGAGGGAGCGCGCCCAGGTGGGTCAGCACCCGGCTCAGCAGGATCACCGGCAGATAGGCTTCATTGGCCTGCACCCGCGGATCCTGGACAGCCTGGATCTCATCGAGGGCTGTTGCCAGGCGCATTCGCCCGGTGCGATGCACTTGGCCCATCGCATCCACATAGCCCCGCGGCAAGGCGAAATCAAACTCAGTCGCAAAATTCATATACGTTTCCAATGAATCACAGGGTAGCTGAATCGTAGGTGCGGTTCGTAACCGCACAGGTTCCAAGGAGATCGTGCAATTACAAATCGCACCTACGAATATGCAATTAGCTTACGCGCCGAATGCCTTCATGGGCAATGACTAACTCCTCAACCCCAATTTCATTGCTGTCGGCCTTGGGCTGGGGACCCGTTACCTTGACTGGCCAGGCACGATCAAAGGTCCATTCGGCCACTGGATTTAAGTCATGATCCAACATGTAGAGTGCCCCATTGCAGCGGGCACCCTCTACCTTGCCATTTTCCACTTCGGCGCGCCAGGTCCAAATCTTCACATCATCGGTGATGCCTTTCTTGAGGGTAATATTTTCCCACTTCAGACGGCCCGGGATCTTCATGATCACCTGTCGGCCATCGGCAGTCACCACTTTGTGCTCGATCACTTCATTTTCCGAGCCAATGCCGGAACACTCGGTGAAGAAGCCCGAGGTCTTTCCTTGCAGATCAAGTTTGAAATGAAACCCTAAGAGGGGGTCTTGGCTTTGCATTGCCATGTGCAGCTCCTTCGTCGATAATAATTAATGCTTATTCCGCATCAGGCCCAGCCCATTGGGTAAAGCGGAAGATGACAAACTCGGCCGGTTTGACCGGGGCCATGCCAATTTCGCAGATCATCTGCCCCAAGTCGCGCAATTCGCGCGGATTGGTTTCGGCATCGCACTTGACATAGAAGGACTCCTGTGGGCTGGCACCAAAGAGGGCCCCCGAAAGCCAGACCGTGCGCAGGAAAGCCGTAACATCACGGCGCACGCGTGCCCACAAGAAGGCATCGTTGGGTTCAAAGACGATCCACTGGGTGCTACGTTCAATCGATTCCTCAACATAGTTGAAGAGCCGGCGCACGTTAATATAGCGCCAAGCCGGATCGCTGGAGAGGGTGCGGGCGCCCCAGACGCGAATGCCCCGCCCAGAGAACGAGCGAATACAGTTAATGCCAACCGGGTTGAGCAGATCTTGCTCGCCACGGGTCACGTTGGTTTCAATGTCGATGCAGAAGCGCACCTGTTCATTGGCCGGGGCTTTGTGGACCCCGCGTTCACTGTCCGAACGAGCATAGATGCCAGCAATGTGACCACAGGGCGGAATCAATTTGGTCGTATTGGTCACCGGGTCTTGGATCTTGAGCCACGGATAGTAGAGCGCGCCATGCATAGAGTCTAAATTGGCTTCTTTCATGCGCCAGTTATAGACGCCCTGTGGATTCATCTGCGGCGGCGCGTCGAGAATGGCAAAGCGATAGGAGGAGCGCTCACAGTGGGCCAGCAGAGTCTTTTGCAGGGCGATCAAGGCCTCGCCATCAATCAGCTCCTTTTGATAGGCCATCATGAGATCGGGGGCGCAGATCAAGTTGACGTCATCCAGCGCCTCTAGCGCGCCGATCGATTTGCGCTTGGATTCGCTGCCTTCAAAGAGGAGCGTAGATTTCTCCTTGAAGACCTTCAAGGTGGTTTCCTCATCGGCTTTGGCGCTCACCAACTTGCTGTCCGCATCTCCCAGCAGTTCCAGATCGATACGCGGATGACCAGGCGTTAAGGTATAGGCTGCCGCTTTGGGCAAACGGTCGGCCATAGGCGGACCAGAGGGGCCGGCTTTGGTCAAGCGCCAGACTCGTAACTCGGCCGTGAGATCACTTGTGGTACCCGGGCGCGTCGGTTCGCCATAGAGTGGCAAGCCATCCAGCTTCACCGCGACTGGCTCACGTTTGGTAGTCTGTTTGCCCTTACTCGGGTCATCAATCGTATATTCGACATCCAACCAGAAGTCGACATCGGCAGCGCCATTGCTACCCGGATTGCTCGGCGCGCTGCCGCCTGCGCCCGATCCTTGCCCACCACCCGTGGCGGCCGGCGGGGGCGAACCCGCAGGGGTTGCGCCAGGCGCGGCGGGTTCGGTCTTGGCCGGCTCTTCCGCTTTGCCCTCGCCTTTCGGCGCGGGCTTTCCACCACCATCGGTTGTGCCGCGGCCACTTGCTCGCGACTGTCCGCCATTTGCCCAACGCACATTGACCTTCACTTCAGCGCCGGCGGGCAGGGTATCCTTGGTGTAAATTAGCACACTGGGGCGACCGTTCTTGGTGGCATCATCTGGGTTTTTGGGGTCGCGGCTATAGAGCAGCAACTGCCCCGGCATGGGCTTTAATGCCCGAATGCTGATGACATAACAGCGGACGCCGCCATTTTCAAAAAAGCCGCGCACCGCATAGGGCAGATAGGCATCCTCATGCAGCTTGCCAAAGCACTTTTCATATTGGCTCAAGTTGGTGATCATCTGCGCTTTGCCGAGCACTGAGCGCGTCAGCAGATCAGCAGTGCCGGGAATCGGTTCTTCTGCCTTCTCTGTAAAGCCGATAAAGGCGGTGACATTCGTGCCGACACCTTGAATCGGTTTGGGGCCACGGTCAATCTCTTCGATGTAAACCCCGGGGGTCAAATAGGTTGTTGCCATCAATCTTCTCCTGTTGGCTTGGTGGTAACCAGACAGCGCCGGTTTCGGCGGCGGTCGTTACGCATTGAGAACAGCCTGCGCGAATATTATTCATCGTTGGTATCAGCTTCTTTTTTGTCGCGTCTCCTCCTTTTATTTGTTGTCGCAGCTTCAACAGCAACCTGCACTGGTGGTGGGTCCGGTTCAACCGGCGCTTCCGTGGTGGCCGCGTCGATGACTACTGTTACAGCCGTGGCATCGGCAGCAGCTTGCGCCGGGGCCGTTGGCTGGTCGATCTCAATCACAATCAGGTGGCCTTGGCCGCTGTTTGTAAGCGGTACGCTGATCGAGCGCCGATCCAGCACGCGCTGCGCCTGGACGGTTCGCACTTCCAGCGTATAGGTCCCAACCGGCACCCGGCGAAAGACAAAGCGCCCTTGACCATCGATCCGCGTGGACATGCCTTTTTCCACCAGCCAGAGTTCCAGCCCATCGGTGGGGAAGCGCGCCATTTTGACCACACCGCCCACATAGGTTGGCCGCTGATAGGCTGGCGTCGTCGGTTTTGTCTGTTCCACGCCTGGCTTGCCGGCATAGCGCTGATCCACGGGAATGTTAAAGGTGGCAACCCCCACAGCCGTGGACATCTGATCCAGATCCTGCCAAGGATTAATTGGCAGGGTCACCACATAGGAAAGGGCCGCTTTCATGGTATTTTCCAATGAACCCCAGATTTCAGCCGGATTGGTCATGATATCGTGAAACGCGAGACGGGTGCGGATCTCTTGTTCCTGCCCGCGCAATGCGCCCACCAGAAAATCATCGGCCAGACGGCTACGGGCCTTTCCATTGGCCAAGGGCGTGCGCCCACCCACGACGCGCAGGGCTTCTAGCACCTGACGGCGTTCATCCCCATCCGTCAGCGGTGGCTGGCCATCCTGACGCCGCTGCTCCTGCACTTTGCGCTCATCCAACGCTTGCTGGTTTAGCACCGGATAACGCGCCAGGGCAATCAGACATTCGGTGAGCAGGCGATGCTCATCGATCGGATCGGTGCTCCAGGCGGTCACCATGTAAAAACAGTCCAGGCGCAGGGGCATCCGTTTTAACTGCACCTGATGATCGGCCACCCTGGCCCCCGGCTCGCCGCTACGCACTTCCTGCCACTGATGCTGACGCAGCACGGCATTTTCGCGCACATCGTAGAGAAAAAAGTTCAAGGCGCTGCTCTCCCGTCGCCAATCGCGGTTGGGGGGAAAGAAGGCCACATCCACCTGGCCAGCCTGGACGCGCGGCAGTTCTTGGTTGAGCAATTCACGGATGGTACGGTCGAGATCATCGATCATAGGGTGGTAATTACCGGTTTACTGCTTCCTACGCTTTGCACGGAAATCCGCTGCGGACGCGCTGCGCCCTGGTTCACTTATATCGACCAAGCCTGGGAGAGACTTATGCCGCGTCCGGCTCTTCCTCCGGCAGTTCCTGCATTTGCACGGCTTCTTCTTCTTCTTCCTCTTGCATCTGCACCGGCTCTTCTTCCTCTTCCTGGCGCTGGATCTCCTTCATCTGGAGTTCCTCTTCTTCCTGGCGCTGGAGCGCTTTGGTCTGTACTTCCTCTTCTTTTGGCATCTCGGCCCGCTGGAGCCGTTTGGTCTGTACTTCCTCTTCTGCCGGGGCCTGACGTTGGACGGCTGGCGTCGCCGCGCCACTTGTCACCGTCTTGGCAACCGAGTCGGCCTCTTGCTCGAAGCGATCGCCTGGCGCGTTGACGCGCATCGCGCCGCCGCCCCCGCCCACCGCGCCCGATGACTGTTGCGCTACATGCGTCAACTCGTGGGCGATCAACTCCTGCCCGCCGCTGGAACCGGGATTGTATTCCCCCGCCCGAAAGAAAACATCGCGCCCGGTGGTGAAAGCTTTAGCCCCCAACTGTTCGTTGAGTTCATGCGCCTCACCGCCCGTGTGGACACGCACGCCGCTAAAGTCCGTGCCCATCGATTGGCCCATCTGCGTCTGCACCGGAGTGTCCAATGGCTGACCGCCCCCGCGGCTGCGGTTGATGCGCTCGGCGGTCTCGTTGTCCAAGTCGAACGCACCGGCCCCGCCACTGCGCTGGGCGAGCAAGCGTTGGATCGCGGCGTTGCCGAGGTGGTTTTGCAACGTCGAGAGCGTCGGCTGTGCTGGGGCGTGTACAGTCGATTTGGCTGCTTCTTCACGTTTTTTTGCTTTGGTGGCATGCGCTTTATCATCTTGTTTTGGTGTTGCTGGGATTTTACTCATAGTTTTCCCCTTATCACTACAATCATTCCATTTCGCGTGTCACTTTACTATGCTATAATAGTGGCGCATTAAGCCTAGCTGTTCGCGTAGACTGAGGAGAAACTCATGCTTGCCTATCGTCTCGAAACTGTTGTGCCACCTAATGGTGAATTACAGATCACGTCACTGCCGTTCCATCCTGGTGAAGCCATTGAAGTGATCATTCTGGCTCGTCATCATGTACGTGTAAATCCCAACCAGTTCCCCTTGCAGGGCAGTGTCCTCACCTATGAAGATCCCACCGAGCCGGTTGCCGTCGATGATTGGGATGCGCTGCAATGATCTTGCTGGATACACATATCTGGATCTGGTGGGTCAGCCAATCACCGCAACTGACGCCAACACTTACCCAGCACATCCAACAACAGCAACAAAACAGGCTTGGCGTCAGCATCATCTCCTGTTGGGAAGTGGCAAAATTAGTTGAAATCGGTAAACTTCAACTTACCTTCCCGATTGCCACTTGGCTTAGTCAAGCGCTCGCTTACCCTGGTGTGCAATTACTTGATTTAAGTGTGCCAATTGTAGTTGAAGCGACGCAACTACCAGGAACCTTTCATCGCGACCCGGCTGACCAACTCATCGTTGCCACGGCCCGGATTTATAACATTCCACTCCTGACCGTCGATGCCAAGATTTTGAACTACCCGCATGTGCAAACGTTGACCGCGTAACCCGTATCGAAGTCGTTATTATCATTAGCGTTACTCACCAGTCGGTTTCCCTGGCTCGACCAGGAAGCCTTTTGCGCTAGTCCAGATTTCGGCATTACCCAGTTTATCGCGCCGCCGTGGCAGCTGATCGCCCCGTGTTTTGCGTTCCCATTGGGTGATATGCTGGGCCGATCCTTGCTTGACGGTCGGCGAGTATCCCTCATAGATCCAGACACTTTTGAGATTGGGAAACAAGCCTTTACAAAGTTCGACCTGCTCTTTGCTGTTGCAAGCAGAGAACATAATATCTTCCACTTGCGCCGCCGCGTCGGGAAAGGCGGCGGCCAGATTCGGCAAATCGCGACTGAGCAGGACCGCGCCCGGCTCATGTTTGCCGGTGTAATCACCCCACATCTCACCGCCAGCATGATGCCCCGACAACACCAGCCGCTCTAGTTGGTATTTACCATTTTCGGCATTCCAAAACATCTCCATCATGTCCGCCATCTGGTCGCAAAACGCCGGATCACATTTCTCTAAACACGCCAGCGCCAAGAAGAACTTTGCCATCTGGCCGGGCCACGGGATGCCCAGACGGTGCTCAACAAAATGCATCTTTCCTTCCGGCGTTTGCAGCACAGCCTGTTCTTTCAGATCGTCTAGCGAGATGATCACTTGATCACGGTCACTGCGTTTCTGATCACGGACGCCGCGTTTCAGAGCATTCGCTTCCTTGCGCGCTTGCGGGTTCAGCCCGACGTAGCCGATAGCCGAAGGTGGCTTTTCGTCAGTCTCACGTTGCAGGGTTTGTTGATTCACCTGCGCTAAAAGGCGCTGAACGGCCGCGTTGCCTATCTGTGCTTGAAGCGCCAACAGCCCGGTCGAATCAACGGCGGCGGTTGATTTTGCCGTGGTTCGTAGGTTTGGTTGCGCAGTGCGGAATTTCTGTTGCTTTTGAACAGATTCTTGTTTCTTTTGCATGGCACAATTGCCTAGTCAATTTAAAACCAACGCCCCCAACCATGCCCAGCAAATACTAGACGTCCATGAGAAACGTTTAATTTATCACGATCATCTCGTACTGGGTTCGAGGTCCAATACTGGTCGATTTCATCGTCAAGATATAGTAATCCCAAGCGCAAGTCTGCCAGTGCATTCGCATCGCGTGCTGTGACCATCCACTCTCGCTCAAGTGCATATTCGGGTAGTGCGATAGACAGATGAGTGGCAACAAAGGCAACCTTTGGAGAAAGGGATAGACATGTATCGCGAAAATTGAACGCCAACTGTAAAGCACCATCTTCTTGTAAGGGAAGTGGTTCGCGTTTATCCCCGACCAATGCAAACAAATTAGCCTGAAGAAAATAGAGATGAAGCACTTGATGATTACTTCCTATGTACATCTCTGCTTTACATGTCATTCCAGACCAGGTGCAATTAACGCGTCCACTACTATCGAATGACGAATCTGGCTTTGCAGATATATCGATTGCTCCTGCCGCATGCAGTAATTTTTCTATAGGTTGATTTTTATCTCCCTGCAACTGGTCACAAGCGATAAAGAATACTGCCGCTAAATACTTCGAAGATATATTCATTGTTAAGGAAGCACTCCTTCTTGCTCTTCATCCCTATCTGGAACAGGAACTACTGGAATTGCGGGTAAGGGCACATTCACAAGTTGACCTTGCACCGTGATACCCATCGCCCGTAGTTGTGTAGCTACCTCTACACTAACACCTCGGTGAAATTGCCAAATAATTCTAGGAGATGTGCCTTCGATAGGGTTCTGTTCAGCAGCGCGCAACTGGCGCGCTGCTTGTGCTTGCAGTTCTGCCCAGTCAGAGCTATTTAGACCAAATGGACGTTCTGTCTTAGCGTCAATCCAAATACGGCCTTTGTTTGCAACCACATCTATCTCTACGCCACCAGGACGGTTGTCCAGCGGAAACATTCTTCCTGTTCCAGTTACACCACTTGCCTGCTGCGCAGTACGAAGTTCACCTTCGATACCATCCAGATGCCCTCGTGCACTAGTCGCGCTTTCTGCGGTTGCTTCAGTCTGACCCTGTAGCATACGTTCAATACTTTGAATCTCAGCATTGATCCTGGGGCGTAAATCTGATTGGATCTCTGGGTTTTCGTTAATAAATTGCTCGATTTCTGTTCGCAAGTTTTCCGCTCGATTCCGGATCCCAGGAATTTCATCAATTGCCGGGCCACGCGGGATTGGGTGGGCTCGTTCCCACTCACTAATGAGGCGATCTTGTACCCCCCCTCCTTGTTCCATTGCCTCGATAATTCTCTCCATTCTGGCAGAATCGCGGCCCAAATTCTCGAACTTTGCATCGAATGCTTCAATAGCCCTCGGATCGGTCAAACCGCTACGAATAGATTGGAGCTTGGCAGAAATACCTACTGGCGGTGTCTCGGAAGGGTTTGGTTCTGGACGTGACGGAACTTGGCCAGGTGGCTCTTCAGGAGTCGGACTACGGCGCGGGCGTAGCCGAATTGGCACTCTGTCCATTACCGGCTTCAGTATGGAGTGGAATACGCCTACGATCAGCACAGTTGCCAGCAAGTGATCATCCCATTCACGCCCGGTGGCTTTATTTGCCATTACCGTGCCAAGTCCGGCTGCCAACATAACCAGCCCAGTGCCAGCCAGCAAGCCCAACCCGGCTATAGTGGCAATCGCACCGCCCACACCTACGAATGCGCCTAAGATTGCTGCATGATCCACCCCTTTAAACAGAGGGTCGCCATGACGAACGTTAGCGCTCATCTGACCAGCAGCAAAACCCGCTGCACCCGCCAATGCACCTGCCACCAAGAGTGCACCTACACCTGTACCAATCAGTGCAGCAACAACCAATGCGACTAACACGCCAACGGCAATACCGATAGCTAAATCAAGAATAAAGCCCCAATCTGCCATTCCTTTGATGGCTTCCCATGTATCGGCCAACTGATTGGAAATCCAGTGACCAGCCTGACCCCATAAACTTTCTTGAGAGCGGGCTGCTTCGTTCATCTCACCTGGCAGTTGAGCAAATGTTCCATCAGCATGGGTATTGCCTTCATTTACGCCACCACGCAAACTATCGACCGCTTGGCTAACGCCGTCACCCACTGACTGTTGCACTTGACCTACATTGCCTGCCACTTCATCTGAAATTCGGTCTGCTTCGGTTGCTGCCTGTGATTGACCCTGTTCGAGCGTTGTCTCGATCTGGTTGCCTACCCCATCAGTAATGTTGGTAACACCGGTATCAGCTACGTCTGCCAGCCGAGCCATATTACCTTGTGTTTCGCCGACCCAAGTGTTCCCAACCTGAGCGGTGCCTGTAGCGGTATTACCAAGCGACTGTGTCAACTCAGTCGTCTGACTATCTACGGCCTGATCAAGCGAAGGTCCAACCTGGTCTAACTGGTTCAATACTTCATCGCCAGCACTCTCTGGCACGCCTCCTGGCAACGAAACACCTGCATCTAATGTATCCTCGGACTGACGTTGGACAGACATCGGACCGTCGGTGGGCTGGTCTGGTGCATTTGACGCGCCCACCGCTACCAGTTGGTCAATTGCATCCCTACCTGTATTATCAAGCAATTGGCCCGCTTGTGCGGCGAGATTGGTCTGAGCCAGCAGACCAGCTGTTAGAGTGGCGTCCAAGTTCGCCTCGCCCTCTGCACGCAATGCCATGCCTCGCCCTTGTGCAGCTTGCCGGAGATTATCTATTTCGCCGAAAGCACCAGCCTCAGCAGCGTTGAGTTGATCATGGCCTTGTCGAATTACCCCATCCACCCCGTCATCGACAGATCTTAAATAGGTCTCCAAGCTCTCAACGGCACCAGGAGCAACTTCTCTCAACCCAGTGACAACTGGCTCTTCCTCACTCGTGATCTGTTCGCGAGACTGACTGGTTTGCTCAATTACATCAGAGAATAGAGTGTTGCCGTCACGTTCTAATTGGCTTGCAAAGCGGCTGGCGACATTCATAACAGCTTCGGCTTTGTCCTGTCCTAACTCTTCGTCTTCCTCGGCATTGCGGTATCGAGCTGCCTCCGAACGGCCCATTTCTAATGCGCGTTGTGCCAAGTCTACTGTATATCCACGCCCCCGTTGCGCTTCACTCTCACCCGTGGTGCGAACTTTCTCATCAGCATCCTGGAAGATAGATTGTGCCTCTTCAACATTGCTATCGAGGCTTTCCTGTAAGCCAGTTGTTTCTTCTTGAATAATCTCTTCGTTACGAGCATGGGCATCTACCGTCTGCTGTAGAAGCGTTTGGCGCGAGGTAACCACACTTTCACGAACATCACTATGCGTCGTCGCCATAATGCCATTGACAGCTTGTTGGCTTGCTCCCATTGAGCTTCGAATTACTGAACGCTGCATCGCCGCCTCATTCTGGAGTTGTGTCGATGCCTGGGTTGTTTTGCTAGCAGTGTACTCACGTAGACTTGCCATGCGGCCGTGTATTGCCTCACCAAGAGTGACAAGACCTGGCACAACGTCATTGATACTATGTAAACGAGAAATTGCTTGCTCGCTTTCTGCCCCTGGTTTACTGATTTCAGCCACAGGCAGTTGTACACCGGCAACCGGGGCTACCGATGCTTCAATCTCCGCAGCAACCGCCTCCGGTTTCTCTTCTGGCAAGATCAAATTCTGTGGTTTCTCAGGAATTGTGGGTTGCTCAACTGTATTGCTGGATTTTGCCATCGCAACCGCTCTATTTTTGCCGCGTAAGCTTTCGACAGCGGTAGCTATTCCAGAGAAGGCGTTCGTTGACATTTTTTGGGATTGATTGTCTGTCGGCAAAGTCAGGTTTAGTTGATTTGATTGCGCTACATAACCTTCGTCAATACCGAGCTTATGTGCAGCCATGTGCGTGAATGATTGTTGCGCCTCCTGTGCTTCTTCTTCGTAATTAACTTTATCATGGTCGGATTCATCATTGTCTTTAAGGCTATTGTTTTCTATCTCGTCGGTATTTGACGAGATAGAATTCGCCGACTCGCTTTGTTTCATAAAAATAATGACCTGTTGCAAATGACCATTGCCGTGCGTCTGGCCGATTTTGTTGGCCAGCATCTGGCGTTGAATGGCCTGCAAGCGGGCGTTGCCCAGGCGGTCGGCCTGACCTTGCCGCGATGTCACACCGTTCAGATCCAATAGGCCCGCAGGCGTATCGGCCAGCGTCGCATCACCCGTCTGTTGCGGGGTGGACGGCGCTTTGGCCGGTGCTTTGGTTGCGCTAGGCGACTTGGTTGCCTGGGTTGGTTTGGCCATAAAAAAGTAGGATCAATTGCGTTTGCAAACGGTTTACACGTTTCTACTGTACAGATGGGCTAAATACCACGGCAATAAATTAGGCATGTTTGCTTGTGTATATCATAGTAAAAACAGGGTGCCTTATTTACACCGAGATCTATTGTGGATGCTCCACGCAAAAATCAGCTTGTTCACCAACGCAGTCTGTGCTTTTTTCGCTGGTGGCATCCATTATTTTTGTATATTCGGCAATCGCGGCCTTATAATCTTTGATTGCCTGTCGAAACTCCTTGACCGACATACCAACGGCTCCGGCAAATGCAGGTAAAGGTTGTTTCTTTAAATAGGCCATAAAATCTAAGCCGTGTTGTCCCTCGTGAAAGCCAAGCGAGGTGTTTCCGGCTTTTTTGTCTTTTTCTGTTGTGCCACGCCCATACGCAGACGGATCAGTCGCCGCGGCACTAGGCCCATAGACGGTTTTAATGGTCACGGTGATCGGTGGCGGCACAGCGCCAATAATCTCAGTTACGATCCCTCGTTTATGCTTATACTGTAGTTTGCCCCCATTTAGCTTGAAGGATGTGTGCGCCTTGTCCCTCATCTTTTTCGCCTGACTGTGGCCATCCGGCATGACAACAACAGCAATTTCACCTACGCGGAGTTCGGCTGCGCCTTTTTTATTGATAGTGGCCGTTTCATCCAACGGGGTTGTGATCGGCTTTTGCTTGTCGCGCTGGACAGTATGAACCATACGCAGTAAATGGCCATTGCCCTGGGTTCGCGCAACTTCAGTCATCATTGCCTGGCGTTGCGTGATGGGTAAAACAGTATGACCTTCAGCTTGCGCCATGCCTACCGGTAATTCTTCACACCGCTTAGCCATCATACGGCGTTTGATACGTATACGGTCCAAGGAGCGATTGGCTTTTTTCCCAGCCTTAGTGGCGCTAGCATGTCTATCAGACATTATGACTAACCTTTTGTGTTCGTTTTTCCATTCATTTGTTTGCTCTGAAGATTTACTGCCGCAAAATCTTCCTGATTCACCAAGCGCCCCATCTTCTGCATCTCGCGCCGTGCGCCGTGCAACAAATGGGCCATGGTTACCATCTCATCCTCATCATTGGCGGCCATAAAGGCGGCACTGTAAATGATGTTGCGGATGTTGCCGCCGGCCAGTTCAAAGCGCCGCGCCAGTAAATCAAAATCGAGATCAGGTGCCTGTTTCACTTCGGGCGGAAAGAGCGTCTGCCAGATGCGCACCCGGTCTTCGCGCTTGGGAAAGGGAAACTCCACGGTCCGGTAAAAGCGGCGGGCAAAGGCGTCGTCCAAATTGGCGCGCAAATTGGTTGCTAGGATGGTGATACCGTCATAGATTTCCATGCGTTGTAATAGATAACTGACTTCGATATTGGCATAGCGGTCATGTGCATCCTTCACCTCGGCGCGCTTACCAAAAATAGCGTCAGCCTCGTCAAAAAAGAGAATCGAGTTGCTGTTGGATGCCTCGGTAAAAATGCGCTCTAAATTCTTCTCCGTCTCGCCAATGTACTTGCTGACAATGCTGGACAAGTCGATCTTGTAGAGATCGAGCTTCAGTTCGCTGGCCACTACTTCCGCGGCCATGGTCTTGCCCGTGCCGGGCGGGCCGGCAAAGAGCACCATCACGCCGCTGCTGGTCGCCAGCTTTTGCCCCACGCCCCACGTTTCTAGCACTTTGTAACGCTGGCGCACGGTGGCGACCAGTTCACTCAGCTTGGCCCGCTCGTCAACCGGTAGCACAATGTCATCCCAAGCATAGCGGGGGGTCACTTTGTGCGCCAGCATACTTAAACGCGGGTTCGAGTAAGCACGCGCCATCACAAAAAGATCGTCCGCTTGCAACAGGCGCTGCTGTTGAGTGGCGAGATCGCAAGCCGCCGCCACAGCATCGCGAATCTGGCCGCTTGTCAAACCAAATTGTCCAGCCAAAGCAGCAAAGGCTTCGTTAGCCATGTTTACGTCCCGCGCCAGCTTCTCTCCGGGATCGGGACGGGCAGCAGAAGAATCGACAAAGTGTCGCCACAAGGCCAGGCGTTGTGCATACCCCGGCAAGTCGAAGGCCTGCTCGAAAATGGTTCGCTGACGGCTGATGGCGCCCGGTTGCCACTGTTTCTGCCCGGTCATAATCACCAACCCAGGGTGGTTACATAGGGCAGTCAACACTTCTGGTGCAACCCGCTTATCCTCGTCCAAACAAACATCCCAACCAGCGAGCAGCACCACGGCACCGGTCAGCCGGGCGTCGCGCAGGGCAAGTTGGACAGCTTGGTGGGGCAGACAACGCTCGCCGATCACGCGATCCAGTTGCACAACCAGCAAAGGCTGATTGATCTCCGCCACTAAACAGCGCGCAGCAGCCTGTTGCGCCACCTGATCCATGCCCCAAAAGGCCAACAATGGCGCATCAGACAAGGTGCGGCACGCCCGTAGCAAATCCTGTGTTTGCTCAATCTGCTCTCCTGTTGCGTTGCCCGCTAACAGCCGATCCAGATCCGATGAGGCCGGCGTCGTTAGCGCCACATGGCCTTGCAACTCAGGATGTGGTTGGTAATGGCCCAACAACCAGGCCACCACCCCCTCGTCGATCTGCAAGGTCTGGTTGATCCAGTGCATATTGTTGGGCGGCGCTTCCGTAATATAGTCCAGCAGTCGATGGCGAAAAAGTGGCGCATCGTGTGCCAAATGAACGATTTGTGTCACTTGCGCCATGCCCGGCTCGCCCAGTAAGTCCAATACTAATCGCACCGTAGGCCGTCGCCGCATGACATTATCCTGCAAATAGCCATACAGTCGCTCATATTTGGTGTCCAGCGCCGGGGCCAGACAGAGCAACAAAATATCCAGCGCCGTGCGGTCCAGGTCAAAGGCGGTGGCCAATTGCAGCAAGCGAGATGTTTGGCCTTGGCTGGCCATCTGTTCAGCGCATTCTGCGGCCTGCTGGCGCGCCTGCGCCAGGGCTTGATCAAAGGCATCTTCTTCGGCAGGCGGCAAGGTAATCATCTGCCCCCAACTGACGCCAAATGGGCGATCCAACAGTTGCTCGGCTTCGGTCTGTGTTACATAGAGACCGCGGTAATCGTCGTTGGGATCTTGCCCGGCCAAGACCCAGCGCCGGACTTCGCGCCGGATCAGCAAGTCAAGGCAGAGAAGCTCGGCTTGTAGATGTTGCCAGTGCAAATAGCCACCTTTTACCGATCCCCTTGCCGTTGTATCGTTGCGCGCATTCATAAAGGACTCAACCGTCCATCCTCTCCCCGGCCACCGGCGTTCCCGCCGGTGAATTCGACAACATTCCCTCCATCAACCTCCCCAACGTACCCCAATCGCGGAAGCAGTGTTCTTCGCCGTTGGTCACCAGTTTGACCATCCCACGCCATTCCGACCGCCCTTGCCCCAGGTCTTCCCACCACAAGCGTACAGTGAAGAGATGCGAGTGAGCGGGCTGCGGTCGTTGGTTCATAGGTCTTCGCCTTCTTTGGTCAAACAGATAGAACCGACACAAATCGAGATAGCGCCGTTATTGCCTAGGGTGTCAGCAATGACACTTGCAGCAGGTGATGAACCTGTAATGAATAAATCTTGGTGAACAGCAGGAAAACAAAAAGAAGTGTGTGGTTGTCTACTTATAGATAAAACCCTTAAAAGTCATACATACACGCTCGTGCATTAGGCGGCTTATTTGTATGACTTTTAAATGGTTCGTCTATTAGCTGTTACTTAGGCGCTTGCAAAGCAATAAGTATCCAGCGCTTGCCCAACAAAATCATGCGTAGGGGCGGCCGCGCAGCCGCCCCGCGTTTGGCTCGCTGCGAACGGGCGGCTGCAAGCCGCCCCTACTGCATACTTA
>DAOTTR010000212.1:0-1571 GCA_034437715.1 Caldilineaceae bacterium
TTGGGCGTGCTCACGGTGTGGGGGATCATGTTGCTGGCACGGCGGGTCAGCGATCAACGCACGGCGCTGTTGACGGGTCTGCTGGTGGCGCTGTCGCCAGTGATGGTATGGTATAGCCAGGAATTGCGCATGTTCCAACCCGCAGCCAGCGCGCTCATCTGGGGCGCGTATTGCCTCGCGCGCGCCTGGGACGCCACAACAGCACAGCGTGCGATTGGCTGGTGGTTGGGCATGGTAGTCACGTTGACGGCTGCGCTCTATAGCTATCTCTTTAGCGCCTTTCTGCTACCGGCGGCTGGACTTACCCTGCTGGGTCTGCTCGTTTCGACCAAACAGGATCGGCGCGGGCAGCGATTTACGGGGGGTGCGGCGGCACTGGCGATTACAGGCATTCTCTTCCTACCCCTGGCCTACAATGCCTGGATTGTCAACAGCAGCGAAGGCGACCCTGGCCGCGCCTTCGCCGACGCGGGCGCAACCCTCTGGCGCTTGCTGCGTATCTTCACCATCTGGCGCGTCGATTGGCCGCAATCCGTGATTACAGCAGGTTTGCTGGTCATGGCTATTTTCATCGCCTTGGGCCTACTGTTGCCATGGCGTCGTGATAGTGCGCCCCTGTCGCAACCTGCACGTCTCTGGCTCTGGCTTTGGATCGGCATTCCTTTGTTGATTGGCAATCTCTTGCTGGCACGCAGCGCTTCGGTCTTTGCCGAAGATCGCTACTTTATCTATCTCGCGCCTTTTGTACTGTGGGCCGCGGCACGCGGCATTGTGATTCTCGGGCAACGTATGCCCTGGTTGGGTGTAGGCAGTGGGCTGTTGGTGATTGGCATCATGGCCGCCGCGCTGCCACGGCTCTGGACACCGCCCATGCAACGCGAAAATTGGCGCGCTGCCAGTGCTTATATCAGCGCTTATCATCACCGCAGCCCCAGCTTGCCCGATACGGTGGTGGCGCATGTGGATTATACGCGGCTGCCGCTGGAATGGTATCTGCGTCAACAATTCGATTTTGCGGCGTTGCCAATCTATTTTCCCTATGGGGGAACCTTGACGCCGGAGCAAATCGACGGGGTCATCGCGCCGCCCTTGGAAGGGATTGTGGAAACGGGCGCGGCTACACTTTGGTTGACCCAGAGCCACCTAGAAGGGGTTGATGAGGCACATCTGGTCGAGGGCTGGCTCAACCAACGCTTTCCCTTGGTTACCGAGCTTTATCCCAGCGGCATCAAGTTGAGTGGCTACGCCTTACAAAGTCGCTTTAGCGTACTGCCCGCACTAAGTCCTGCCGCGGTCTATCCTGCCGCCGAAGTCATGCTGGGTCTGCAATTGGCTGCCTGCGAAATTCTAACGCCACGAGTAGCGGCGCAGGAGGACCAGATGCACCCGCCCAGCGGTTGGGTGCATGTGCGCCTTTGGTGGCGTGCCACGAGTCCGCTGGCGGACAACTACATCGCCACTGCCGATGTGGTTGGGCCAGAGGGGGCGTGGGGCGTGCGCCTCTATCGCGCCAACGAGGCGTTACGCCGCTGGCCGACCAGCACCTGGCAAGTGGGCGAGATTGTGCGCGA
>DAOTTR010000213.1:0-3467 GCA_034437715.1 Caldilineaceae bacterium
AGGATGCCCAGGCTGCGGCGACCTTGCTCGGGGCCGAGGCGGCATTGGGCGAACAAACCGACGCGCCCAGTTTGCTGCTCTACCAGCCCTTGATTGCCCAACGTAGCGAATCTGCACAGAGGCTGTTGAGCCAATCCCAGTGGCAAACCGCCTGGCAAGTTGGGCACACTTGGACGTTGGCGCAAGCGGTCGCCGTAGCGGAAAAGTGGTTAGGCATTGGATTACGATGGATAATACCGTAACCAAACAACCAGAGCCAACAGTTTTCTCCTATTGCCCCTGGTCTTGGCTGCCTACCTCCAGATCTAAGTCTCACCCTCCTCTGCCCCTAGGTGTACATGAGCATTTTGTGCCGCTATAGACGTGTAAGATACTTGCCCAAAGTCATTGTGCGCTCCACTCTATCGAGGTCGCGGGTTCAACTTGCTCGTTCTATCGCGACAAAATCTATGTAAAACAAAAAAGGCCTCCAGACGAACTGAAGACCCTGTTTGTCCTATATTTTTCTACTATAGGTCTGCGGACTCGACGGGATTTGAACCCGCGACCTCGGCCTTGACAGGGCCGCATGCTAACCGCTACACCACGAGTCCTTGCTTCAGATAAAATACAACCGCGAAGTTGTCATATTTGCCTTAGCAATAGGTTATATCTTACCATTGGCGAGATGGCTTGTCAAACCGGCCATTCAAAAAATCACAAATCGTTACGCGCACCACCTCATCGGCGCAGCAAAAAACCTGAATCGATGAGGCGGTGTCGTTGCATGCGTGACAAACAGAGCAACCTATTTTCGTCAAAGGAGTAGATCAATGCCACAACCCTACGTTATTATCGGTGGTGATGCGGCTGGCATGAGCGCTGCCAGCAAGATCAAGCGCGCCCAGCCCGATGCCGAAACCATCGTTTTTGAACGCAGTCAGCACATCAGCTATTCCGCCTGTGGGATGCCCTACTGGATCGCCGGTGTGATTGAGTCTGACCGCAAGTTGATCGTCTTGACCCCAGAGCGCGCCCGCGAAAAACGGGGGATTGATGTACGCATCGACCATGAAGTGACCGCCATCGATCCTACGACCAAGACCATCACTGGCAAACGGTTGGCAACTGGCGAAACCTTTGTCCAACCCTACGCAAAACTACTAATTGCCACCGGCGCGTCGGCCATCAAACCGCCGATTCCAGGGGTCGATCTGCCAAGCGTTTTCACACTGCGCAGCCTGGGCGATGGGCAGCGGATCTTTCACTATATCGAGCAAAAGCAGCCGCAAAGCGCGCTGATCATTGGCGTCGGCTATATTGGGATCGAGATGGCGGAAGCCCTGCGCGCTCGTCAAATGGTGGTTACCGTTGTCGAGATGGCACCGCAGATCATGCCGAACTTCGACGCCGATATGGTGGCAGAGGTGACAGCCCACTTGGCAGAAAAAGGGGTAAAGGTGTACACCGATGTCAGTGTTAAGCGGTTGGAACAAGCCGAACAACAGATCAGCGTCCACCTTTCATCCGGCGAAACTTTGGCGGCGGATTTGGTGCTGGTTTCGACGGGCGTGCGCCCCAATAGCGAATTGGCGGCGCAGGCAGGTCTCAAACTAGGCAAAACCAAAGCGATTTGGGTGGACGCGCAGATGCGCACCAGCGATCCACACATCTACGCCGCCGGCGACTGTGTAGAACATTATCATCTGATTTTGGGCGAAAACGCCTGGATTCCCCTGGCAACCTCGGCCAACAAGGGTGGGCGCATTGCTGGCGACAATATGTGTGGCAATGCGACAATCTTTCCAGGGATTGTGGGGACGGCGGTTGTCAAAGTTTTTGACTATACGATGTCCGTTACTGGCGTAACCGAACGTCAAGCCAAAGCCAGTGGCAAATGGGGCGCCAACGGCGAAGATGTAGGCAGCACGGTTGTTTCGGCTTGGGAAAAGGCTGGCTATTGGCCAGACGCCGAAAAGATCAAGGTCAAATTGGTCTATGCCAAAAGCGATGGGCGCATTTTGGGCGGTCAGATTGTGGGCAAGGCAGGCGTCAATAAACGCATTGATATTATCGCCACGGCACTAAGCGCACGTATGACGGTCGAAACGCTGGGCATGCTCGATCTATCCTACGCGCCGCCCTACTCATCCACCTATGATCCAGTGCAAGTCTGTGCCAATGTAGCCGCCCGCGGCGAGTGAACAGACAGGAGACACGAGACCATCAGACACGAGACGTGTCTCCGTGTCGCCTTGTCGCCTTGTCGCCTTGTCTGCGCGTTACTCGTTCACTTTGCCAAAGACGGCGACCACGTTTTGTCCGCCAAAGCCAAAAGCGTTGACAATTGCATAATGGCCGGCATAGGTTTGGGCCACGTTGCCGACAATCGGAATGTTGATTTCGGGATCGGGTGTATAGTTAATCGTCGGTGGGATTTTGCCTTCGCGCAGGGCCATCACGGCGGCAACGGCGGATTGTGCACCGGCTGCGCCCAACGCATGACCTACCATGCTTTTGATGCTGGTAATCTTCATATCCTTGACATGCTCGCCAAAGGCTCGCTTGAGCGCCTTGGCCTCGCCCGCGTCATTGAGCACCGTACCGGTGCCATGCGCAAATACTACATCAATATCCGTAGGCTGCAAACCGGCACTCTTCACAGCGGCGGTCAGCGCGCGCGCCGCACCATCACCGGCTGGGTCTGGCGCGGTGATGTGGTAGGCATCACCGGTAATCCGCCCACCGAGCACTTCGGCATAGAGCGTTGCTCCACGCGCACGGGCATGTTCTTCGGTCTCTAAGATCAAGGCACAAGCGCCTTCGCCACAGACAAAGCCGTCGCGATCTACCGAGAAGGGACGACAGGCATGTTCCGGGTCGTCATTGCGGCTGGAAAGTGGTCCCATACGCCCAAAGGCCGACATAGTCAACATCGACACCGCCGATTCTGCCCCGCCGGCGATGATCACATCGGCCTCGCCCCGTTGCAGAAAATGAAAACCTTCGATCACCGAGTAGTGACCGCTGGCACAGGCTGCAGTGCTGGTCATCACGGGCCCGCGTGCGCCGGTTTCAATCGATACCATGCAACTAACGGCATTGGCCATAGCCGCGGGAACCACAAATGGCCCCACCGAACGCCAGCCTTTTTTATCCATTTCCTCGGTTGCATATTCAATCTCATTGATACCACCACCGCCAGTTGCCATGAGCACACCCACATTATCGCGATTGCTCGCGTTAATCGTTAAATTGGCATCGGCCAGTGCTTGGCGGCTGGCGGCAATCGCAAATTGAGAGGCCCGCGCAATGCGGCGTGCGACTTTGCGATCCATATAATCTTGGGGATTAAAGTTTTTGACTTCACAGGCAATGTTATAGGGCATATCGCCCGTATCAAATAAAGTTAACGGGGTCGCACCACTCTTGCCAGCCAGCAGATTTTGCCAAAAGGTTTGGACATCATTGCCAATCGGGGTCAAGGC
>DAOTTR010000214.1:0-24929 GCA_034437715.1 Caldilineaceae bacterium
AAAGCGCCGCCGCGCAATACTTTGCCACCGGCCTCCTTGATAGCAATCGCCGTCTCCACAATCTGGTCGCGACTTTCCACGCTGCAGGGGCCGGCCATGATGATAATTTCGTTGCCGCCAATGCGCACGCCATTGCCCACCTCAATGATGGTGTTGTCGGGGCGGATGGTGCGACCGGTCAGCTTGTGCTGTTCCTGAATGCGCATGCTGTGGGCCACGCCATTCATCTCATCAAATACTTCGCGCGACACGCCGGTCAAGTCACCGACCAAGGCGACAACGGTGCGGCTCTCGCCGTAGATGGGATGCGTCTTGGCCCCCATCTGTTGGGCACGCTTCATCACGGCTTCGAGTTCACTGGGGGTAGAGTCGGGTTTCATGACAACGATCATAACTGTTTCCTCCGGATCAATGATAGATATTTTTGGTGATCTTGATTCGCGATTGGCAACCCCTTCACGAATCATGCAGTGTGCCTTTTAAATTTGGCCTTTTAAATTTGTAATAACTGCGACTGTGCATTCGTGCTACCGTTTTCCAGCGGTGCTGCCGCCGGATAGCTGCCCAGTAATTTTACAAAGGCGGCTCGGTTCAGTAGATAGACGAGGGCGTCACCGGCATCTTTGTCTTGCCAGTGGCCGTCGAAATCAACGTAGAAAACATATTGCCAAGGTCGATT
Source organism: Caldilineaceae bacterium (assembly GCA_034437715.1). Lineage (GTDB taxonomy): Bacteria > Chloroflexota > Anaerolineae > Caldilineales > Caldilineaceae > JAHBVH01. The sequence continues at coordinate 680 of DAOTTR010000214.1, forward strand.
GCGCCGGGGACGACTTTCGATTTTGGTCAAGTTAATGTGCCGACGGGCAAATTCTTCTAAAGCGCCATAGAGCGATCCTGGCGTATTGGGTACAGCAAAGACCAGTGATGTTTTGCACCGAGAGGCCCGCTCTGCCTCCCCCTTGCCAACTACAAAAAAGCGGGTCGTATTGTGCTGGATGTCCTCAATCCCGACCTCGACCACCTCCAACCCATAGCTTTCGGCGGCCAGCCGACTGGCAATCACCGCGACACCTGCTTCGGGCTTGGCCGCCAGATCTTTGGCGCTGCCCGCCGTGTCATACCAGGTGACGGCAGTGTAGCCATGTCGGTTCATGTAATTTTCACACTGGGCCAAGGCTTGTGGATGGCTGCGCACCTCTTTGATCTTGTCGGCGTTGCCCGACGTGGTCAACAGACAGTGGCGCACCCGCACCAAGATCTCGCCATGCACCCGTAGATCGTGTTCCAACAGCAGATCAAACGATTTGTTGATGCTGCCGGCGGTTGAGTTCTCGACAGGTACCGTGCCAAAGTCCGCTTTGCCACTCTCCACGGCATCGAAAATGTGTTCAAACGCGTGACAGGGCAGCGTCTCCACATCGGGGCCGAAATGTTGGTAGACCGCTTCCTCGGAATAAGCGCCATGTTCCCCTTGGAATGCAACAATCGTCATGTGATCCTCCTTCACCAATGCTTGACTGCCCAATTAATTATGTTTGCTGAGCTGTTCTTCGATCCACACGTTGAGATCTTGCATCTCTTGCTCGGAAAGGACGATGCTCTTGTCCGGTCGCAGCGTGCGCGCCTCGTGTAGATAAACGTGTTGGATTTCCTGTTGGCTTTTGTCCGTATTCCAGTGCAACAGAATGCGAATACACAGGCCCAAGCTACCTGGTACGCTAATTTCGTGGGCGCACATCAATGGTACATCGAGCCAGCCCATCTGGCGCGCTGCGGTGGCCGGAAAAACGGCCACAATATCCGGCGTTGTGGTAAAGATGGCGCTGGCAACTTGGGTAGAATCAATGTCGTTGAGCCGGATCATCAGCGCCAGCAACTCGCGCGTGGCCTTGAGCACCGATTCTCGGTCATCCGCGCCCACGGTGGTTGCGCCGCGCACTCCTCGACAAACTGTCATGTTCCATCCCCTTTGTCATCGACTTGATAAATCGTTTGCTGGTCCTGTGAAGCCGGGCAATTCACCACCGCTAGTTGGGTTACGACACTTATCGCGCTTGCCGCGGCCATCGCCTGTGTGCCTAAAACAGGCAACAAAAAAGAGCGGGGGGCTTTCGCCATCCCCGCTCTTGAAAGTTCAGTCTGCTTGCTGGTGCTACCCAGGCATCACCGTTCTCTCCGCGTTGAATGGCGAAGTGTTGGTAAAATAAAAATAAAAGTAGCCCCAATCAGAAAACCCACGCATTGGATCGCGTGGGTTTCCAGCAAACGCAAGGGTACCAGCCACCATCGGTTGGCTGGATGAAGCAGTATTCTGATGCTGCAATAGTTGGTGTGCGTTTGCCGTTAGCATGATTTCTGTGTTTCTATCCGCGCCAAGATTGAGATTAAATCCATAGCGCAGCCGTTATAAAATCAATTCTCCTAAAAAGATAGCATGGGTGCTAGTTGTTTGTCAAGCTGAAAGTGGAGTTGATCGCGGAATGGTGTGACTTTCTCACCGAATGCGAAGCGCCAGCCGGTTGTTGGCATTTGTTACGCTGAACGGTAAGGTGAGCCGGAGCGCAATTTTAGGAAAACACTTGTTGGGCTTCGTCATACTTATCGATCAACATTCCTGACCGAGAAAGCTAATCCTGCTCTGTGATTGTCAGCGTTACCATTCATCAGCTTTCAAGTTTTCTTTATTATATTCAGCATATGTGATGACGTGTCGAAGATAGACCTCTATACTGCGTTCAATTTGAGAAGCGGAGTTGCGCTATAGCGTGCCGGGGACTGCCCAACTGTAGATCTGTACTGAGAACTTTTCCTGGGCAGTCCCCGGCACGTTGATCATTGCTACATCAAACTCCGGTTTTCATGCTGTTTTGAGTATAGCTGTTGATATTCGAACCGTGCAATCAAGCCTGTATCCAATGATTGCGCAAAAAGAGCGAAATGGTATCGGTGTCAATCAATGCTGGCTTCATCATTTCGTCTCTGCTGAAAAGCCGACTGGCGTCGTTGCCCTATCTCCTCAAGCAATGCGTTAAATTCTGGTTCGGGCATTTCTTGCCAGCTACCAGCCAACGCCAGGATCTGGGCAGTGTTCCCTTGTTCCGCTTTATGGGATTGTTCCAGTCCCAGCCGAAAATAATGAATCAGGGTATAAAGATCAGGCAATCGCTCACGCGGTAACAAATTGACTTCTTCAATCACTTTTGCTCGTATGCTGACTAGGTCTGCATTCATCGCCTACCTCCTACATCGCTACGTTCCGCCATATTTGAGCGGATCATCCAGTAGCCAAACTATATTCCTCGCACACTTTACTGTCGATAATTGTAAATGGCAGACTTAATTCTGGCAAAATGCAGCTTTGTTTCCATTGTTGTGCGCAAAGAACACATTTCCAAATGGTAGTCATTTTGCGTACTTGTGCCGCCATACTTTGAGCAGAGTTCTCACCGAATGTGAAGCGCGGTTACGTCGAGGTTGATTGCGCCATGCCAGTAGCGCCGAAACTCCAACTGGTTGTCCGCATCCGTCACCGTGATTGGTGGACTGATCCAGCTTCACGCGTTGTTGCCCGCCAGTTCACCTGTCTGCACATCTTTCTGGGCCAGAAACTGTCAGAATAGTAAGGCATTTTTAACGGACAGCACCCTTGCAAATCTAAGAACCCAAGGGCGGTTTATTTGTTGCATATCCTCTAGGCGTGCGGTATAGTGGAGATAGGAGGATTATTCATGACAAACCTAATTACACGAGAAAGAGCAACGATTTTGCCTTCGGCCGGAGAGATACGTTTGGCCCAGGAAACCAGTCGCAAGTTAGCTGCTTATTACCAGAATCAGGAATCGATTCTGCTCCATCTCCCTGATCGACAGCAGCAGGCCGCGGAGACCGTAGAATTGCCGGCCTCGGTTTTGCGCTTATTACTCGATATTTTGGCCCAAATGGCAAATGGTAATGCGGTACAACTTACCCCCATTCAGGCCGAATTGACTACACAACAAGCCGCAGACCTGCTGGACGTTTCACATGCCTATTTGCTGGAATTGGTGGCAACCGGCGAACTCCCCGCGCACGACGTTGGCGGTGAACGGCGCATCCCCACCGCTGACTTGCTGACTTATCAGCGGGAAATTGATGCCAAGCGCTTACAAGTGCTCAACGAACTGACGGCCTACGATCAAGTGTTGGGGTTGCAGTAAGTAATGCGAGGGTTGACCGTCTTCTTAGATGCAAATGTTTTGTATCCAGCCGCTTTGCGTGATCTGTTCATGCGCTTGGCATTGCAAAAACTATACCACCCAAGCTGGTCCAACCTGGTTCATGAGGAGTGGATGGCTGCCGTTCTACGGAATTTCCCAGACATCACGCGCCAACAGCTTGAACGTACACGTGAGTTGATGAACCTCTATGCCAAAGATAGCCTTGTCACCGGGTTTGAAAACCGGATTGATCTGCTTGAACTCCCTGATCCTCATGATCGACATGTGTTGGCCGCCGCCATTCACGCGCAAGCAAGCATCATTGTGACACAGAATTTGAAAGATTTTCCGCAAAGTGCATTAGCCCCGCACCGTATCGAACCACAACATCCCGACACCTTTATTCGTCATTTACTTCAACAAGATCCAGGAGCAGTGGTCGCGGCTGCACACCAACAGCGCGCCAATCTCCAAAATCCACCCCGCACGGTTGCTGAATATCTCAACACGTTGGAACGGCAAGGGCTTATCCAGACGGTTGCCGTCTTGCGCGGTTTTGCGGACGTGCTGTAAGCGAACTTTCCTCACCCCATTCTGATCGCCGTCCCGTGCCAGTAGCGCCGAAACGGCCATACGTTGCCATTCGTTAGCGTCCCCTGAGCCTGTCGAAGGGGACGCTAACGAATGGCAACTTTCTCTGAAAGAATGACCACCAACCCAGTTGCCTACCGCTGTACCAGCAGCAGGAACAACTGCACTGGATTGTCTGTACGCTCTTGCAACACGGCAAAGATCGTCAGGTGATCGAGTGTGGCGGTGAGTACGTTGTTCTCTACATCCACCGTGGGAGGATACATTGCCCCGTCTTATTCTTTTTGAGACAGTTGAAATCACAGACTGGACTTAACTTCCACGTGGTGGCAAGTGGATTCCAAAATGCACGTGTGTTTTCATAGGGTGCCCACACCATCAAGGCATCGACGGCAAAGTCGTTCTGTTGAACATCCTTCAGCGCTGCAACGACGCCAACAAAGAAGTTTCGATCAACATCTTTACCATAGATGCCACTGGTTGGACATGCGTTCTGGCCTACTACCCCTGTTGGGCTAGCAAATAGTGAAATGAAAACTCCAAAAATGAAGACAACAATTAGGATGAATTTGGATACGTTCATAGCATCCCTATCCTTTCTGATTCTGAGCAAACTTCCTAAGTAGTCGCAATTCCAAAGCAGTAACGAGAAGATGTGGAGTATTCTGTAATCTATATAACTTTATGCTTGCGACATTAAATCGCGTTTGAAACCACAAGATTTAATCTAGGCGACGAAGAAATCCTTAAGAGGCATTAATGAAGTCAACAAAGTGGGGCGCACAGAAGGATTGGTGGGTTCAAAAGTAGCGCGGCAGCAATATCTCCATTTTCTTTGATCTGCCTAACAGAAATTTTGTTTTTTATGCGGACTTCAGGTAGATTGTATTGCTGTGAGCAGGTAATGTCACCTGCCAAAGCCGTCAGTCTGCTTTTGTAAACCCGTCATTTCCTGGGGTAAACCTACCAAACCCACCATCTCCCATTTGACCTATGCCCAACCCCACCCGCCTCTATCGTTTGACCCACCTACGTGAAGCTGCTGGCTTAACCCTGGCCGCGATGGCCGCGCGCTGTGATGTGACGGGTAAACAAGGGCGGAAGACGGCCGGTGACTGGGAAGCCGGCCGGGCCACGCCGCGCACCAGCCAGCGGACAAAGTTTGTCTCCTATCTTTGGAATGACTTGAAGTTGTGTGAAGAACCAGCCCTTTTTGATGAAGTTTGGCAGCTGTTAGTCGAAGAGTGGGCATGGGAGCCGCTAAGCGCGGCGGAGCGTGTGCAACTGCTGGTCACGCCAACCGCGCCGCCACTGACGACCGCCAACACTGTGACAGAAACGGAAAACTTACCAACTGACGTGCTTCCCGCTGAAATGCCCACCACCACCCCCGACCCGCTGGTGGCACCCCTTCGGCTGGATCCGGTGCTGTCACCGCCTTTCTCTACGCCAGCACCCAGCCGCTTTAATCAGTCCGTTATGCTACTGACGCGACATCGCTGGTTGCTCATCATCGTTCCACTTTTGCTGCTCTTGGTTGGTCGCCAAGTCTGGTGGGGCATGGCGGATGAAGCGCTGCCGCCCCCCTCCGCTACCGTCGTAACTCCGGCTGCTGCTCCGCCCTCCCTCCTGTTGGCGTCCGATGTGCTGATAACATCAACCGTGGCAGTGGCGGCAAGACCATCTATCCTGATCAATGGCGGTTTTGACCAGCTCCCAAACTTTACTGGCTGGAACTTGGACGAAGCGTGTGATTATCAGATCGTTGCCGATGAATCGATGGCCCAGGACGGCGACCGTTATCTGGCGATTCGCAACCGCCGCCCCAACTGCTACTCATTTTATCAAAATGTCTTGATACCCCTGGAAGTTGGCACCACCTATCGCGCCGCGATCTGGTTGCGTTCGGCGACGGGGAATGCGCGACGGGGACGCTTGGCCTTGTGGGCATTGGGTGGGGAGGGTGAGCATCATGAGCGCGGCTTTGCCGTTGGCAACATGGCGTGGACTTGTCTGGAGACGACACTGAGCGTCCAGCGGCCTGATCATGCAGTACTCAAATTTGAGGTCTATCTCGATTCACCGGACGGGCTTGACTATCATTTTGACAGTGCCGTGCTCATGCAAGGAAGCGAGCCAGCTCTCTGTCCAGCGCCCCAACTGGCGATTGCCGATCTGCAACTTGTCCAGCCGTCCGGCCAGATCTATCCTGGCGCAACGGTGGGTGTGGCGGCGCTGGTGAAAAATGTGGGATCGACTGATCTGCCACAGGAGACCTTTATTCGTTATTGGGTGGCCGAGCAGGAAAATGACGGGCCGCTTGACCCTGGGACAATCAGGGGCGTGACCATTCCACCTTTGGCGGCTGGTGAAACTACGGTTGTTGCCCACCTTGATCTCTACCTGCCAATCAATCTGCCTGCAGAACCCACCTGTTTTCTGGTGGCTGATGTCGCCCTCACCGATCAGCCCACTGATTTCAGCCTCGGCTTTGATCGCGTTTCGCACCCTTTTATGATAACACCCTGCTCCCAAGGCACCCTCTACTGTGATGTGCCCGCCGACCATTGGGCCGCAGCCGAAATCCAAGCCTGGTTTGACGCGGGGATTAGCCAGATCTGTCGCAGCAATACCGAACCCTTTCGCAATCGTCCCTTTTGCCCGGATGGCGTGGTACAGCGCTGGATGATGGTCTTCTTTTTGCTGCGTCGGCTGGAGGGTGCAGACTATCAACCGACCAATGTCTATCAGGGGTTGTTTGAGGATGTGCCGGCCGAATTTGAGCATAACGGCGCACGCTGGATCGAGGCGCTGACCACAGAGCGGGTGGATCTGCGCAGTGATGCCTGTCCGCCGCGTGGCGAATATCTGCGCTTCTGCCCCCGCGATCCGCTGCGGCGCGTCGATTTTGTGCGCGCCTTGCTGGAATTACAGCGCTGGGAATTGGCCGATGTGAAAGGCACGCGCTTTGTCGATATGCCGGCTGGCACCAACGAGGCGCGCGCGGCTGAATATATGTGGCAACAGGGTTATCTGCCCGAAAATGATATTGACTGTCCCGCCAACACCGGCTATCGCCGCTTCTGTCCCACTGCGCCACTGCGCCGTGCCTCGGCAGCCGTCATGATGAGTCGCGCCTTGGGGCTGGTTGCGCCGGCCAATGACAAAATTCGACAGAAAACTAACCAGTTTTTTTGCACTAGGATTCTATGCTATAATCCGGTCAGCGATCAGGGTACCGTGTTAACAGGAACAACAATTTATATGAGCCAGACAAAACTTCTTGAGCGTATTATCGTCAACCCGCTGATTTTTGGGGGCAAACCAGTTATTCGTGGGCGGCGGCTTGCCGTTGAACATGTATTGGGCATGTTGGCCGCCGGCGATACGACTGAATCACTTTTGGAAGCATATCCTTGGTTGGATGATGAAGATATTCAAGCTTGTCTCCTGTATGCCCAACGTATCATCAGCAATGAACATGTCGAACCTCTGATTATCGGAGATCCGGCATGAAGGTTTTGCTGGATACCTGTGTCGCTGGCACTGTATATCAGGCTTTATTGGCTGCCGGTATTGATGTGGAGTGGACGGGAAATTGGGAACAAGATCCGGGCGATGAAGCAATTCTCGCCTATGCTTTTCAGACTGGGCGCATTCTAGTAGATCCCGGCGTAAATAAGGTACCCTATTTTTACCATGATGTACACGAGTAACGTGCCTGATTAACTGCCGTGGTATCTACGCCCAACTGTACTAGTCACGTTAGACAAGGATTTTGGTACGCTGGCCATTTTGCAAGGGAAGCCTCAGGTTGGAATCGTACGTTTGGCTAATTTGTCAAGTCTAAAACAGGTGATCATTTGTCAACGTGTTTTAGAACAGTATCATGCGATCTTGGCAGCCGGTGCTATTTATTACTGCTGATGAGGATCGAGTGCGGATTCGGACTGCTAACGCTTGAGTGCCATACTCGTTTGGGAGAGAAAACTGTTATAGAATGCGCATTCCTACCCACGGCCCACCCACGCACCCCGGCGCGATGTTATTGGAAGAGTTTCTCAAGCCGCTGGGAATTTCGCAAGTTGAATTAGCCAAATTAATTAGCGTTTCTTACCCACGGGTCAATGAGCTGATTCACGGCAAACGCGGCATGACGCCCGACACTGCCTTGCGCCTGGAGCGCCTTTTGGGGATGGAAGCCCAATTCTGGCTTAATTTACAGCTAGCTTGGGATCTCTACCAAGCGCTGAACGCCCCAACTTCATCAGAGATTGCGAAAATCCAACGCTGGCCGGCCCTCGTGGCAGAACCGACATAGGCTGGGCGAGTTCGCCTTTTCCGGCTTATCTACTCAGAATTTATTCAGCGGCGGTCCAGCGTGTATAGGTGCCACTGGGCAATTGCCGTCCGCGTGGTTCGGTCACGACCATTTCGCCACTTTCCAAGCTGCCGTCGCGTTTGGTGAGAATTTCGACGACCTGATTCTCCAGGGTAATGGGGGTGAAGCCTGGGGTATGGCAACTGTAGAGCAGAAAGAGCGCATCTTTGTCGAGCAGGGCGCGACAAGCTTCGAGCAGCGGGATCAGGTCATTTTCAATTTTAAAGACTTCGCCCTTGGGCCCGCGGCCAAATGAGGGTGGATCGAAGATAATCCCTTGATAGGTGTGATTGCGCCGCACTTCACGCTCGACATACTTCATGGCATCTTCCACTAGCCAGCGAATGGGGCGCTCGTCGAGTTTGCATTGTTTGGCATTTTTGCGCGCCCAGTCCACCACATTCTTGGCGGCATCAAGATGGGTCACATGCGCGCCAGCCTGGCTGCACGCCAAGGTGCTGCCGCCGGTATAGGCAAAGAGGTTGAGCACATGCAAATTGCGTTGGTTGGTGCGCGCCATCCGTTTGCGGATAATCCGGCGTAGCCAATCCCAGTTGGCGGCTTGCTCGGGAAAAAGCCCGATGTGCCCAAAATCCGTCAGATGAATATTGAAGGACATACTGTTGTAGAGTATATCAAATTCACGTTTGATTTTGCGTTTCCATTCCCAGGTACCACCGCCTTCCGCAGAACGCGTATAAATGGCATCGGCGCGTTGCCATTCGGCCTGCGACAATTGAGGTCGCCAAATAGCTTGCGGGGCGGGGCGAACCAGGGTATACTCACCAAGTCGCTCCAGCTTCATTTCGTTGCCGGAGTCGAGCAGAACATATTCATTATCACTGGCAGTCGTGTTTGTACTCATGCCAGTAGTGTAACATATCCTGCGTATTTATGAATAATTACTGGTCAATGTTGGAATGACAATCGATCCGGCAGTTCACGCACAAATTCAACAAGTGGAGGCGCTGGCGGCGCGTGCCTGGCCTGCGGCAGAGATCAGCGAATTGGATGGCTGGCGTTTGCGCTATACCGATGGGGTGACGCGGCGCGCCAATTCCGTTTGGCCCAATGTCAATACTCATACTATGCCACTGGCTGACAAATTGGCGGCGGTGGAAGCATTTTATAAAGCGCGCACTTTGCCAAGCCGCTATCAGATCTGTCCAGTGGCGCAACCGGCTGAACTGGATAATGCATTGTCCGAACGCGGCTATGCGGCGGTGGCGCGTACCGCCGTGCAAACCGCCGCCGCGACGACCATCTTAGCCAACACCTCACCCTTACGCCACCATCCTGAATTTGCAGTGGAAGTTTCGGAAACATTTGATGAGGGCTGGTTTGCGGCCTATGGCAGCTTTGCCGAGGAAGATCGCACAGGGTTTGCTATCCGCCGTACGATCCTACAACGGATTGTGCCAAGCACGGGCTTTGCTCTGTTGTAGATTGGCGATCAACCGGCTGCTGTGGGGCTGGGCATGGTCGAGGCTGGCTGGCTGGGGATCTTCTGCATGGGGACTGCACCCCACTTTCGACGCCGTGGTGCAGCACGCGCTATTCTGCGCACCTTGGCGATCTGGGGGCAACTCTACGGCGCGCAACAGGTGTATCTACAGGTGATGGATCACAATGTCGCGGCGCGTCTACTCTATGCACGCGTTGGCTTTGCAACGCTTTATCATTATCACTATCGTGAGCAGCGGTAAACAAATATAGGAGTTACGCAGTTGCCTGGGAACACCGGCATCCTGCTGGCCTGCCCCCAGAGATCGTAATGCTTCCAACTGCGTAACTCCTAAAATAATAATTGTCAATCGTCATTGCGGGATCATGCCATTGCTCATGGCGTAGAGACTGAACAGGACAATACTATTCTGGGCGGCGTGTAAGAGAATGCAGGGAATGATCGAACCGCTGCGTTCACGCACCCAGGCCAAGACCATACCCACAAAAAAGAGCCCTGGAATCAGCAGCGGGATAAAGTGAATCAGGGCAAAGACAAAGCCATTGAGCACAATCGCGACCCTTGCGGACCAACGCTGGCGCAACAGTGGATACAGCATGCCGCGAAAGAAAAGCTCCTCGGCAATCGGCGCGATCACCGCCACCAAAATCAGCAGCAACCCAAACGCCCGCGCCGACAAGGCCGACCCACCCGTGAGTGCCTCGACTTGGGGATTTTCAAAGGTGCCGCCGGTAAAGGGCAGCACGAGGACGAGATTGATAATGCTCATGCCCATCAACTCGATCAACGCCAAAATAGGAATCAGGGGCAGCCACCAAAGGGAGAACGCGCGAAACCCCAGGACTGACCAATCGCCATGGGCGCGGCGCACGGCAAAGAGATAGACCCCTAGGATCACCACCCCATAGATCAACGCACCCAACCAAAAAAGCGGGGCCGCCGCCATGCCTGCGCTGGCATCAATAATCGTATCGGTATATACCGTGTACCCGACCGTGAGCGCAGCCAAAATAAGGGTACCAATGATTAAAAGGACGATGGCTTTCCCCACATCGCGCCACCCCCAAGGAACCAGGGTTTGGGGCGGGTGATCATCGGGTAGGTCGAACGGGGGCATGGGTGCCTCGATCATGAGATAATTCCTTAATCAGTGCTGTTTTTTTACTTGACTGCGTAAGTGTTTTCGCGCAATACCTAATTTTGCATAGCTTTTGCTTTATGATAAACTGGTGGCGCAAATGTAGTTTATCATCCATAGTTTGTGCTTTGTAAGACTATCACGTAAACTTATCACGGTAGTCTATCATAGACGGATGATATCGTTTGTAATGCATCATTGAAAGTTTTCCTCTTTGAAAGGAGGCGCGTTGATGACAGCCCAAGTGAGTGTTTTCACACAAACCCAAGTGAATCCAATGTTGATGCGCCTGCTGCCAGTGTTGTTCTGATTCAGATGTACTTTGTTGTATAACTGAATAGCTGAATTATCGTACGACACTGCTATCACAATTCGATTATCTACGCCCTGTTTCAGTCCGCGTTGGGCTGAGTGTTTGCCTTTTGGCTGCGTAGATGAGCGAACAATTGTTTTGATAGACAAGCCGCGGGTGCTTCACCCGTGGCTTTTTTGTTCTCCAGGCAATGCATTGTTGGTCCCACGCCAACCTTGCTTTTGCCGAGATCATAAAGACGAGCAAAGCTAGGTCGCTTTCTGCAAAGCTGCTAGTTGTGCGCCACGGGACTGTGTATCCCCGTGGCGTTTTTTGTTGCGGGGGTGAAGATAATGACCTTATTCCGATTTAATTTTGTGCATTCGTAGGTGCGGTTTGTAACCGCACAATCTGGGTCGATGCCGACTTGTGCGGTTACAAACCGCACCTACAAGAACAATTGCACCTGGTTTTGTTGCCAAAATAACCAATCGGAATAATCTCTAATACCAACAGTAAAACAATTTCTTAGTTTCTTAAGGAAAAAAACCAACCGTGACGTACAACTACGCTTACACGAATGACTCGCAGGCTGACGAACAAGACGAGATGCTCGAACGCTTTGGGCTGGTCGATCGCAATGCCAAGCGGCCACGCAAAGCAAAAACCAAAAAGGCCAAAAAGTCGCAGACCGAGATCCTGACCGCGCTCACCGAAACCGCGGCTGGCTTGGAAGCTGGCTTCCAGCCAACCTATCAGCCGGCACGCTTTGAAGCCGTGTGGCTGCTCGATTCGCTGCGGGTTTTCTATGATCAAGGCTTGATTGTCGATGTAATATCACAAGTAAAAGGCGGCAAGGAAGCCAGCGTTTATCTGTGCAAGGCCAACCCCGACACCGGCCTTGATCTGCTGGCCGCCAAAGTCTACCGGCCACGCCAATTTCGCAACCTGAGCAACGATATCATGTACCGCGAGGGGCGTGAGATCCTGGGCAGCGAAGGCGCGATTGTCAAACGGCGCGACAGCCGCTCCATGCGTGCCATGAAAAAGAAGACTGATTTTGGCGCCGAACTCCTGCATGGCTCTTGGCTCATGTATGAGTTTGGCACGCTGCAACGCTTGCATGGTATGGGCGCGGCGGTGCCCAAACCGATTGCGCATGGCGAAAATGCCATTCTCATGGAATACATTGGCGATGAAAAGATGGCGGCTTCGGCGCTGCACGCGGTTTCTTTGGCCCCCGAAGAGTGCCAGCCACTCTATGCCGAGGTGATGCGCAACATTGAGCTGATGCTCAAGCACGAGCTGATTCATGGCGACTTGTCGGCCTTTAACATTCTCTACTGGCAAGGCAAAGTGACGCTGATCGACTTTCCCCAGGTGACCATGGCGGTCTCCAATCGCAATGCCTACAAGATTTTCCAGCGCGATGTTCTGCGCGTCTGTGAATACTTCCAGGGGCAAGGCATTGCAAGTGATCCCACTGCCATTGCCGAAAAGCTCTGGTGGGATTATATCGGTGTTGAACCGGGCCGCATGATGGCCGATGAACCAGCATAACATGCAGCGCGTGGGGCGGCGGTAGGGCTGCCCAAGACGACTGGGCAGCCCTACCGTTCGTGGAGGAAATGCGTATGACAGAAATTACCTATAAATTGGATCTGGAGAATATCAATTGGGCAGAGATCAAAGCCAAAGTGCAGGCCGATGATTTTGACAACGGACGCACCCCGGCCCAGTTGGAAACTTCGTTTCGCAATAGCCAGCCACCGTGATCGCCTACGCCGGCGACGAAATTGTGGGTAAGGTGCGCGCCCTGTCCGATGGCGTCTGCAATGCCTATGTGGTCGATGTCTGGACCTATACGCCCTATCGCGGGCAAGGGATTGCCAAAACGATGCTGCACAAATTGTTTGAACAACTTCCTGGTCAACATCTCTATTTGTTCACAGACAGCGCCAAGGGCTTATACGAAAAGGTCGGCTTTCAACCCCAAGGCATCGGCATGGGGAAAGTGGTCGGAGAGTGGCTGGTCAATACCTAAAAAATAAATCAGATCGGAACCATTTTTGTTACAAGAACTTCAGCCCGCGCAATTTGAAAGGATACGCCCGCTCTTTCAAGCGTTGGACTATCCTATCTCTTTGCCGTGATCGAAGGCAAAAGCCCTGGGCAAATCTTTGCTGACGATGCTAGCGCGCCACACACCGCGTTGATCTGGGATCACGCCGAAAGCGGTTTCTACATTGGTGGCGACTATCGCGGCTTGAATCGTTACAATAAAATAAAGAGCCATACCGTTATATTCAACACAGTATGGCTCCTTCTTCCTACAGCGTTAGGCTGATCTTATTCGACAATTTTCGGTGTTTCGGGTGCCCCATCGGTGTGACCGTTGCTGGCTGGTAGGTTTTTACGGCGGCGTCCAGGCGGGGTCGGCTTGGGTTTTAGACTGGGTAGCACATGGCCCAATGCATCGTCAATGGTTTCGGCGAAGACAAAGGTCATCTTCTCGCTGACTTCGGGTGGCAGATCATCGAGATCGGCCTCGTTGCGTTTGGGCAATACGACACTTTTCAGTCCGGCGCGATGGGCGGCCAATACCTTCTGCTTGACGCCACCCACGGGCATCACGCGGCCGCGCAAGGTGACTTCGCCGGTCATCGCTGTCTGGCCCGAGGCCGCTGTGCCTGTTAACAGCGAAAGCAGCGCCATCACCATGGCTACGCCCGCCGACGGCCCATCTTTGGGCGTTGCCCCGGCCGGCACATGCAGATGAATGTCACTCTTTTCAAAGACCTCTTGCTCGATGCCAAAGGTTTCGGCGCGTGCGCGGACATAGGAAAGAGCGATGTTGGCCGATTCTTTCATGACATCGCCCAGTTGGCCGGTCAGGGTCAAGCGGCCATTGCCCGGCATCCGGCTCGCCTCGATAAAGAGAATATCCCCACCGACTTCGGTGACCGCCAAGCCGGTGACCACACCGGGTGTCTGCGTGCGCTCGGCGGCTTCAAAGAAAAAGCGCGCTTTGCCCAACAATTTTGCCACATCATTGACTTTGAGCGTGGTCACGCCTTCGATTTCGCGTGTGGCAATACGCGTTGCGGTTTTGCGCGCGGCGCGCCCAATTTCGCGCTCTAGTTGGCGCACACCCGCTTCGCGCGTGTAGTCGCGCACAATGGTGCGCAGGGCACCCTCGCTAAACTTTAGTTCATTGGGGCGCAGGCTGTTGGCACGCAATTGGCGCGGAATCAAATATTTGCGCGCAATGTGCAATTTTTCCAGCTCGATATAGCCGTCCAAGCGGATAATCTCCATACGATCGCGCAGCGCCGGCGGAATTGGTTCGAGCAAGTTGGCCGTGGCGATAAACATCACCTGGGAGAGATCAAAATCGACATCCAGATAATGGTCGCGGAAGTTGGCATTCTGTTCGGGATCCAGCACTTCTAGGAGTGCCGACGACGGATCGCCACGCCAGTCGGCCCCGACCTTGTCCACTTCATCCAGCACAAAGACCGGATTGCGCGTGCCTGTACGCCGTAGTGCCTGCATCACACGACCAGGCATGGCCCCAATATAGGTGCGCCGGTGGCCGCGGATTTCTGCCTCGTCGCGCATACCGCCCAATGCCATGCGCGTAAACTCACGCCCCAGCGCGCGTGCAATCGAACGCGCCAGCGACGTCTTGCCCACGCCGGGCGGCCCAACAAAACAGAGAATCGCGCCGCGGCGGTCGCTCTCGCTGACTTCCAGATCGTCGCGCTCCAAGGCCAATTTGCGAATCGCCAGGAATTCAATGATGCGCTCCTTGACTTCTTCGAGATCATAGTGATCTTCGTTGAGCACCTTGCGCGCGTGGACAATATCTAGATTATCCTCACTCTGCTTGCTCCACGGCAATTCGCATAGCCAGTCTAGGTAGGTTTTAATCACCGAGAACTCGGCGGCTTGCGGCGGCATCTTTTCCAGACGACTCAGCTCGCGCGTAGCTTCTTTGCGCGCTTCGTCACTCATGCCAGCGGCGGCGATCTTTTTGCGATATTCTTCAATTTCCGCTTCACTCTCGTCACTTTCGCCCAGCTCTTCGCGGATCGCTTTGAGTTGTTCGCGCAAAATATAGTCGCGCTGTGAACTTTCCAGCCCAGACTTGGCTTGCTCGCGAATTTGCGACTGGACTTGGGCATACGCCACCCGTTGTCGGAAAAAGTCGCGGACTAGGCCAAGGCGTTCTTTGATATCAAAAGTGTTGAGCAATTGGAGTCGCTGATCATAGGTGTATTCTGGTGCATACGCGCTATTGTCCGCCAAGTGCCCAGGTGTGCGGATCGAGCGCAGAAAGTTGATCACGCCTTCGGGCAAGCCCGGCGTCAACTCGACAAAGGCCTCGATCAAGCCGCGCACTTCCAGCATTAACTGCTCTGTTTCCTCGTCCCAAACTTCTGGGTCGGGAATCGATTGATGGGCAACCCGGATATAGGGTTCGGTTTGGACGATGGCTTTGACTTCGGCGCGTAGGATGCCTTGCACCACAATCATCGAGCCACCCGAGCGCTGCATCGATTGCAACTGCGCAATGACCGCAATGTTGTGGACTTGTTCGATCAGGGGCAACGCTTCGTGCCCAGGCAGCGCAAAGAGTAGCAGAATGCGCCCATGCTCCAGCCCGGCGCGCACGGCGGCCTGTGTCGCTTCGTTTTCCATTTCCAAGGGCGCCGCCATGTGTGGACCAACGATCATATCATGTAATACAACGGCTGGTAATTCGTTCAATGAATTTGTTTTACTCATAAGTTTCTATTGTGCAGTGAATGGGCGCCAATCTTGCGAAGGTGCATTATCGTCAGTATTATGGTCAATTGGCATCCCGAGATGCTGCTTTAGGTAAACTACCAAGGGCTGAAACCCACAGATTATAATTCGCTGGCCGCGCCTATGCAGTATCATTACTTCCTATTTCCGTTGCGTCTATGGCGAATTGGGCAATATGCTTCACGCGATTGTACGGTGCCTGTTGAATTATGCAGAGGCGAAAGTGACAAAAAGTTGGGTTCTATCTTCAGTTCCGCTATAATAAACCGATGAGAGCCGACGACGGGGTGCGTCGGCTTATTTTTTGGAGAGGTTACTTACGGCAGCGCGCGCACATAAGCATGATATTGATATCATGCGCCTACCGGCGCGCGTTTCTCATTGATGTGCCAACATGACAATCAAACGATCACAAAAAGAGCTTCTACGCTATGCACACTACAATGCTGCATGTTGCAATCGTGATGTTACAAAGTTTCTATACGATTGGTATGGTCGGTCTGGCCCTCTATGGGTTGCAGGCCTTCTGGTTGACCGTGGTTTTTCTGCGCCAACAGTTGCGCGGTCAGCCAATCGTGACACCCGCGGCGGTTGAACCGCCGCCGACATGGCCACAGGTGACCATTCAACTGCCCATTTACAACGAATGGCATGTGATTGAACGGCTGATGGACGCCTGCGCCGCGTTGGACTATCCGCTGGATCGACTCCAGATTCAAGTGTTGGATGATTCTATCGACCAGACGACAGCGATCGCGGTGCGGCGCGCCGAATATTGGCAACGGCAAGGCGTCGACGTGAGCGTGATCCAGCGCGCGGATCGCCAGGGTTTCAAGGCTGGCGCACTGGCGTATGCTTTGCCGCTGGCCAAAGGTGAATTTATTGCGATCTTTGACGCCGACTTTGTGCCCCCGCGCGACTTTCTGCAACGTATGCTGCCGCACTTTCAGACGCGCGGCGGCGCGATGATTGGCTTTATTCAGTCACGCTGGGGACACTTGAATGCCGCCTATTCTCCCTTAACGCGCAGTCAGGCCCTGGCGTTGGATGGGCATTTCGTGGTGGAACAAAATGGCCGCCAAATCGCGGGCCACCCGTTTGGTTTTAACGGATCGGGCGGCATCTGGCGGCGTGCCTGTATTGAGGACGCGGCGGTGGGCGGCTGGCAAGCGGACACGCTGTGCGAAGACCTGGATCTAAGTTATCGCGCTCAATTAGCTGGGTGGCGTCCCTATTTCCTGAATCAGATTGAATCGCCCGCCGAGATCCCTCCTCAACTCATCGCCTTTAAACGTCAGCAATTTCGCTGGGCAAAAGGAAGTGTACAGACGCTGCGCAAGCTTGGTGGGCAGGTCTGGCAGAGTGACTGGTCACTCTTTATGCGCTTCACAGCGCTGATTCATCTGGGCAACTATTTGATTCATCCACTGCTGTTGATGATGTTGCTGGTGAGCTTGCCCTTGTTATTATTGGACCAGGATCCGGGTCCCTATTTGGCCTGGCTCAGTTTTGCTTCCTTGGGGCCGCCTCTGTTGTACGCTGTGGCCCAAGTGGTTCTGCACCGGCGGCGCTGGTGGCGCCAGTGGTGCTATTTGCCCCTGCTCACCTTGATGGGAACCGGTCTCTGCTTTAGTAACACCCTGGCGGTCTGGCAGGGTTGGCATAGTCAAGGCGGCGTTTTCCTGCGCACACCCAAATTTAGCGTGGAAACCGCCGCCGATGGCTGGCAGCGCAGTACCTATCGCTTGCCGCTGGATGGCAAAATGATCGGTGAGTTGTTGCTCTTTGTCTATGCGCTGTGTACGGTGGTAGTGGCGGTGGCCGATCAGAAATGGGCGATGGGTGCCTTTCTTGCGATCTACGCAGGTGGCTTTGCTGTCATGGTCGGTGTGGGTCTCTGGCAAGCCTGGCCACAGCGGGCGAAACCGCAATCGCCCAGCCAGCAGCAAAGCGCCAGCCATCCGGCCACCACCTAATCGGTTGCCCCTAGCTTTGGTAAATTATCGTTCTTTAGGGTATAATAGACGCAACAAGAGATGCATCTTGGGGCTAGAAAAGCTTTGTTTTGCCCTTCATTCTAAGTCAACCCATGCTCGCGAAAAGGAAGTAATCTCTGTGGCAAATAACACAAATACCTGGCAAGAGAACAAAGACGACATCATCATGCTTGCCAACCGCTCGGACAAGAATTTTGTTTTAGAGTTGCCGGCCGGTCGCTATCGGCTGGACGCCGGTCGTCGTATGCGTACCATGCGATCGATTCTCAACATCAGCCAGGTCAAAGAATTGCTGCAACAGGGCAGTCTCGTCATTGAAAATTAAAGGGGAATGCAGACAAGGGGAGTTGTGTTGTCAGAACGTCAGCGCCTTGTTTGCCTTCCGCCCCTGTCTCTATCCCGCGTCTGTGTGTTATTGGGTATCACGCTAACCATTTCCTATGTCAACACTTCTTTTAATTGACGGTCACTCGCAAGCCTATCGTGCGTTCTTTGGCATGAAGACACCGCTTTCGACGCGCGATGGTGAATTGACCGGCGCAGTCTTTGGCTTTACGCGTAAACTGCTCAGCGTCATCAAAGAATATCAGCCGGATCATGTGGCCGTGGCCTTTGATCTGGGCGATACGTGGCGGCACAGCGAGTTTACCGCTTATAAGGCAACGCGCGATAGTATGCCCGGCGAGATGCGCACCCAAATGGCGCGCATTGATCAACTGTTGCGTGCCTTCAATATCCCGATTGTCACCTATCCCAACTATGAAGCGGATGACGTATTGGGCACCTTGTCGCGTCTGGCCGCTGCACAGGATTTCGACGTACTGGTAATGACCGGCGATCGCGATATGTTTCAGTTGGTGGATGAACGGGTCAAGATTCTCTACACGTCGGGCGGGCCCAATCCGACGACTAGCATCTATGGTCTGAGCGAAGTGCTGGCACGTTACGATCTGACCCCCAACCAGTTTATCGATCTCAAAGCGTTGACGGGCGATACCTCGGATAACATTCCAGGCGTGCCGGGCGTGGGCGAGAAGACCGCGGCCAAGCTCCTGAAAGAATTTGGCAGCCTGCAAAATCTCTATGCCAATCTGGACGCGATCTCTGGGCCGAAAACGCGCCAAAGTCTGCTGGACGCACAGCCACAAGTCGAACTGAACAAGCGGCTCGTGACGATTGTGCGCGATCTGGATCTGCCCTTCGACCCCGAACTGTGTCGATTGCGCAGTTATAACCAAGCCACCGTGATTGAATTGCTGAATGAGTTGGAATTTCGTAGCCTGGTCAAAGATCTGCCGCAACCCGACGGCTTTGATGCCGCTGCGCCACCCACAGCCACCGATACCGGCCAGATGGGCCTCTTTGACTTGTCTGAAACAGCCAGCGATGATGCCAATGATACGGCAATGACCGTTGCCTTGGAACGCAATGGGGAACTGGCTACTATGCTGGCTAGCTATCCCGTGGTTCAAGACCAGGCGGCTTTGCAAGCATTGGCCGAAACGCTAAAGACCGCCGAACGCATTAGCTTTGATGTCGAGACAACCAGTACCAACGCGGTTCAGGCCAAGCTGGTTGGCTTGGGGATTGCCTGGGCTGCCAGCGAAGCGGTCTATATTCCACTGGCACACACCGCCGGCACGCAGTTGACTTGGGCAGAAGTGCGCAGTGCGCTCCAACCCAGCTTTGCCGACCCGGCTATCCCGAAACTGGCCCACAATGGCAAATATGATCTGACCCTCTGCCTGCGCAATGGCCTGGAGGTGAAGGGCCCGATCCACGACACCATGACCATGGCGTGGCTGCTTGACCCCGCCAGCCGTCACCTGGGCCTAAAGGATCAAGCCGCGGCGGAGCTGGGCTGGCAGATGACCGAGATCACCAGCTTGATCGGCACCGGGCGCAAGCAGGTCACCATTGATGAGGTGTCGATTGCCCAGGTGGCGGCCTATTGTGGGGCGGATGTGGATGCCACGATTCAACTCTTTGACAAGCTGGCACCGCGCTTGCATGAAGCTGGCATGTGGCAGCTTTATGCAGAGATTGAACTGCCCTTGTTACCTGTGCTCACCGATATGGAGATGACGGGCGTTACGCTGGATACAGGCTATCTCGCGTTGATGTCGGTCAAATTGACCGGACGGCTCAGCGCATTGGAAACCGATCTCTTTCAGATTGTCGGCCATGAATTTAATCTACGCAGCACCCAACAACTGAGCCAAGTGCTTTTTACGGAGATGGGCTTCCCCGCCAAAGGCCTGGCGCGCACCAAGGCCGGCCAGATCAGCACGGCGGCCATGGAGTTGGAAAAATTGGCAACCATGACTGCCAACCTCAGTGATGCCCAGCGCCGCTTGTTGACGATCATCTTTGAACAGCGCCAATTAGAAAAGTTGCGCGGCACCTATGTCGATGCGCTGCCGCTGCTGGTCAACCCTGAGACGGGCCGCCTGCATACCAGCTTCAACCAGACGGGCGCGGTCACCGGGCGCATGAGCAGCAGCAATCCCAATTTGCAGAACATCCCGATCCGCACCGAACTAGGCCGCGAGATTCGGCGCGCCTTTGTTGTGCCGGATGGTTATCTGCTGTTGGCCGCCGACTATAGCCAGGTGGAATTGCGCATCCTGGCCCATGTGGCCAAGGAAGACGCGCTGATCAATGCCTTCCGTAACAACTTGGATATTCATGTGGCGACTGCCTCCAAGCTCTTTGGCGTGCCGATTGAACAGGTGACGCGCGATCAACGTGGGCTGGCCAAAACAATTAACTTTGCCACCATCTACGGCTCTAGCGCCTTTGGCATCAGCAACCGCACAGATATGGATCCCAAGGAAGCGCGCCGTTTTATGGATCAATACTTTGTCACCTATCCCAATATCAAAGAGTACATCGAGCAGACCACGCGCCTAGCCAACGAGAAGGGCTATGTGGAAACGCTGTTGGGGCGCAAACGCTTTTTCCCAGAGTTGCAAAGTGGGCGTCTGCCCTTTATGCAGCGCGCCTCGGTTGAGCGCGCCGCCATCAACGCGCCGATCCAGGGTGCCGCCGCCGATATTATGAAGATCGCCATGTTGCGCCTGCACGAACGCTTGCAGACCGAAGGTTTGCGCGCCCGTATGTTGCTGCAAGTGCATGACGAGTTGGTGCTAGAAGCGCCGATTGAAGAAAAAGAAGCCCTGGTGCCGCTGGTCTGCGATGTGATGGAGCATGCCTATCAGCTAGATGTACCGCTCAAAGTTGATGTTGAGGTTGGCCCCAACTGGTATGACCTGGAAGATGCCTAGTATCGTTTTGTGGAAATTAAATTCATGAGTGATTTGGTAGATCTATGGAAATTAAATCTGAGATAATTTATGGTGACTGTTTAGATATACTTCGGAATTTTCCTGATAATCATTTTGACTTAATAATTACTTCCCCACCTTATGCAGATAGTCGAAAAAATACATATGGCGGAATTTTACCTTCAGAATATGTTGGTTGGTTTCTGCCACGATCAGAAGAGTTTTTTCGCGTCCTAAAGCCGACAGGCTCTTTTGTACTGAATATCAAGGAAAAGGTTGTTGACGGAGAACGCTCTGTCTACGTTTTAGAATTGATTTTAGCGTTACGTAAGCAAGGCTGGCTGTGGACAGAAGAGTACATATGGCATAAGAAAAATTCTTATCCAGGGAAATGGCCTAATCGTTTTCGTGATTCTTGGGAGAGGTGTCTTCATTTTACAAAGCAGAAGAAGTTTAAGATGAATCAAGATGCAGTCATGGTACCGATGGGAGATTGGGCGCAAAGCCGACTAAAGTCCTTAGGTAAGAATGATATTGTTCGTTTTGATTCACAAGTTGGTAGTGGTTTTGGAAAGAACATTGCAAATTGGGCTGAACGGAAACTAGCTTATCCGACCAATGTATTGCATCTGGCAACAGAGTGTGGTAATAAAAATCATAGTGCCGCCTTTCCTAAGGTCCTTCCTGAATGGTTTATTAAACTCTTTACAGATGAAGGTGATATTGTACTGGATCCCTTTGTGGGTTCCGGTACTACTTGTGAAGTCGCTCGAGAACTAGGTAGGCAGTCAGTTGGAGTAGAAATCAAAGAAGAATACTATGCCCTAGCAAATGAAACGTTGCAGCATCCTGATCTGCGACTTTTGGAGCGTGGCGAGGAATTATAGTGAATCTGACTAATGCTGACATGCTGACATTATAGAGTATATAGAAACACACATACCGAATTTTCATCAACGGCGTTTAGAGAAGCTAATTTCACTAAATCTCTATGATGTTATACGGCGCAAAAATCCCTATCTTTTCAAAGCTAAAAATATTAACACAGCTGGTGATCTGGTCAAGAACATCTTGGAAGCCCATTTGTCTTCCCAAGAAGAAACTATTTTTGGTACTTTTCTGGAAGGATTAGCTATATTTATCTGTCAAAAAGTACATAACGGTCGGAAATCATCATCTGAAGGTATTGATTTAGAATTTGAAAAGGATGGAATTGCTTATTTAGTGGCAATCAAATCTGGTCCTAACTGGGGCAACAGCCAGCAAATTACTAAAATGCTTGACAATTTTCGTAAAGCAAAGAAAATTTTAAGAACGAATGCTACTGCACGTAATGTGGTAGCTGTAAATGGTTGCTGCTATGGACGTGAAACAGTGAAAGATAAGGGCGAATATTTAAAACTGTGCGGCGAGAGTTTCTGGCATTTTATTTCTGATATACCTACACTATATACAGACATAGTTGAACCTGTAGGTTATAAAGCTAAAGAGTGGAATGCAGAATTCGATGAAGAATATGCTAAAGTACAAAATAGATTTACGAGAATTATTCTTGAAGAATTTTGTACAGCGGATGATATGGTAGATTGGGAGAAATTAGTTCAATTTAATTCTGCAATTAATACACTACGTAAACCTTGGCGCAAGTTAAGACAAGATTAATATAATAATTTATGTTCCGTGAGCAAATTCAGAGATTAATCGAGCAGGCGGTAATTACTGCGCAAGGTATTGCCAAACTACCGACCTTTGACTTACCAACCGTGGAGATCGCACGCCCCAAACAGGCCGGTCACGGTGACTACAGCACCAACGTCGCCATGGTGGCCGCGGCGGCGATTCGCAAGGCTACGGGTGAAAAAATCAATCCCCGCGCGATTGCCGAGGCGATGATCGTACATCTGCCCGCCAGCGATATGGTTGCTAGCGTAGACATTGCTGGCCCAGGCTTTATCAATATTCGCTTGGCGGATCACTGGTTACAACAGCAAGTCGTCGCGATCATGGCGGCTGGTGAAAAGTTCGGCAACCTTGATTTGGGCGCAGGGCAGCATTGGCAGGTTGAGTTTGTCAGCGTCAACCCGACCGGGCCGATCCATGTTGGCGGCGCACGCAATGCGGTGCTGGGAGACAGCTTGGCCCATGTGCTGGAAGCCGCTGGCTATGGGGTGCAGCGCGAGTTCTACCTCAATGATCGTGGCAACCAGGTGCGCACCTTTGCCGAAACGCTACGCGCACGCTATTTGCAACAGTTCGGCCAGGATGAACCGATTCCCACAGATGGCTATCCGGGCGACTATATGATCGACTATGCCCGACGCTTGGTCGATGCGTACGGCGACCGCTTTCTGACCATGGACAAACAGCAGGCGGTGAATGCGCTCGCGCCGATTGGTCTCGCGATTGTGATTGATGCGTTCAAAGCACAATTGGCCCTGATTGGTGTGCGCTTTGATAACTGGTTCAGTGAGCAGAGTTTGTATGCCGACGGCTTGGTGCAACAGGCGCTGGACTACCTGGATCAGCGCGGCGAGTTGGAACGGCGCGACGGCGCAGTCTGGTTCACTGCCAGCAAATATCCCAAAAATGAGAAAGACGAAGTGGTCGTCCGTTCGAATGGATCGCCCAGCTATTTTGCCAGCGACATTGCCTATCATTACGATAAATTTCTGCGCCGCAACTTTGATCGAGTGGTCAACGTGTGGGGGGTTGATCACCAGGGCCATGTGCCACGTATGGCTGCCGTCATGCAGTCGTTGGGTCTTGATCCGGCACGGCTCACCATTCTGCTGTACGATCTCGTGAAATTGGTGCGCAATGGCAAGGAAGTCAAATTAAGCAAGCGCGCCGGCAATCTCATTACCATCGATGAGATCGTCGATGAAGTGGGTGCCGATGCGGTCCGCTT
>DAOTTR010000215.1:0-26993 GCA_034437715.1 Caldilineaceae bacterium
GGCACCGACCGCTACACTGACTTGGACCAACACACCTGTGCCAACCGCGACCTGGACCAACACGCCTGTGCCAACCGCGACCTGGACCGACACGCCTGTGCCAACCGCGACCTGGACCAACACACCTGTGCCAACCGCGACCTGGACCAACACGCCTGTGCCAACCGCGACCTGGACCGACACGCCTGTGCCAACCGCGACTTGGACCGACACGCCCATGCCAACCGCGACACCGACTGCAACGGCAACGAATGCGTGGCCAGAAATTCTTAGTACACCTGTTACGTCGGTTATCCAAAATCAGGAGTATATTTACGTTATTACCGTTGTAGACAGCGATGGACCGATGAGCCCATTGGGCTTTGATATAATAACAAAGCCTGCCTGGTTGAATTTTGATTTTGGCGCTAACAGTGCAAAACTATATGGGACACCGCTCGATATAGGATCGTATCCAATCGAAATTCAGTTCTATGATGGTATCAACAGGGTAAGTCATAAGTTTGAAATTGCTGTATTGCCCGCACCGATAGATGGAGTGATTCCTAGCGGAGCAGGTGATTCAAATACAGAAGTGAGTGCTTCGAATTCGGTTACAGAAACAGCGCCTTTACCTGGTACGCCATAGGTATTGAAGCGTAATTCAGCGCTGATCGGCTTGCTGTCTCGCTAGCAAAGCAGTTTAGATAGAAAAGAAAGTCCCAGGTTACGATTCCTGGGACTTTTTGGTGCTTGGTTTAGCGTGGCTTTATGGAGGATGGTGGCGCTAGTAATCGGCAAGGTGTCATAGCGTTTTGTGGCAATATTATGATACAATCCCTGTCATAGTTGGCTCATCGCATAGCAGATGCGCCTGGCAATCGTCGTCAAGAATTGTTCAGGGAATGGATGAAGGAGATGCGTCGCAATGTACGATCTCTACTGTTTTCAAAGCAATCGCACTATAGGGAATAGTATAATTATTTATCAGTAAAGGGCAAACTGTTGGAAAACGCCATGAATGACAGCATAAATATTTGGGAAAATCCCAAAGCAAAACAAATTTATATGATCGCTGGTTGGGAACAATGGGCCGATGCTGGTTCGGTTTCTTCGGGCCTACCCCAATATCTGATTAGCCATTTGCGCGCCCGTAAGATTGGTGAGCTTCGCCCCGATGGGTTTTATCTATTTCAAATTCCAGGCATGCATCATTTGCTACGGCCCCAGGTTAAATTTGAAGATGGACATAGTAAAGCGATTAAAGCCAGGATCAATAACCTCTACTATACGGGTGACGCGCATAAGGGATTGGTAATCTTTACCGGGGAAGAACCCCACATGGACATTGATCGCTATGCGGATGCGCTCTTTGCTGCCGCCAAGCAACTTTCGGTGCAACGGATCGTGGGGGTAGGTGGCGTCTATGGCGCAATGCCCTATGAAAAAGATCGTGAAGTCTCTTGCACCTATAGTCTGCCATCCATGAAAGATGAACTGCGCAAATATGCTGTCCGTTTTTCCAATTACGAAGGTGGCGCAACGATTGGATCCTATCTGGTTGACCGTGCGGAACAGGCTGCGGTCGAAATGTTGGTCTTCAACGCCTTTGTGCCCGCCTATGATTTCTCGCAGGCTGGATTATCATTACAAGGGCTGCGCATTGAAGAAGATTATCGCGCTTGGTATGAATTGATGAAGCGGCTAACCTATATGTTTCAACTCGATCTGGATCTTTCAGATTTGGATAATCAAAGCGAAGCCTTGGTGGTCTCCATGCATAAAAAGCTGGAAGAACTCTCTGTGAAGATGCCCCAATTGAATGTACAAGAATATTTAGCAACCCTTGCCAGCGAATTCAAGGAAAATTCCTTTGCGCCGCTGGATGAACTGTGGGAGCGGGAGCTCGGCGATCTCTTTGGTAGTGATGAGTAACTGGCCACTTGGCCGAGGTTATCGTCTTCGCTGATGGCAATGAGGAGCGTAACTTCCTCCTCATTGCTGGGCACGCTTACGCCCGTCACCCCAATGTCTACCTCGAATCCGCATGGTTGTGGAACCAGAATTGCGCCAAGGCAGTTCTACTAGCACATCTCGATCAAATACCATGCGCTAAAATAGCGAAAGTTTGTGAAAATTGTATATGGTAATTGTGGCAAAAAATGCTATTTTACATTCATGTGCAACTAGCCTATTGGCACGTCGATGCAAAATGGAAGCCACTGAATCCACCGCTTGCTCAAAGCCGCTGTCCATACTTTCATTGCTGCGCGAAATAGTTTGTACGCTGTACCGATTATTGTGCTCTCTTATGGAGGTTCCATGAACGAAGCTTCTGGTGTATATAAGTTTGCCGGTGTTGGGGAATTAGCAGAAACGGTCACACAACTGCTGGCCCTTGGTTTGCAATATGAGACCGAATTAGGCCGAACACCCGGACGACGTAGCAAAAGTGGCTTGGAGAAAATTGAGCAACTCATTCTCCAGCAGGCGCGCGATTATCTGGCAGAAGTGCGCGAAGGCTTTGTCCTGAGCGTGCGTACATCACAATTGGGCCAGCATGGTGAGCTGCAATTTCTCCTGGATCGCGTATTGGTAGATTGGGGAGCCCTTAGTTCCGAACTAGGACTTGCGACCGACGGAAATGCTGCCGAATCTAACGGGCCAACGGGCCAACGGGCCATGTCGAACAAGTGCGGCAACAACTACTGGCCTTTGGCATGGCTACCATTGCCCTGGGGCATCTCCCCAAGCTGGCTGCCGATCAAGTTACTTTTCCCTACGCCTATAGTAGATCCCGGCGTAAATAAGGTACCCTATTTTTACCATGATGTACACGAGTAACGTGCCTTATTAACTGCCGTGGTATCTACGCCCAACTGTAATAGTGACCCGCCCACCTATGCCGATATTCCATCGCCGACGACACCTGGGGCAATGCTATCGCGCATTGATGAATTAGAGCAGATGACGTGGCAGTTGATGCGTGGTGATTTACAAGGCTTGTTGAATCGCCGCTATGGGGCTTTGCGCCGTACCTATGGTTTCTTTGAAGCGAGCGCATACCTAGCCCGCGGTGTTGCACGGGAAAAGCCGACAAGGTGAAGTGACGGTCCGCAAAGACGATGCCGGCTTGCATGAGGTTCAATGCTACGCCAACATTGGGAATCTGGTTTGACCCAAAGACGACTTCCATCAAAAGCTCTACGCGCGCTAGTGTCGCTGCGCCGCCAAAAATATTGAGTTCATCGAGTGCTTCCCAGCGTCCTAAGGTGCTTGCGAGTCCCCCAATGCCGAGAATGTGATGGAGATGACCATGCGTTAATAGAATCTTATCCAGACGACGAAAGCCCAGGCCGCTGCGCAAAATCTGGCGCTGCGTGCCCTCGCCACAGTCGATCATAAAGCGGTGTTCGTTGATCATGACAATGGCTGAAGAGAGTCCGCGCTGAACGGACGGGGCCGAGGCTGATGTACCAAGAAAGACAAGTTCAAACATGAGTCGCGTAAATCCGAATGGTTAGGGCCAGGGACTGCTTGATGTGTAGCCTGCTGTGCAGACGATGACGATATGGTCGCAGTTGCGCTGGTGAACGGCTGTTGCGACCAAGCTCTCAGTTTAACGGATTCCCCAGAGAACGGCAAACGGCCAACGGAGTGGGCGCGCTCCCTGCCGGGGCCGTTGAGCCTGGGTTTGTGCTGCTTTCGCAAAAAATGAAAATTACATTATGAGATAGATCACCGACTTTTTTAAGGGCCAAGTGAAGTTAGATTATGCCGCCTGATCCTGATGGATCATCGCTAATTTTTTATGGTTTGACAGCGCCTGCTGGCCGTAGTATTGTACTATCAATATGCAGCCAACTGATGTTTGTAAATCTGAAAGCGCGCGAGCAAATGTTTTGTCCGAGGTGTAATTCGCTGAATGCATTCCCCCTACTTACCCTGTTTCGTACACACTTCAGATGATGTATCCTAGTTCGGTCTATGCGCGTTACTGTTCAATGATCCACTGCCATTTCCCACAAAGGAGTTACCGGGCATGCAGCATTACTATATCACCGGATATCGCCAGGTCGAAGCCATCGATGAGCCCATACCCATCCCTGCTGCGGGCGAGGTGTTGGTCAAGGTTGCCTACACGGCCCTCAGTCCTGGCAGCAATCTCAGTTCCTACCTGAGCCAAACCCGCCAGCAGCGGGGCGAATTGCTGTATATGGCAAGTGGCGTTGTCCAACAAGTGGGCGCGAGTGTGGGCCACGTCGCGCCGGGTGATCGCGTGGCGCTGTTGAACTGTGGTCATCAAGCGTATGCTTGTGTGGCCGAGGATGTTGTATATCGTGTTCCAACGGGTCTCAGCCTGCGCGAGGCAAGCGTCTCTTATCTATGCAGTTGGGCGGTGAGTGCACTGCACCTGGGCCAATATGCTGCTGCTGAAACCGTGGTGGTCGTCGGCCAGGGGTTGGTTGGTGCCTCGGCGGCTTTGGTCGCCGAGATGATGGGCGCACGAGTGATCGCGCTGGATAGCGCGGCGGAACGGGTCGCCTTTGCCCAGACATTGGGGCTAGGCGCGGCAGCGCAAGTGGGTATGCCAGAGCATTCGCAAGTCAGTGCTGGACAAATTGCTGAATTCCTGGGCGAGACTGGGCCTGATCTGATCCTGGAAACCTCGGGGTCCTGGCATGGCTTTGGTCAAGCGATTCAACTGGCCCGCGATTATACACGGCTAGCCATTATGGGCATCTATCGCCAGCCGCCGCCCGCCGAGTTGGGGCTTGATCTGCATCAATTATTGTACGCCTACCCCAGCAAGTTTCACTACCAACGGTTGCAGATCATCGGCTGTGGCAGCGATCCGGACGAAGTTGCCTACCCCAACCCCCGGCTGGCCACGCGGCGGCGCAACTACACCTATGTGCTCGAACAGGCCCAGCGCGGACGGCTACCACTGGCAAAATTGATCACCCATACGCTGCCGCCACAAGAGATCGGTAGCGCCTTGGCCGCGCTGGCCGATGGCAATAAACAGATGGTAGGCGTCGTTTTCGATTGGGGTGAAGTCGCCTGACGCAGCTGCTGGCCGGCTGCCGGTAGCGTGCGCTGTTACTGGTGTTGACGCACGCCTTGAAGCTGTACCACGAACACCAGCGCGTTGAAGAGGGCGATCACAGCCTCAATTCAGCTCAGCAATTTGCTGGCGCAGTTGGCTGAGCGGGGCCAGCCCATGATTGATGGTTTTGGGCAGATGCGCGCTGTCGAGTAAGACCGTGGTCGGCAAGGTCATTACGCCGTAGAAATTGGCTAAACTTTGCTCGGCCACAGCATCTACTGTGTGCAAATTAATCTTGACCGTTGCCACCAGTTGGGCCAGGATCGGCGTCTGCTGTAGGCGACATTGGGCACAGTGCTCGCCCGTAAAATAAAGCACCGTTGGGCCGGCTGGCAAGCGATCCACCAACGCGGTCGGCAGCGCCGTTTGTGCTAACTGTTGCAACTGGCGGCGTTGATAATAGCGCCAGAGTTGCCATAGGCCAATCCCGGCAACAAGCACAAAAAATAGAATAATTGCACGCTCGATCATTGTACGTTCACTTTCGCGTTAGATATGCTGCCAACTGGGTAGGGATAGCCGCAGACCCCGCCGTGCCATTTGATAGTAGAGATAGCAACCCATACAAAAGCCCAAAAAGAGGTTGATGGCGGCCAGCACTACCACCATGCCCACTAACAGCCAGCCTACAAAAGGGAGACCCACCCAGAAAGCGCCAAGACTGATCGCTAAAAATAGACCACCCAACCCCTGTGCAAACAAATGTGGCTGTTGTTCGTCGGCCAACAATTGCGCTTTCAAAAGTCCTGCCGGTTTCAAGAGATGTTTGTAGGTCAATTTGAACAGTCCCGCTTGCGGCCACCAGGTACCCACCAACATGACGAGCCCCACAAAGCCTACTAGCCAGATTTGGTCCAACAAAAATGCCAGCAGCAGCAAGCTAATAATCGCTGCTTGATTGAACTTTAGCGCTGTATGATCGATCATCGAAGTTTCCCTTTAGTCAAAAATACCCAGACTGACATATTTGCTGCCGTCGTCGGGCAAGAGCGTGACGACCAGTCCTTGCTGCAATGTTTTGGCTAATTCAATCGCGCCTGCCACTGCCGCACCCGCACTGACACCCACAAAAAGACCGGCTTTTTGCGCCAGCAGACGAGTGATCTGCCACGCGGCTTCGGCCTCTACGCGCAGATCTTGGTCGTGCAGGGTCGGGTCATAAATGCCGGGGGTGATGGCCGTTTCCAGATATTTCAGGCCTTCAATCACCGACATCTCATCGGCTGGCTGAAGAGATACGAGTTGAATCGCCGGATTTTGCTCTTTTAGATAGCGCCCGGTGCCAATAAAGGTGCCTGTCGTGCCCAAGCCGACCACAAAGTGCGTCACTGCGCCATCGGTTTGCTGCCAGATCTCGGGGCCGGTGCTTTCATAGTGGGCAAGCCAGTTAGCCGGATTGTTATATTGGTTGGCATAGAAGTAGCGCTCTGGTTCGGCGGCCACCATCGCGCGTACGCGCCGAATCGCGCCGTCGGAACCTTCTAGCGGATCAGATGTGATGAGCGTCGCCCCATAGGCGCGCACCAATGCTTTGCGCTCGCGACTGACGTTGCCGGGCATCACCAATTGCACTGCAAAGCCTTTGACCGCGCCAATCAAGGCGAACGCAATGCCCGTGTTGCCGGAACTGCTATCGATCAAAATTTTGCCTGGTGCCAGCTCGCCCGTGCGTTCTGCTTCCTCGACAATACGCAGGGCCGCACGCGCCTTGACCGAGCCACTGGGGTTCAGCCACTCGGCTTTGGCGTAGATGGCAACTCCTGGCGCAACCCCCAACGCGTGGGCAAAGTGGCTGAGATCCAGTAGCGGTGTATTGCCCACTTGATCAAGAATCGTGCCTGTCAATTTGCGCGCCTGTACCACGCGCTGGGATCGATCTACCACAGGTGTCAAGTTATTCACGCGTCTATAGCCTCCTCCATCGGCGATGGGGCTGACAAAATCTTCTGTTCGTCAGCCCATCGCCTGATTCACCAATTATGCCGCCACCAACTCGGGAATATGACCATGCTGGGCTGCACCCGTCAGCGAGGGCATGCCACAGAATTGTTCGTAGTCAATCAACTTTGTCACTGTCGGATGATCGCCGCAGACGGGGCATTCGGGATTGCGCTGTATCTTGAGCGTGCGGAAGGTCATATCCAGCGTATCGATCATCAGCAAGCGACCAACGAGCGGCTCGCCAATCCCTAGTATCAACTTGATCGCTTCGATGGCCTGGCCCGATCCCACAATGCCCGGCAAGACCCCCAAGACACCAGCTTCGGCACAACTGGGCACTTCGCCAGGGGGCGGTGGATCGGGATAGAGGCAGCGATAGCAGGGGCCACCTGCGATTCCCGCGGCCTCGTCCCGTGGTTGGTAGACCGTAATCTGGCCTTCAAACATAAAGATGCTGCCATCGACCAGCGGTTTCTTCAGAAATTGACAGGCATCATTGACCAAATAGCGGGTTGGGAAGTTGTCCGAACCATTGATCACCAGGTCATACTCTTTGATAATCTCCAGCGCGTTATAGCTGGTAATCGGTTCGCGATAGCCGATCACTTTGACATCGGTGTTGATGTCCTTGATCCGATCCCTTGCCGAATCGACTTTGGGGCGACCCACATCCTTGTAGCCATGCAGCAATTGGCGCTGTAGATTGGAAACATCCACCGTGTCGAAATCGACAATGCCCAGCGTGCCCACACCCGCCGCAGCCAGATACATGGCCGCGGGGCTGCCTAGCCCGCCTGCGCCAATCAACAGTACTTTGCTCTCGAGCAATTTGATTTGGCCTGCCTCGCCTACATCATTCAGCATGGTATGGCGGCTGTAGCGGATGCGCTGATCTTCCGAGAGCACCGTCGGAATCTTGAAATTAAGCCCGGCATTTTTCCAACCGTTAAAGCCACCGATCAACGAAATGACGTTGCTGTAGCCCATTTCTTTCAAGTTACGCGCCGCCAGAGCCGAGCGCACCCCACCGGCACAGTAGACAACAATCGGCTTGTCACGGTCGGCCTGGTGCTGCTCGATCTGTAATTCCAGATAGCCGCGCGGAATAAAGGTGGCATCGGGAATATAGCCCTGGACAAATTCATCGCGCTCACGCACATCGACCACGGTCAGCTTTTCGCCGGTGGTGATGCGCCGCTTTAGTTCTTGGGCCGAGATTTCGGTGATCTCGCTCTTGGCGAGTTGCACCAGTTGATCACGATTCAGTCTGCTCATGAATGAACTCCTAGTATACGTGCTTGGCCACCTGCCATCGCTGGCACAATCGAGATGCGGTCACTTGCCTTGACTGGGGTTGCCAAGCCTTGCAGGGTACGGATTTCGTCATCGTTGACAAAGACGTTGATGAAGCGTTTGACATTGCCCTCATCGTCCAAGATTTTTTCGGCGATGCCGGGATATTGTTGATTGATCGTTTGAATGAGCGCGCCAATATCACCGCCATCGACAGTGAGCTTGGATTGTCCACCCGTAAGGCGGCGTAATGGCGTGGGCACCAACACAGTTGCCATTGAAGTACATCTCCTTTATACATTCTTCTACAAATTCTTCTACAAATGACGCTGATTGCTATAAAATAAAAAACCGGATTCATCAAAACGATGAATCCGGCAGAAAATCCCGCTAGGCATAACCCGAAGGTTACGTACTCAACAAGCAGAACCAGGAACCATGTCAGCCTATAGACGAGGGTTCAGCGGTCGCCATGTTTAGAGAACTTTGCATGTGCTTCATCGCTTGATCTTGGTTGGCAAAAGCCAGCGGCGGGGCCACCAGCATCTTGCTGGCTGCTCCCGCTATCGACACGAGCAAGTAAGACGAACAAGTGAAGCGATCACTGAAATGCAAAATCCTAACCACAGAATTGGTTGACTGGCGTTGGTTCGCAACTCAATTGCGAGCTTGTGACAATATATGATAGGCACTATAAATTTTATATCGACTTTTGTCTAGTATACTTGCTTCCCGTTGGCTTTGTCAATCTGCTGTTATGGCGATCGGGTATTCTTCTAGCGATACAACGCGTGCTTCCGGCGCGCCACTCTCTGCATAATAGACCACATAAAAGGGTGTTGGCACCTCCCGCGCAATGGCCGTAAGCACAGCGGGTATGGTCGTGTCTGCGGCCTGGTAGTAGGCAAAAAGATGGGGCCGCGTTTCGTAAAAATTCAGGGCCGCGGTCAGCGGGGCCACCTCTACGTCAATAAAGTGGGGGGTCATGCGAAAGCCGCGAATCACCGGCGCATCGTCATATTCGAGCGAGCAGATAAAATAGATGCTATCGGGATAATAGGCGTTCCAGGCATCGGTGGCAGATGGGTAGGCCACGGAGACAGGATGCGAGTGATAAACGCCCATCATCTCATCACCTTGTTCCTCGAACTTGAATTGCAGGAGCAAGGTTTTCTCATCCACGGCATAGTTATCAATACGCTCGGTGGCCACATTTTGACCGCGGATCAACGCGTAGGCGGTTAGGCCACGGCCGCGTATCACGCCACAGATCTCCTCTGGCTTGCCTTCACGGGCGTGGGCCACGATCGCATCATAAATCGATTGTGGCAGTTGTACACTCAGCATAATCACGACCCCTCGACCCCTCAACCTCACGACCCCTCAACCTCACGACCCCTCGACCTCACGATCCTAAATAGTATAGCGCATACCAACGCCGCGCATAAAATGAAAACCCGCCAGATTTTCTTGACAGCGCGTACGGGCTCTTATACAATCATGTAAGCTCATCCCATGCTCCCGAAGATCATCTGTAAGCTGCTCATATTTTTGTCATTAATCGAACCAATCAATCGAACCAGAGGAGAAATACGCATGAATCGTCGTGACTTTATGCAGACGCTCGCCATTCGCACCACCGCTGCTACGGCACTGGGCCTTGCCGCCGGCTGTGGCGCGCAACAAGCTGGCATTGCTCCCAGCGCCGAACAAGCATCGGCCCAAGATCTACCAGATCTGACGTGGGATATGCCCACCAGTTGGCCGGTGGCGCTGGATACCATTTATGGGGGTGTGGAAACCTTTGTCAATACTGTGAGCGCATTGACGGGTGGCAAGTTCAAAATCGCACCGCGCGCGGCGGGCGAAGTCGCACCGGCCACCGAAGTATTGAATGTGGTGCAAGAGGGGGCATTCCCGATTGGGCATACTGCCTCTTACTATTATGTGGGCAAAAGTCCGGCCACGGCCTTTGGCACCACGATCCCCTTTGGCCTCACCGCGCAGCAACAGAATGCCTGGCTCTACGAAGGGGGCGGGTTGGCGCTAATGCAGAGCTTCTACGCCGAGAAGTTCAATGTGATCCAGTTTCCTGCTGGCAACACTGGTGCCCAAATGGGTGGCTGGTTCCGCAAAGAGATCAACACCGTTGCCGACTTGCAAGGCTTGAAGATGCGTATCCCTGGGTTGGGCGGCCAAGTGATGGCCAAGCTCGGTGTAACCGTGCAAGCGCTGCCTGGTGGCGAAATCCTTCAAGCGTTGCAGACCGGCGCGATCGACGCTGCCGAGTGGGTGGGCCCTTATGATGATGAAAAGCTTGGCTTGAATAAGGCTGCCCAGTTTTACTACGCGCCAGGCTGGTGGGAGCCGAGTGCCACGCTCGAGGTGCAGATCAACTTGGATCAATGGAATGGATTGCCACCCTTCTACCAAGAATGTGTAAAGGCTGCCACCTATGTTGCCAATACAACCATGCTGGCCCGTTACGACGCGCGCAATAACGACGCCCTGGCACGCTTGGCCGAAGGTGGTACCCAACTGCGTACCTATAGTCAAGAAATTCTGGAAGCTGCCGAAAAAGCCGCCTTCGAACTCTATGACGAGCTGGCAGCCAATGATGCCGACTTTGCCAACATCTTGGAAGCATGGAAGACCTTCCGCGCTGGCATCTACGCTTGGTACACGGCCAATGAAGGTAAATTCACCAGCTACTCTAGTGCAAAGCTCGGTGCATAAGGGCTGAAGGGTGGCAAAATAGTTGTCATAAAGGCTGTTATACTGAGCTCAATTTAAAAACCGGCGTTCTGCGATAGCGTGCCGGGACTGACCGCGAAACGTTCGCAGTGCAGATCTACGCTTATTCAGTCCCCGGCACGCTAATCATTGTTTCATCAAACGCCGGTTTGTATGCTGATTTGAGTATAGTACAAGCAATCGCGCAAGCATTGTAGCTTGCGCGATTGCTTGTTTATCTTCTGGGCGCGTTCCCGGCTGATCAACCTACCACAACCCCAAAACCTTCCACCACATACCACCGATGCCAAGCCAGATCACAATGTTGACGAGGCTGACCAAAAAGCCAAGCTTCCACCAACTGCCGATGTCCACATAGCCAGCGCCAAAGAGCACGGGGGCAGGACCGGTGCCGTAGTGCGTCATGCTGCTGAAAAGGTTGCTGAAGAAGGCCAAAACAAGCACCGCGAGGATGGGTGGCGTGCCGACAGCAATAGAGACGGCCAGAAAGGCGGCAAACATAGCACTGACATGGGCCGTATTGCTGGCAAATAAGTAGTGACTGTAGAAATAGACCAGGCTCAGAATTAGGAAGGCTGGCAACCAGGCAACGCCTTGCACATAGCCGCCCATCAGTGTGCTGAACCAGGGAATCAAGCCCAGCGAATTTAAGAAGCTCGCCATCATTACCAGCGCCGAGAACCAGACCAGCGTGTCCCATGCCCCCGTTTCATTCTGCACATCTTGCCAAGTCAACACGTTGCTGAGCAGGAGGACAGAAAGCCCAACGAGTGCTGCCGTCGTGCTGTGAATGCCCAACTGCTCCCCAAAGATCCAGAGCACGAGCAACAGAGCAAAGGCCCCAAGCATGATCCACTCTTGCCCCTTCATTGCGCCCATCTTGTCCAATTCGAGCTTGGCCATCTTGGTCGCTTCGGGGGTTTCCTTGATTTCCGGCGGGTAGAGCTTGTAGAGCATATAGGGAATAACCGCCAGACTGACCAAGCCAGGTACCGAGGCGGCGAGCGCCCACTGTCCCCAACTGACAGCAATCCCCATATCCGCTGCCAACTTGACGGCCAGGGGATTGGCGGCCATGGCCGTCAGGAACATAGCGCTTGTAATCACCGTGCCTTGGAAAGAGGCCAGGGTCAAGAACGCGCCTATTTTGCGTTCGGTGCCCTCGGCGGGGTCACTGCCATAGGCTTTGGCAAGCGAGCAGAGAATGGGAAAGACCACGCCACCCGCGCGCGCGGTATTGCTGGGAATGGCCGGGGCTAAGACAAGATCCGTCGCAATCAGGCCATAGCTCAGGCCAAGGGTCTTCTTACCGAGCAGGCGCACAAAGAGATAGGCAATACGCGCACCGAGCCCAGTCTTAATAAAGCCACGCGCAATGAAGAAGGCTAAGACAATCAACCAAATGACATTATTGCCAAAACCGCTCAGGGCATCGTTAATGCTCAACGTGCCCGTTAGCGCCGTAGCCATAATCCCGATCAACGCGACCGCCCCCATGGGCAGCGGTTTGACAATAATGCCGACAATTGTCGCAACAAAAATAGCAAAAAGATGCCACGCTTCAATGGCAACACCTGCGGGGGCTGGAATAAACCACAGGCCAACACCAACCGCCAACGTAATCAGCAAGGGAGATAGGGCAAGATTGATGGGCTTACGTACTTTTGTCGCCAAGGGTACACCTGTGGAGCTGGCTGTGGTCTCTATCATAATCCGATCTCCTTTTCAACAAATCTATGCGGTCAAGCAATCATTTTTGGGCTGTTCAACTTGTGAAAATTTGAACAGCCAACGTTTGCCTAACTATATCAGCTTCGTTTTACAAAGTCACTGGCCCCTTGCCTAGACTCGGACTAGCCAACTGGGTAGTCCGCCAACGTTAAATTCCATCATCAGCTGCTCTGAATTCATTCAGAGCCTGGGATAGAAAACGTGTTTAAACACGTTTGCCGTCGTAGGTGTTGAATTCATTCAACTTGTCGTAGTAGGCCTTGTCGTAGTAGGCCACCGTGTCGCAAAGTTCGCGTGAAATTGCTTGCGTGAGGATTGCGAAGATCTTCTGGGTTTCATCGGGGGCTATGGGGTGGGCAAGTGTGGGGAGACAGTTTAGGTTGGCAGTCTGTAGCCGATCGCCGCGCCCATGGCCAATCCTGACAACGCCGCGCCTTCGACCCGCGGTCCACCAAAGGCATCCCCCCCAAAATAGAGCGCGGGCACCCCTTCTGCCTGGAGATAGCGCGCCGGATGGGTGACGGTGGGCAGGGCATAGCGCCAGCGCTTCAACTGCGCTTCGTGTAAGATCACGCGGCCCTGCATAAACGGTTGCAAACTTGCCTGAAAAGTCGCCAGCAGTTCAGCATCGGGCGTGTCATAGTGGATGCGGCTGTACGTTGGCCCGGCATGTACTGTGATAACCGTGGCGGCGGGCGAGATGCCTTTGCGCTGGTTGTCGGCGATCCAGGCGAGATCGGTGCCGGGCCGTTGGATGGCACCTGGGGGGGGCAAAGTAATGTCACCTTCTAGCCAGAAGATGCCGCAGAGACAGGGCGCATAGGCAATTTGTGCCAGCGCCGTGCGATCCCCTGCCGCCAGCACAACACCGCCCGCATCGAGCAGGGCCAATGACTGCGGAACGGGTGGCGTGAGGATCAAGGTGTGGGCCGCATAGACTTGACCCTTTTCACCCACCACCTGCCAACCGTCGCCGCTTTGGCTGATGGCGGTAACGCGTTGATTCGTGTGAATGGTGACGCCTTGTTGGCTTGCCTGCGCGGTCAGATGTTGTGCCAGCGCGTTCATGCCCCCCTGCACGGCATAGCGGGGATAGCCATCGCTGGCTGTGGCCGCGTGGCTGGCAAGCAAACTGCCGTCACTCCAGCCTGTGGCCCACGGAAAGAGCAGGCCGTCGGCCAGCCACGCATCGACATAGCGCTGAAAAGCGGGCGCGCGCACAGTAAAGAACTGCGCGCCATAGTCGGCCAGGCCGGGGCCGACCGAGCGCGTCGCCAGCCGCCCACCGACCTTGCCCCCTTTGTCCAGCATGACAACGCGCCAACCACGGCCTTGCAACCCCTGCGCGGCCATCAAACCACTCAAGCCTGCGCCGATAATGAGTACGTCGGTTGTTTCCATAGATCCCCCTACTCTTCCAATTTGCCCAGCGTCGTCAAGGTGGCCGCAATCGTCTGTGCCTGTTGGGCCGCGCGTGTGATGGTCGCCGGATTGTCGCCAGCTTGCGCGCCATACCAGCCAAATTGGGCATGGTTGCCGCCCTCAATTGCCACAAAGGTGCTTTGGGGCGGCAACAGGGCGCGCGATGCGTCGATTTTTGCAACGGTTGCCAGACCATCCAGCGTGCCATAGATCGACGTGACCACCAGTTGATCGCGCCCGGCCAGCACATCGCCTTCAGCGGGATAGGCGGCCCAAAAGACCAGCGCTGCCACGGCATTCGGTTGCTTGGCCACAAAGTTGGCTGCCATGGCGCCGCCCAGCGAGTGACCGCCAATCGCCCAATGTTCGATGGCCGGATAAGCCGCAATCACCTCGCTGGCGCGTGCTGGTGCCAAAACGGCCAAATTGAGCGGCATGGGCACAATGACCACCAAATAGCCCGCCGCAGCAATCGCATGGGCCGCCGGCGCATAGGCCCGCGGATCGACACGGCCACCGGGATAGAAGATGAAACCAGTGGCGCCCGTCGGCGTGACGGGCGCAAAGACCAGCCACGGCTCCGTTGTAACCGTCACCTGGCTGCCTGTGACCAGCGCGGCAGTGGCCTCGTCCATAATGGGGGCAGAACGACCTGCCCACACAATAAAGCCGATAAATGCCAGCGCGATCACCAAAATGATCGCCGTAAGAATAGTCGCCCAGCGCCGTCGCCGCTGGGTTGGTTGGATGGACATCATAATTCCTTTGTCTGCTGCAAACGTTCTAGACTGTGACCGGATAGCTTATTTTTGATCCTGCAAGACCAACTCGGCCACGACCTTGCCCGACAAGGTGACCATAGGCACGCCGCCGCCAGGATGGGTGGTGCCGCCGACAAAATAGAGCCCTTGCACCGTTGGGCAGCGGTTGTGCGGCCGGCGAAAGGCATTCAACGCCTGGTTAGCAGAAAGCCCATAGAGCGCGCCGCGCCAAGCACCTGTGCGTTGCGCCAGATCGATCGGCGTCAGCACCGTGCAATGGCGGATGCGCTCCTGAATTGGGTAGCCGAAGCGGGCGAGCGTGTCAAACAGATGTTGACGGTAGGCGGCTTCCTCTTGTTGCCAATCGAAATTGCTGCCCAGCGGCGGCGCATTGACCAGCACAAACCAATTTTCACAGCCGGGCGGCGCATGATCGGGATCCGCTTTGCTGGTGATCGCCACATAGATGGTTGGGTCGCGCGGCGCAATCCCGCGCTGAAAAATATCAGCAAACTCGCGCTGGTAATCCGGGGCAAAAAATATATTGTGATGGGCCAGTGCCGGATGTTGCGCCTCGACCCCCAACAGCAAGACATAGCCAGAACAGGATGGCTCAATTGCGCTCATTTTCTGCAATTGACTTCGTGTAGCCGAGGACGGGGGCAAAAGCTGTTTATAAACGGTCGTGACATCGACATTGGCAATCACCACCCCGGCGTCGATCGGCGTGCCATCGGCCAGGGTGACCCCGGTGGCGCGTCCACTGGTCACCGTGATCTGTTGCACCGGTTGGTTGGTGCGAATCTCAACGCCCAATTCGCGGGCAAGTTTGGTCAGCGCTTGGGCAATGGCATAGATGCCACCGCGTGGATACCAGACGCCGCCCGTCAGCTCGACATGTGCGATCACGCCCAACGTGGCGGGTGCTTGATAGGGGCTGGCACCCACATAGGTGGCAAAGCGCCCCAAGAGTTGACGCAGATGCGGCGACCGTACAAGGCGTCGAATTTTTTGATCGAGCGTTAGCCATGGATCGATCTGGGCGAACGCTAGCGGCGGCATGCGTCCAAAGCTGCGCCAGGTGGGTGGCTGATCATAGATGAAGACCGGCCCCGTGATCGCGTGGAGGCGCGCGGCATAGGCCAGAAAACGCAAATAGCCCTCGACATCGCTGGGTGCTAGCGTTTCGATCTGGGCGGCCAGTGCGGGCCAATCGCGCGTCATATCCAGTTGCACGCCGTCCGCATAGAAGTAGCGGGTGAGCGGCTCCACTGGCTGGAGTGTCAAATAATCTTCCAGGTGCCGCCCCGCGCTTTGAAAAAGCTCGGCAAAGACATGGCGCATGGTGATGACGGATGGGCCGGTATCCCAGCGAAAGCCATCGGCTTCCAAATGACTCATCTTGCCGCCCGTTTGGGCATTTTGCTCCAGGATGATCACCCGCTTGCCTGCCGCGGCCAGCCGAATTGCCGCGCTCAGCCCGCCAATCCCCGCGCCGATAATCACAATGGGCTCGAGATTTTTAGAGGATAAATTGGGGCTTGTCTGGGACATCGCTCAATTCTCAACTGTGCTGGCGTATATGCTTTATCGGGATGACCCGTCTAACTGGCGGCCTTTCCACTGTGGGCCCCCATCATGCCAGTGCCACCAGAGCGCTTGCCACGCAATGCCAGTCATGAGCAGCACCGAGAGGGGCATCCAGAGACTATCACGAATGTGTTGGCGGGTGCTGTAGGCTGTCATCCCGCGCACCAGGGTGCCCAATAGAAGCAATGCCAGCGGCCACCACGGCCAGCCATAGGTGAGGCTATCCAAGCCACCAAACATCAACCATAGCCAGGGGCCGACAAAAAGTGTGAGATGAAAGAGGGTGGAGAGGAGCAAGAGCAACGGTGATGAGCCGTGTCCCGCTAAGATATTTTTCGCATAGCCATGAAAGGTTTCTTGCCAATTGTAATACATGCGACAGGCAATCAACCCCGCGCCATCGGCCATGCGCAATTGCCGTCCTGTTGCTTTCACCCGTTGCGCCAGGAGCACATCATCCAATACACGGTTGCGCACGGCAGCATGACCACCACATGCTTGATAAGCGTGACGCTGAAAGAGCATACACTGGCCGTTGGCCGCAGCAGCCAGGGGATAGGGGCTATGGTGGGCAAAGTTGACTGGCAGATAGGCCCATACAGCAAAGGTCATGAGCGGCACCACCAATCGTTCGGCCCAGCTTTGGGTAATCTGCGTGGGCCAGACGGTCAGTAGATCAGATTGGGTTGCTTGTTGCATGGTGATCAGGGCTGCCAAGCCATCCGGTTGCCACTGGACATCGGCATCGGTAAACAACAACGTAGCATAGCGTGCGTGCTGGGCAAGTTGATGACAAGCCCAATTTTTGCCACTCCACCCCACGGGCAAAGCCGCGCCTGCAATCAGGCGCAAGCGTGGATCGCCCTTGGCCGCGGCCGTGGCAAGGTGGGCCGTCGCGTCCGTTGAGTGATCATCCAGCACAAGCAGTTCAAACGCAGGGTAACGTTGCGCCAACAACGCTTGCACGGTCTGGCTGATATTGTGGGCTTCATTACGTGCTGGAATCAAGATCGAGACGGGTGGGTAACTGCTGTCTTGGGGCAGGGGAGTTGTTTTCAATCGCGGAAAATGCGTGACGTTGTGCAGCGCAATCAGGAGCATGATCAGCAGCGCACCGCTGGCTCCGCTCGCGATGATCACAATCAGGCTGGGCATAGCTAGCGCTTGTGCCAGCGGAATTGGGGTGGTTTGGCTAGATCAGCGCGGTGTTTCCAGGCCACAATCAGGAGATTGAGGATGCCAATCGCCCAGATCATCGCGCTGGCCGGGCGGGCCATCAAGCCATTCCAACTGGCGGGGGTCAATGCCAGGTAGAGCACCATGCCGCTGATGGCGGTGATCACCGCCCAGCCATTGGCGCCAAAACAGTAGCTGGCCAGACCCAACAGGAGGCCGCCAACCGTCGGCCCCTCCCAGATGGTGAGCCCACACCAAATGCCACCCGTCGTCGCCACAGCTTTGCCCCCTTTGCCTCCGAGAAAAGGCGAAAAGGCATGGCCTAACACCGGTAGAATCGCCACGAGGATCAGTGCCCAGCCGGTGAACCCCAATTGAAAATGGGCGATGCCTACGGGAATCGCGCCTTTGAGCAGATCGAGTAACAAGGCAAGCGCTGCCGCGCCTTTGCCCCCGGCGCGCAGCACGTTGCTCGCACCGGGGTTGG
This sequence comes from Caldilineaceae bacterium, assembly GCA_034437715.1. GTDB lineage: Bacteria > Chloroflexota > Anaerolineae > Caldilineales > Caldilineaceae > JAHBVH01. Next base: position 18,245 of record DAOTTR010000215.1, read on the forward strand.
CATCGCCATAGCTGCGGATGTCGCGGCCCAATGCCAAACGCCCCACCCACAGGGAAAAGGGCAAGGCACCCGCAAAAAAGGCAATGATTGACCAGACGATAATCGACATAGCACTGAGTGGTGGGTAGCGGGTGGCGAGTGGCGAGTACCTATTACTCGCCACTCGCCACATATAACTTTAGGGTGTCAGATCCTCAATGCCATTTTCGGCACGCGTCAGCAGTGTCGTGCCGACTGTGATTTGGGCAAAGGCTTCATCGAGGCTGTCGGTGTTCAACGCATCAATGCCCTCTGCCAACAGATCGGCGGCACCCGTAAAGGCGGCGGCGGCCTCGACAAGGTCCGCATGGGGGGTGGCAAAGAGCGTTGGTGCCGATAAGCTTTCTACCTCGTCGCCTGTAGCGCGCAGCAAGGCGAGCGCTGTTGTCATTTCGTCGATCCATGCGCTGTCTTGTAAGAGCACCTCATTTGCGCCAGCTTGGGTCACCAACGTATCAATTGTATTGAGGGTGAGCTCGTACGTATTCACAAGGCCATCGACGCGGATGATATAGAGATTTTCGCGCACGCCCAAGATCGTGCCCAGGGTCGTAGTTGTGGTCGTGGTCGTTGACACGATCGTGGGCGTGGGGATGGGGGTTGCCGTTGTCCCTGCTGCGCCGAAGATCGGCACACTGGCGATGGTTGGTGGGTTGGCGACGAGTGTTGCTGAGACCCAACCGCCGTTATCAAGTTGGAACCAAGTGCCATCTTCATTGCGTGCGACGATGGTGATCGCTTGGCCCGTTACGGTACCCCCGACGATAGGGAAGGTGGTGGCTGGGCCGGAACGCAAATTGGCATCTACGGTCACGCTGGGCGGTTGCACCGGTTGTGTGGCTGCGGCTGGCGTTGGCACCAAGATGGGGCTGGGGGCTGTCGGCGTTGAGGTAGGTGTCACCGTTTCTGTGCTGGTCACTGCCACTGTCGCGGTAAGCACCGGTGTGGTTGTCACCAGTGTGGTCGTCGTGGGGGTGGCCGTTGCGGTGATTGGTGTTTGGGCGCGTAAGGTTGTCACCAACGCATCGGTGGCTAGCCCTACCTCGCCTTGGACGTTTTCAACCAGGAAAGCGGCGACCCACAGACCGTTATTCAAAAGATACCAGGTGCCATCGGCATTTTGGGCGACGATGGTGACCGTTTGGCCCGCGGGCGTCGTGCCAGCGAGATCAAAAGTGGTGTCGGGTCCAGAACGTAGATTGACCGTCAAAGCGACAGTGCCGGTAATGCCTGTGCCGGCACTGATCGGCGCGGTCGGTGTAATCTCGCTGCCTTCAGTCACGCTAACGGTGATGCTCGGTGTAAGCTCACCCGTTGCGGTGATTGTACTTTCGGTTGTCGTTGTCACTTCTGGCGATGCGAGCAGGGTAATACGCACATCGGCTGTGGGCAACGCGCCGATTGTCACCGCAACGGGCACGGTGGCACGCTGCTGATCGCCCCACGTCAGGGTTACGGTGGAGGGCACGGTGGTTGTCAGCGTGTCGGTCACCGTCAGTTGTAGATCCAGTGTGAGCGTCACCTCTACCGTCTGCACACTGACAGCCGCGGTCATTGCATCTGCTTGATTGATGCTGCTGATGAGCGCGCCCAACAAATTGTTTGGATTGGCGTTGGTCATGGGTGTGGTCACCGACACCGTAAAGACCAAGGGAATCTGTTGACGAATGGAGATCTGTTGTGGTTGTGCTAATGGCGTCGCAGGATCTTCCACCGGGATCGTCTGCTGCGTTGGCGTGGCGGTCACCGGGAGTTGCAAAAAGACGGTAACCAAAAGCAATGGGAGACTGAGAATAAACAGGCTGACCACTTTTCGCTTCATAAGGCACTCCTTCAAACCTTGATGCGTGGATGATGGCGGCATATTCCCAGCTCTATCGCGCTGATCGGCAGCGCTGTTGCTTTGCGTAGAACGACAACTGGGAATCGACACACTTGGCAATGAAAAATGATTCTGGTGGGATGAGATTGATTAATCAGCTACTTGGGCAGCAATCAGCAGAAATCTGTCCTACACACTCTTACGCTGGTTGGGTGATCCCTGCTTACGTGCTTGCCCTCTAGTTTAACGCAAATTGGTAAAGTACACAACGTCAATCGAGGTTAATCGATGTCAATCGACGACCATCGATTTCGCCCAAGCGCTACACGTTTTTTTGATTCATTGGTATTCCGTTTATACTCGTAAGATACAACATTTTTAGGATAAGCGTGCGAATCGTCGCTATCATGATTAAAATCTGTACGACTATCGACGCTCCTATCCTATACTGAAATCAGGGGAAAAATTTTTATTCATGAGTACAAAAGTTATTTACTCGATGGCGAAGGTCAGTAAAACCTATCCGCCTAATAAACAGGTGTTGCGCGATATCAGCCTATCCTATTTCTATGGTGCCAAAATTGGCGTCCTGGGGTTGAATGGTTCGGGTAAAAGCACCTTGCTGCGCATTATGGCTGGGGTCGAAAAAGAATATAATGGCGAAACAACGCTTGCGCCTGGCTATGTCGTTGGCTATTTGGAACAAGAACCCCAACTGGATGACAGTAAGACTGTGCGCGAGGTCGTTGAAGAAGGGGTGCAGGAAGTGGTGGACACCCTGCGCGAGTTTGACGAGATCAATATGAAGTTTGGTGAAGATCTCAATGACGACGAGATGGATGCGTTGATGGTGCGCCAGGGTGAGGTGCAGGATAAGCTGGATGCCCTGAACGCGTGGGATCTGGACAGCCGCCTGGAATTGGCCATGGATGCCCTGCGCTGCCCCCCCGCCGACGCTCAAGTGGCTGTGCTCTCTGGTGGTGAACGGCGGCGGGTTGCGCTCTGCCGCCTATTGCTCAAAGCGCCCGACATTCTGCTGCTGGATGAGCCAACCAACCATTTGGATGCTGAATCTGTCGCCTGGCTGGAGAAGCATCTCCAGGAGTATGCGGGCACGGTGATCGCCGTCACCCATGATCGCTATTTCCTGGATAATGTGGCCGGTTGGATCCTCGAGTTGGATCGGGGTTACGGCATTCCCTGGCGTGGGAACTATTCCTCCTGGCTTAAGCAGAAGCAGCAACGGCTGGCGCTTGAAGAAAAGGGCGAAGCCGTGCGCCAGAAGACGCTGGACCGTGAATTGGAGTGGCTGAATATGTCACCCAAGGCGCGCCAGGCCAAAAGCAAATCGCGCATCAATGCCTACAATGAACTATTGGCTCAGGGCAAGGAGCGCGCCAACGAAGATCGCGAAATTTATATTCCACCGGGGCCGCGCTTGGGGGATATTGTGATCCGCGCCGAAAACATCGGCAAAGCCTTTGGTGATCGCTTGCTCTATGAAAACCTTACCTTTGACATTCCTGCAGGGGCGTTAGTGGGGATTATTGGCCCCAACGGCGCGGGCAAGACCACCCTCTTCCGCATGATTGTCGGCCAGGACAAGCCCGACAATGGTACATTGACGGTTGGCAGCACAGTGGAATTGGCCTATGTGGATCAAAGCCGCGATACGCTTGATGCCACAAAGACGGTCTGGGAAGAAATCTCGGGCGGCACCGAGCAATTGCAATTGGGCGACCGGCTGGTCAATTCACGCGCCTTTGTCTCGCGCTTTAACTTTGGCGGCACTGATCAACAGAAAAAGGTGGGCAGCCTTTCTGGCGGTGAACGCAATCGCGTGCATGTCGCCAAGATTCTCAAATCGGGCGCCAATGTGTTGCTGCTCGATGAGCCGAGCAACGACTTGGATGTGAACACACTGCGCGCGCTGGAAGACGCGCTCGAAGGCTTTGCTGGCTGTGCATTGGTGATCTCGCATGATCGCTGGTTCCTCGACCGCATCGCCACCCACATCCTCGCCTTTGAAGGGGATAGCCAGGTCTACTGGTTTCCCGGCAACTACAGCGAGTATGAAGCGGATCGCCGTCGCCGCCTCGGCCCGGCCGCCGATCGCCCGCACCGCATCACCTATCGCCGCCTGACACGCTAGGCCCAAGCGTAGTAAAGACTTTCGTCTTTCCCTGCCTCGGACAAAGACTAAGGCCATTGCAAAGAATCAAGTATGCAGTAGGGGCGGCTTGCAGCCGCCCGTTCGCAGCGAGCCAAACGCGGGGCGGCGGCGCGGCCGCCCCTAGGCATGATTTTGTTTGGCAAGCGCTGGATACTTATTTCTTTGAAAGCGCCTAAAGTCTTTACTACATAACACAAGATTACTGCGCTGGTGTCACAACCTCGGTTGCTGTGAGCGGTGCCGTGGTGGTGACGCCCTCGGCACCTGTCAGCGCGTCGGTGGCGGTCAACGGTGTTGTGGTCGTAATGCCTGCAAAGCCAGTGATAAAGTTGGTGCCCGTGATCGGTGTTGTCGCGGCTGCTTCGGGTACTACCAGATAATCCGTTCGGCTGCGGCTAATAAAATTCTCCACGCCAAACCCTGCCACCTCCACATAGTATTCAGCGTCGGACGACTTGATCACGTGATTTTGCGTTTCCGGATTCTGCAGGCCGATGACCAGGGTGATCGTCTTGGCTGCGCCGCCTGCTGGCTGCGTCTGCATGGTGAGGGTGGCGGCTGGTGTCGCCATGCCATATTCTGGTTTGTCTGTCTTACCCAGCGGTTTGATCATGTTGAAACCGCTCAAGCGTGTCAAGAGCGAAATCAGGTTATTCTCATTGAAAACTTCGCCGGTTGCCAAGTCGGCCAGCGTCCAGGTGTCCGTGGTCGGGCGCGTAAATTGCAGCGTGCCCTGGGCATTTTCGATGGTAATGGCTTGGATGTCCGTCTCCGGCACTGCTAGGTAAGCGGTATTGATCCAACTGCCCACATCGATGCGCAGATCATTGGCGGTGACGTTGCTGGTTAGATAGACATTGTCACTATCGCCACGCCGCACATTGGTCGAGCGGGCGCTGGGCGCGCTGCCCACATAGAGCGTTATCGTCTGGCCGTCTTTGGTTTCTAGATCGACGCGGCGGCTAAAATCTTCTTCTGTCACGCCCAAGCGCGCATGGCTGGTGGTGTTGCTGGCGACCAAGCGGCGCGTGTCAATTGTCAAGACTTGCGAAATCACATCGCTGACTTGCACGGCAGTGACGGGGAAATCGTCCGCTTCGGGCAGCACCCAACCATCAGTGCCCCGGCTAATTTTCACGCTCCGCTCCTGATCGCTGATCGTCATCGCTTGAATATTGTCCTGGGTAATATCCGTATAGAGGGCTGCCGCGGCTGCGGTTACATTGCGCCCTGGCCAAAACACAAACGCGACAATGGCCAATTGTATGATCAGAATCCCCACAAGGATTTGATTTTGTCGATTCATAAAGTTACTCCCAAAATTACAGAGACTCACCTGGGCCAGTGGGCGTGATCACCCATTCCCGATTGAAAATGAATTGTTCACGCACACTGGCCGCGGATGAGCGAATTATAAATTGACCAGTTCCATTGGGCGTTCGTTGCGCCGCCGGGCATACCAGAGGCCGCCGATGAGCATAAGGGCAACCAAGGCCACACCATAGTTGCCATATTCCCATCCCGCTTGCTCGCTTTCGCTGAGTGGGTCCAACAGGCGGGTAAAGGTGCCGCGCGAGCGAATACTCAACAAATCCGTATCCTCGACCGCGTAATCCACCGTGTTCTGGGCAAATTGCAGATTATTCAGCACCTGATCTTGAATCAATTGCGCCGAAAGGTTGAGCACAAAGTCATCGACAAATTCGCCGCTGCCGATGACAATCAGGCGCGCCGTATCCGACGATTGGTTGAGGATGCTGGCATCGGGCGCCGGACCAACGGCGGGCGTCGGCGGGGGCGCGGCTGGATCAGTTGCCGCTGTCTCAGCAAAAGGCGAGGGCTTGTCTTTAAAGAAGCTTTCAAACGAACCCTGGATTGCCACCGCAAGGGGATAGGCTTGTGGCATACCCTCCACTGCAAAGCCCCGCTCTGGGTAGAGTTGAAAGTCCGGCTGTAATGTAACATCGAAGCGCAACCAGGAGGCCGCCGTCGAGTTGAGCAGGACATCGGTGGCGCGCCCCTCGTTCTTCGTGGCATCTAGCACCACTGGCGAGACAAAGTTCATGGTCACGGCGGGCAAGCCAGCGACAATCGCGTGGCCGCTTTCCATGCCATCCTGGCGCACATCGACAAAGAAGGGGAAGTTGACGGCGCGAATTTCTTGCACCGGCATACCGCCCACATCGCGCTGCACAGTCACGGGGAAGGGTTGATTCTGATCATCCAGCACAATCGCTTGTTGCACATCGACGCCATAATGAATCAACATATCGCGCAAGGTATTATCGAGCGGGCGCAGGGCCAAGCCCTGATTCATGGGATCAACATCGATCGTATAATTGCCCGCGGCTACAATCACCGCGCCGCCGCGCATGAGAAATTGGTCAATCGCAAAGCGTTCTTTGTCGGTCATGTTTTGTGGCAAGATCACAAAGAGCGTGTCAACATCGGTGGGCGCGACACCATTAGACAGATCGACATCGCGCACCGTATATTCCTGGCCCAGTTGATCACGGATATTTTGCCACGAGGCCAACGGTTGGCGCTGCTGACCAAACATATCCTGCGTAGGAGTGGCGGGCGGCGTCCACAAGCCCACCGTCTTGAGAAAGCCGGTGGAGGAACGCTTGAGCGCGTTTTCGATGACTGTGCGAATGCCACCTTCACTCAGATCCTCGGCCGGGTAAATGATCTGCGCTTGATTGCCGTTGATCAACAACATGTGCAGATAGTAAGTCTCGTTGGAGAAAAGGGGCGAGACCAGGAACGGTTGCAAACCATAACTGTCCGTGAGCACAGCCGGGGTAATGCCACTATTGGGATCATTAGGATTCACGGTAGTAAAGACAAACTTGCCATTGGATTGATCGGCAATCGATTGGGCAACCGTTTGAATGGTCTGCACAGCGCCGGCCAATTCGGCGGGCACCGTGTCGGGCGTGGTAAAGAGGGTAAAGTTCACTGGTTCACTCAGCGCGCCCAAGACCGATTCGACACTTTGGAAGCCATAGACCACCTTTTTGATGGCGCTGGTCAGGTCATATTCCAAGTTGCGTAGGCGCACATCAATGGTGCCGCCACTGTTGGGTGTGATCTCAATCAGATCTTGAAAGTTGATGACCACATCCTGATCGCCATAGCGCACCAGAATGTCAAAGTACGAATTGATCACCGATGCGCCATAGCGGTCGGTGATCTGAAAGGGAAACGCTTGAATGCCATAGGTCTGATTGGCCTCGGCCTCCAGGTCGGGATCGGAGATGGGATCGATCACTTCGGCCGTAACCTGGCCGTTGCCATTGATCGCATATTCGCGCAGCAGATCCTCGATCTGTGGGCGTAGCGGGTTGAGCAGCGGATGACTTCTTTCGCTGACATAGCCGCGGATCAGCAGCGGCTCGCTGAGATTGTTCAACAAATCCTTGGTCGTCGCCGACAGGCTATATTGTTGTTGCGCCGTGAGATCCAAACGCATACCATGCAGCGGCGTCACCCACACATTGAGCAGGATCAAGTTGACCGCAGCCAGCGTGGTAAAGAAGGAAGCATTGCGCCGGTAAGCCAGTGTGCTTTGACCGTGGCTCCAGCGTTTTCTGTCCAGCGTCAAGGTATTCAATGTCAAGAAAATTGCGGCCAGCGAGAGATAGTAGATCAGGTCGCGCAGATCAATGACGCCGCGCTGAATGCTTTCAAAGCGACTGCCTGTGCCAATGCCACTGAGAATTGTAGACCAAGGGGTGCCAAAATAATCGACCAGCGCCGGCGTGCCAACCAAATAAAAAAGGCCACCCAGCAGGCCGGTCAAAATGAGCGCCACGATCTGGTTATCGGTCAGCGACGAGATAAAGAGCCCGATGGCCGTGTAGGCTGCGGCCAAGAGCAGCGCGGCCAGATAGCCGCCGATCACCGGCCCCCAGTCGAGCGGCCCCAACATGGCGACACTGATCGCAACGGGCAAGGTCAGCGCCAACGCCAACGCCACCAGTGTCATTACCGCCAAAAACTTGCCGATCACCAGTTGCCAGGGTTTTACGGGCAGCGTCAGCAACATTTCCAGGGTACCAGAACGCTGTTCTTCGCTCCATTGGCGCATGGTGAGGGCTGCTACCAAAAAGATTAGCAGCAAGGGCATCCATTTAAAGAGTGGCCGAATATCGGCAATGCCACGGGCGAAGAAGGTCTCCACCCAGAAAAAGGTAAATAACGTCACCGCCAAAAAGGTAGCCAAAAAGATGAGCGCCATCGGCGAGCCAAAATAACTATCTAATTCCTTGCGTGTAATTGAAAGTATTTGTCGCATAGTCAAACTCCATTGATGCGTGATTGGTGTTGCAGATTGCCAGATGCACCGGTTTTGGTGCGACAACCTGCTGCTAGGGGAGTGGGGCCGCCACGCAATGCTTTCATCCGGTTGCTAATTTGCTGAAGACGCTCTCCAGGGTTTGGCGATCACTGCGCAACTCGCGCAGCGGCCACTGGTGCTGGTTCGCCAACTGGTAAATGGCGGGGCAGAGATCGGCATTTTCTTTGCCGCGAATGCGATAGCTGATATGTCCATTCGTCCCTGGCTGTTGTTCCACCTGGTTGACGCCAGCCAATGCTTTGAGCGCGCCCAAGACATTATCCACTTGCTTATCCAGCACCAAAATGGCATCGGTGCTGCTGGCCAGCTCGCTGAGCCGGGCATCGGCGCGAATTTCGCCGTTCATCAGAAT
>DAOTTR010000216.1:0-10708 GCA_034437715.1 Caldilineaceae bacterium
GTTACGCAAGGTAGGGGCATGAGGGGGGTGGCGGATAAAACTTACGTTTTTCCCGTAATTTTCTTCGCCACCACTCCCGCGTGCCCGTCTTGATCTAGATCATTGGGCAAGGATGGGCACGCGGTGGGCGGCGAATCAAGTCACGGGTCTTTACCAAAGGTTGATCCGCCGCCCACCTCATGCCCCTACGCAGCTTGTCATTACTCCTGCGTAACATGAGTTACAAGGTTATGTTAACCAATTGTTAATCGATTGTGCTGCAGTTGTTAATTTTGATGGGTATACTGTACGTTTACCATCGTTGCGGCCCAATGGTGAGCATATTACATTTGTTAACAAACGCCGCTAGCGTATCACGACTACCAGACTACCAGACACAGAACTACAACTTCTGTCCCTGCACACACACACTGTGGATGACATTCTGAAAGCACGGGATTTCTAAAAAACTCATGCAACTGTTGGCCGCTTCTAAAATTCGCTGGCGCACTGCCTTTGTCTATGCCACCCTGATTTTGCTGTTGACGATTGGGCTCAGCTTCTATCTTGCCCATCGGGTGAATCAGTGGCAGCTTGCCCGCGAGGTCGCGTTGTCGGTACAACAGACACAACGGTTTGCGCAAGATGCTGAGCTCTATGGCGCGTGGCAAGCGGGGCCATTTAGCCTGCAACGGCACCTACAGACATGGCTGACTCTGACGGATGTCCATGCGACTGTGATTGCGTTGGATGGTCTGGTCGTTGCCGATTCGCATACCAGTGTGGCCTCGGTGGAAGATGTCGGTGATCTGCCCGAGATTAAAGCTGCCCTGGCAACTGGCACCGGGCGTAGCACCCGCTATGATAACGTTCTCGGACAACAAGCGTTGATTATTGTGATGCCGATTGTCCAGGGTGCGCAGCGTTTGGGCCTGCTGCGTGTTGCCTATCCGCTTGCTGACCAGACCAATCTATCTCAATTGTACTGGCTGATCATCCCCCCAGTTTTGCTGATTGCCGTGGCCGTGCTGGGGCTGATGTTCTTACAAGCTGCCCGTACTGTGCATACCCTACGGCGGCTGACACAGACGGCAGAACGCATTACCAAGGGTGATCTGGGCGCACGCACGCTTTCATTGCGGAGTGGCGAGGTTGGGCAATTGGTGCGCGCCTTTAATCGCATGGCGGAAAAGCTACAGAGCCAGATCGCCAAGCGCGCCAGAGAAAAAGATCGGCTGCACACCGTGCTACACGTGATGACGGATGGCGTGTTGATCGTAAATCGGCATGGCGTCGTGCGCTTGATCAACCCTGCTGCCGCCCAAATTTTGAAAACGACCCAAGCACGTGCGCTCAAGCGCTCCTTTGTCCAGGCGGTGCGCGATCATCGCATTGTCGAGGTGTTTGTGCGCTGTCAACAAGCGGGGCGTAATGAGACCGCGATTCTGGAACTAGACCGCGAGCGCTTTCTGCAGATGGTGGTCACCCCCTTTTTGCGGGGCGATGATCGCGGCTATCTGATTGTGATACAAGATTTGACGCGACTGCGCCAGTTACAAACCGTGCGCCAGGATTTTCTTAGCAACATCTCCCACGAACTGCGTACCCCGATTGCTTCGCTGCGCGCCCTGGTCGAGACGTTGAGTGATGGCGCGTTGGATGATAAGGTGGCCGCACACCGTTTCCTGCGGCACATGGAGGTAGAGGTCGATTCGCTTTCGCACATGGTGCAGGAATTGCTCGATCTGGCGCGCATTGAATCTGGCAAAGCTTCGTTAGACCTTGTCTTTATCCCCACCGTCGATCTGTTGCGCCATGCCACCCAGCGGCTCCAGGCCCAAGCGGAACGTGCCCAGGTGACATTACACATAGAGGCGTCACCGGATCTGCCCATTCTCCACTTGGATGCCGGGCGGGTAGAACAAGTCTTGACCAATCTCATTCACAATGCGATTAAATTCACCTTGCCCGGTGGCGAAATCCAGGTTTCCGCCGTCGTCGGTGACGCCCGTACAGTAACGATCAAGGTCGCGGATACGGGCGTTGGCATTGCCCCCGATGATTTGCCGCGCATCTTTGAACGTTTTTACAAAGCCGACCGCGCCCGCTCCGGCGGTGGCACGGGGTTGGGCCTAGCGATTGCCAAACACATTGTGCAAGCCCACGGTGGCCGGATCTGGGTAGAGAGCCGGGTTGGCAAAGGCACTACCTTTTTCTTTACATTACCCTTGGCCCAGCAAACGCTCCTTACTGCTTCTTCTACTGTAGATTCTGCATAACGCTTTGCCTACCCTTTCCCACATCTTTGGGTAGCAGGGAGAGGGAGCGTGCCGGGGACGGCCCAAAAGTATTCCGTAGTGGCATCAAGCCGCTGGGCCGTCCCCGGCACGCCTTGCCTACCCAACTTGTGGGTAAAGCTAAGGGATGTGGGAGGGGTTAGTCGTTACGAATAGCCTTCTATATTATCTCGTTAGCAAATTGTTAACATAGTAAAATCGGTTTGTTAATCATTGTTTTGTATGCTTGGCGTAGCGGTGGCAACACTGCTGTCTGAACGGCTGACTTTTGCGTGAAAGGCAAAGCGCCGATTTTAGTAAAGTTTGGCAAAAAATAGTATCTGTATAAATGAACTTAAGGAGTAGTGACCCAAATGCGCCGAATAGCATTCATGATTTTCCCCGTACTCGTAATTTTCTTGGTGGCTGCCTGTGCACCCGCCACTGCGCCGGCTGCCCCTGCGGCCCCGGCTACCGAAGTTCCTGCGGCTGAAGCAACCACCGCCGAAGTGGCCCCTAGCGAAGAAGTGACCGGCACTACCGAAATGACTGGTACTACCGAAATGACGGAAACAGCCACCACGGTTGAAGCAATGGAATTGCCCGAAGTGAATCCGTTGGACGTGACAGGTGACATTATCATTGCTGGCAGCTCGACGGTCTATCCGCTGACCGAAGCGATTGCCGAGCGCTTCACCGATGAAGGCTATGCTGGCAACATCACAATTGACAGTGTTGGCACTGGTGCTGGTTTTGAGCGCTTCTGCAATGCTGGTGAGACGGACATTTCCAATGCGAGCCGCCCGATCGACGAGGAAGAAATTGCCAACTGTGCTGCGATTGGTCGCACACCGATTGAATTCCGCGTTGGTACAGATGCCTTGGCGATTGTGGTCCATCCTGCCAATGACTGGGTGACCGATGTGACGGTGGAGCAGTTGGCTCAACTCTTCACGGCCGTGAATTGGTCGGATGTTGATCCGAGCTGGCCCGCCGAGCCGATTGCGCGCTTTATTCCGGGTACCGACAGCGGCACATTTGATTACTTTGTCGAAGTCGTTCTAGAGGATGACAGCGAACCAATGTTGTCTGCCCCCAACACACAGTTGAGCGAAGATGACAATGTGCTTGTGCAAGGTGTGGAAGGCAGCGAATATGCCATCGGCTTCTTTGGCTATGCCTACTATCAGGAAAATGCGGCTTTGCTGGGCATTCTCAACATTGAGAGTGTCGAGCCCAACTTTGACACGGTAGAAGGTGGTACATATCCTCTGGCTCGCCCCTTGTTTATCTACTCCGATGCGACCATTATGGCCGAAAAGCCACAAGTGGGTGCATTCATCAACTTCTACTTGACCAACGTTGATGAAGAGATTGAGGCAATTGGCTATTTCCCGGCCAGCGACGAGGCCTTGAACGCGGCCAAGGGTGCCTTGCTGGAAGCGATGCAATAAGGTTGTTGGTTACATAAACCAAGCGCCAGCTATCGTGTTGCTGAGTCCAGTGTAAATACCAGCCTCGCAGGGTTTCTGAAACCCTGCGGGGCTGTCCCACAACTGGGGCAGACGGCTCATCATTCGGATGCGCGATAGCTGTTATCCATGCTAACCTGTAAAGGAGTTGATGATGCAAGGTGAATTGAGTATGGGGGGAACGCAAGCAGTGAAAAAAGAATTTGCGCAACCTGTGCCCCCTCCGTTCAATCTGAAACGCCGTTCCCGCCCTGGAGAAACTGTGATTCAGGGTTTTCTCTTGGCCTGTGGCGCGATCTCCATTTTGACGACAATCGGAATTATCTTTGTACTAGGTGAAGAATCCTTGCTCTTCTTTCAGAGCGCCGAGGTCACCCTTGTCGAATTTTTCACGGGGATTATGTGGCAGCCCACAATTTTGCGCTTTGGCATCTGGCCCTTGGTGATTTCCACGTTGACCACCAGCCTGATCGCGATGATGGTTGCTTTACCACTGGGGTTGATGATTGCGATTTATTTAAGTGAATATGCTTCGGCGCGTATACGCGGCGCGCTAAAACCTGTGTTGGAAGTTCTGGCTGGTGTGCCGACCGTGGTTTATGGCTACTTCGCGCTGACCTTTATGACGCCGGTTTTGCAGAATATCTTTGGCAAGAATGTGGTGGAAGTGTACAACAATGCCTCGGCTGGCATCGTGATTGGCATTTTGATCCTGCCTTTGGTGACTTCCATGAGCGAGGATGCCCTGGCCTCTGTGCCGCAAGCGTTACGGCAGGCTGCCTATGCCCTAGGCGCAACCAAACTAGAGACGGCTGTGCGCATTGTGGTGCCGGCGTCGCTTTCGGGCATTTCGGCGGCTTTTATTGTTGCCATTTCGCGCGCGGTGGGTGAAACCATGGTCGTCGCCATTGCAGCTGGGGCGGGGCCACGCAACTTTAGTAGCTGGGGCACTGCCTTTACCGATCTGGCCGTAATCAATCCGTTTAAGGCGGGCGAAACCATGACCGGGCACATTGTACGCATCAGCGGTGGTGATCTCAGCTATGGCACCCTGGACTATACGAGTCTTTTTGCCATTGGGTTGCTGCTCTTCCTGATGACGTTGGGGTTGAATATTGCCAGCCGGATGCTGGTGGCGCGCTTCCGTGAGGAGTATGATTAATGGCACAACAGACCGACTTTCCCAATCCCGTCTATCCTGAAGGTGAACCCCTCAAGCGTTTTGTCCGCAAGCGCCAGGGCCGGGCAATGTTGTGGAGCAATCTCTTTATGCTGGCAACCTTAGTCGGCATCGTTGCGTTGGTGGCCTTGCTCTATAATATCCTCAACAGCGCGTTCGGTTTTGTTGCCCTTCAGAATAGTATTGATCCCAGCGCACTTGTGATGCAAATTGAAGAAGATAAGGTGTTGGCAACCCCCAATTTGGTTGCCAGTGAAGATGATGAAGTGTTGGCTGCTGGCATTGCGCCCGATGCCAATGCTATCGGTTTCTTTGGCTATGCCTACTACCAGGCCCATGCCGACAAACTGAAGCTCATCAGCGTAGTGGATGTGCTGCCCTCTGCCGAAACGGTGGAGACGGGCGATTATCCATTGGCGCGTCCCCTTTTTATTTATAGTACAGAAGAAACCTTGCAGGCCAAACCGCAAGTCGCTGAATTTATCGATTTTTATCTGACGCATGTGAACGCAGAAATTGACGATGTCGGTTATTTCCCAGCGAGCCAGGAAGTGCTAGACGCCAGCCAAGCCAATCTGCAATCGGCAACGGCCAACAGCAGCAGCAATGAATCAGTGGAGACGATTGTCACAACCGGTAGCTCCACCCTCTATCCGCTGACCATGCGCATGGGCGAGCAATTTGTGGCGGCTGGTCTTGCGGGTGCGGTGACCGGGGAAAGCACCGGCACCAAGGCTGGTCTGCTGGCACTGTGTAGCAATGGGGCCGCGGTGGATATTGCCAACGCCAGTCGCGCCATAACGCGTGCCGAGATGGAAGTCTGTCGCAAGGCCAAGGTGGCGCCCGTCGAGTTCCGGGTGGGCTCCGACGCTCTGGCGATTGTGGTTAGCAAGGAAAACGATTTTCTAGAAGCGGTGACGTTGGAACAGTTGCGCCAGATCTTCACCACTGCGCAAACCTGGTCCGATGTCAGCCCCGGTTGGCCGAATGAACCAATTGTGCGCTTTGTGCCGGGACTGGATAGTGGCACACTCGATTTCTTTGTGGAAGAGGTCTTTGATCGCAAGCTCGCTGATTTGCCCAAAGAGACGCTGATGGACATTTTGGCTACCAACGTTTCGACGGGGTTAATGCGCCGGTTGGAAAATGACATGCCTTTTGTCGAGCGTACCCAGGAAGACGTTTATCAATTAGTGCTCGACCGCGTCATTGAGCCCCAGGTTGTTCGCTCCTGGACTTTGCGCGATTCACTGCTCCAGCGCAGTGAAATCGAAGCAGCCGTCGCGCAGATTCCCAATGGTGAATTGACTTTCCGTAGCTGGATCACAGCTGATTTTCTGACATCGCCCCAATCGTCCGACCCGATGCTGGCTGGTGTGCGCACGGCTATTCTCGGTTCCTTGTGGGTGATCTTGATTACCATGCTCTTTGCCCTACCTGTCGGCATTGGGGCGGCGGTTTACCTGGAAGAATATGCCAGCGATAACTGGTTCAGTCGGCTGGTAGATACAAATATTAGTAACTTGGCCGGCGTGCCTTCGATCATCTATGGTATGTTGGGGCTGGCAGTCTTTGTGCGCATTCTAGAGCCGCTGACAAGTGGGGCACTGTGGGGCGCGTCTGACCCCACGACAGCCAATGGCCGCACGGTGCTTTCCGCTGGCTTCACATTAGGCTTGCTGATTTTGCCGGTGATTATTATCAATGCGCGCGAGGCAATCCGCGCCGTGCCCAGTTCGCTGCGCGAGGCGAGCTATGGCTTGGGCGCGACCCAGTTGCAGACGATTTGGCACCATGTGCTGCCAACCGCGTTGCCGGGCATCTTGACCGGTGCGATCCTCGCCATCTCGCGCGCGATTGGCGAAACCGCACCGCTGGTGGTAATTGGCGCTTCGACCTTTATTGTGGTGGATCCCGATGGTCCCTTTGCCA
The DNA here is from genome assembly GCA_034437715.1 of Caldilineaceae bacterium. Classification (GTDB taxonomy): domain Bacteria; phylum Chloroflexota; class Anaerolineae; order Caldilineales; family Caldilineaceae; genus JAHBVH01. The sequence continues at coordinate 6,840 of DAOTTR010000216.1, forward strand.
AATTTACAACCCTGCCCATTCAAATCTATCAATGGACTTCGCGCCCACAGGCCGAATTCCGGAATCTGGCTGCCGCGGCCATTGTGGTCTTAATGGTGCTCCTGTTAACCCTGAACGCATCGGCGGTGTTGCTCCGAAATCGGTATAGTAACAATACGAAGGGAATATAAGATGACCATAAAAATTGAAGAACGATCTATGCAGAGCAATGGGGTAGTTGCGACGACTGCCCATCATGCCGCGATCCAATATGCAATTGAAGCCAAAAAATTAAATATCTTTTACGGTGCCTTTCATGCCGTGCGCGATGTTAATTTGCAGATCGAAAAGCATAAGATTACCTCAATGATCGGCCCATCGGGCTGTGGCAAGAGCACGGTGTTGCGCTGTTTCAATCGCATGAATGACCTGATCACTATTGCGCGCACAACCGGCGAGATCACCTATCATGGGGAAAACATCTATGCGCCGAATGTTGATCCGGTGGAAGTGCGCCGGCGCGTAGGCATGGTCTTTCAGAAGCCCAATCCCTTTCCCAAATCGATCTACGAAAATGTGGCTTGGGGCGCGCGCATTAATGGCTTCAAAGGCAATGTGGACGATCTGGTTGAAGAGTCGTTGCGCAGTGCTGCCCTGTGGGAAGAAGTAAAAGAAAAACTCCAGCAGAGTGCGCTTAGCCTTTCGGGGGGCCAACAACAACGACTTTGTATCGCACGCACGATTGCTGTCAAGCCTGATATTATTTTGATGGATGAGCCTTGTTCGGCCCTGGATCCGATTGCCACGCTCAAGATCGAAGATCTCATGCGCGAGCTGACGACACAGTATACGATCATGATCGTGACCCACAACATGCAACAGGCGGCGCGCGTTTCGGATTACACGGCTTTCTTTATGGTGGACGATAGTCGCACAGGCCATTTGGCAGAATTTGGTCCGACCAAACAGATTTTCACCAATCCCAAAGAGAAGCGAACCGAAGATTATATTACCGGTCGTTTTGGGTAAGCGCTTGCCGACTTTGTGTGCTGGTAACTCGCCTTGCGCGCGACGATATAGGGCCATCGGTGTTATAATAGGTACCCAAAAGCGCCTCGCTCTCACCCCTTTGGCTATGATGGGCATCTGTTGGCCGCGGCTGACGAGCAGATGCACGTTTACTGAAGAGTAAAGAATAGAATGGAGATGTTCTGTGACGCGAACTCGTTATGAAAAACAACTTCAGGCCCTACAGGACGAACTGTTGGTACTGGGCAGTATGGTCTCAAAGGCCATGCTCGATTCGCTGGATATTCTAAAGCGGCAAGATTTGGACGCCGCGCGCCAGTTGATTGCCGCTGATCGCATCATTAACAAAAAGCGCTTCAAGATCGAAGATGAATGTCTGACCTTGATTGCCACTCAACAACCTATGGCGCGCGATATGCGCTTGTTGGCCGCTGTGTTGGAAATTGCTTCCGAACTCGAACGGATTGGCGATTATGCCAAGGGCATTGCCCGCATTACGCTCTATATTGGCCATCAACCCTTAGTCAAACCGTTGGTGCATTTGCCACAAATGTGTCAGATTAGTGTCGAGATGTTGCGCAGCGCGCTCGACGCCTTTGTCAACCAAGATGTGGCCGCGGCGCGCCAAATCCCCAAGCGCGACGATGAGGTAGACGATCTCTATAATATTGTAAATCGCGAACTGATTCAGATTATTATGGCCAATCCCGCGGCGATTGACAACGCTAACTATCTTTCGTGGGCGGCCCACAATCTGGAACGCGCCGCCGATCGCACCACCAATATTTGTGAGCGCATTATCTATACTGTCACCGGTGAATTGATCGAGATGGATACCGAAGACGATATTATTGCGGTAAATTGACCCTGCGTTTTTTATCCAACAAAAGATCTGTAGGGTTTTAAAAACCCTACAGATCTAGCAATCTGCCGCGCTCTTCTCCACATCGAATAGCTTCATCAACTCCTCGTCCTGCTTGAATCGAGTTATAATCATCTCTATCATAACTATGCTGTTGCGCCCGTCTGGATGGAATCTATTTTCGGTGAGATGATTGCATGCAATTGACAACACGTTCTTGGAGCTTACTATTGGTGACGGTGCTGCCCATTGCCGCGATCGCGTGGTCGCCGCTTTGGGGGTGGGTGGCGCTGGGCTGGCTGGGCATGGTGGTGGCACTGTTGCTGGCCGATTGGCGCTTGACGCCTGATCACACGGACTGGCTGGTGACACGGCAACACGACGAGCGCCTCTCGTTGGCGGCCTATAATCCGATCACGATTGCGATTGAATTGCGGCGCGGCACTTACCCGCTCGCCATCTGGGTGCGCGATGAACCGCCGGTGGCCTTTCAAGTGTCGGAAGTCGCGCGGATCCTGTGGGCACAAGTGACGCCGCGCGTGGTGCAAACTGTCACCTATACGGTCTATCCGCCGCGGCGCGGTGATTACCGATTTGGCGATCTGCATCTGCGCTGGGAATCGCTGCTGGGGTTATTGCGCAAACAACATACCATGCCCGCCGCCGAGCCGGTCAAAGTCTACCCAAACTTGGCCGATATTAAGAAGTATGATCTGCTGTTGCGCAGAAATCGCCTGTGGGAGCTTGGCTTGCGCAATACGCGCCTGTTGGGCAGTGGTGCCGAGTTTGAACGGTTGCGCGATTACTTGCCCGATGACGAGTACCGGCGGATTAACTGGAAAGCCACGGCGCGGCGTGGCAAACCAATCAGTGTGGAATATGAGACCGAGCGCAGCCAGCATATTATGGTGCTGCTCGATGTGGGGCGGATGATGCGCAGCCCGATTGGCGATGTGGCCAAATTGGATTATGCGATTAACGCGGCGTTGCTCCTGGCCTATGTCGCCGCGCAAAAGGGAGACAAAATTGGCCTGTTGGCTTTTGCCGATGATGTACAACTGTGGATCGCGCCACGCAGCGGCAAACAACAATTTCACCGCCTGCTCGAGCAACTCTATCGGCTAGAGAGCAGCGCGATAGAGCCCGACTATGCCCAGGCGTTTAGCTATTTCGCAACCAAGCAACACAAGCGCACTTTGGTCCTGGTTTTTACCGATTTAACCGGCAGCATCTCAACGGATATGTTGGTCGCGCAGATGGGGCGCATCCGCCGCCAACACCTGCCCCTACTGGTGACCATGCGTGACCCAACGGTGCAACGGCTGGCCGATCAACCTGTGGCAGATAGTGCCACACTGTATCAGCGCACCGTCGCCGAACAACTGTTGGATGAACGGCAATTGACGATCGAGCACTTAACCCAGGCAGGGATTCTCACGCTGGATGTACCCGCAGATCAACTGAGTATCGCCGTTGTGAATCGCTACCTGGATGTCAAAGCGCGTAACCAGATCTGATCCATGTAGGTTATGTTTGCAACGCGACGGACAGTCCCCGGCTGGATAGTTACCAAAAATCTTGCTTTACAGTCCACTAGACCATGACGGCGGAAATAAAGCCAGCGCTATTTACCCAAATTCACGCGTGATAGCGATTGTAGTTGTAGGTGACGTTTGTAACGTGACAGACTCGTTCCATGCAAACCCAGCCGATTTGTCACTGGACAAGTCGTCGAGCAAGGCTTGGACAGATTGTCACGTTTGCAACGTGACCTACGAAAACCGTCACGTTGCAAACGTGACGGGCAGTTCCCGGCTGAATCGTTAATGAAGAAGGTCCGGTTTTTAACCGGACCTACGAAAATCGATCTTGCTTTACAGTCTACTAGTACACTTGGGCGGAAATAACCATACTATTCTCCGGTGAATCAGTAGTGAATCAGTAGTGAATCAGTAGGACAGTGAGACAGTACAAACACTGTTCTACTGTCCTACTGATT
>DAOTTR010000217.1:0-3184 GCA_034437715.1 Caldilineaceae bacterium
TATTTGGACGGAACAAGCCAGTCGCGTCGCCACCATTGCCGCCTGCCTGGACTGGTCCGGCTTGGCAGGCGCCTCAGACCCACTACCAAACTTACTTCAACTTACACTTGCATAACCTCCCATTGGATGTGGCAACGACAGCACTGACGGCAAAATATTTGTATGCCGCACCGCTGGATCCGGCCATCCTTGTCCAGCCCCAGGGTGCTTGGATCACGGCTTACTTTGCTCCCGAACTGGTAGCCAAGGTTGGTTTCAACAAGCTGGCCGCTGAGATTGCGCGTGAGCACAACACCTGGCTGATCGGCTACCGCATCTATGCCGAACAAGGGATGGACGTGCACTACTTTGACCGCGCCGAGCATGTCGCCGGGCTGGCATTGGGTCAAGATGAACTGGAACGCGAGCCGCTTGCCCCCGAGATATTTGCCGAATTGGCCGATGTCCGCCACATCGTGCCGCGCGTCGCCACCCAGCATCCGTTGGACTTTCACTTTGCACTGCTTCATGCCCTGGGCATTCAGGCAGCAGATTTGACTTGGGTGGAGGCATTACGGCTCTACGAAAACGGTGCATTGGATGGGGCGCAGCTGTTGCCTGCCTGATAAATTGAGGGCAGTACATCGAAAGGAGATTTGCGGAGTCAACTGTAGTTTGTTAGAGTTTATTCCGATTTATTATTTGGATAGCAAAACAGAGCCAAATCGGTCTTGTAGGTGCGGTTTTTAACTGCACAATCTTGGTCAATCCAGACTTGTGCGGTTAAAAACCGCACCTACAAATGCACAAAATTAAATCGGAATAAGGTCTGTTATACTCTGCGGCATAACTGAATGGTTGAAGTGAAGGTGCGCCAGTCGCTCGGAAGCGCGGCGCACAATGGGGGAAGCCCGGTGAAGTCAAGTTTTGACCAGTCCGGCACTGTCCCGCAACGGTAATATTGATTTACGATTTACGATTTACGATTTACGAAGGTCTACACCGAGACCCTCGTAAATCGTAAATCGTAAATTACTAGAGTCCGACTACCCGCCTTCACTATATCAATCGTTGCTTGCTCGAAAAGCAACGATTGATGTTCGAGTACCACCTTCGTGGACAGAGGGGGCCGAGCACAGAGCAAGGTTTTCCTCGTTGCTTTGTCGCTAGCCCGCCAATTGGCGGGTTTTTTGTTGGCTGCGCACCTGTTCGTTTGGGGCGCAGCCTTTTTTATTTTTGGGGTAATCATATAAAAGGAGGAGTTTACGATGTCGAGCTTGCGTGTAACAAGGCGTTGGCCGCACCTGCGCATCGGGTTGCTCTGTATGGTAATGCTGAAACTGTCTAGCGTACAGCCAGTCTACGCCATGCACATTATGGAGGGCTTTCTGCCCTGGCAATGGTGTCTGGTTTGGTTTGCCGTCGCTTTGCCCTTTTGGTTGATCGGTTTTCGGCAAATTGCGCGTCTGGTGCGTGAAAAGCCGGAAAGCCGGCTGTTATTGGGTGTCGTCACGGCGTTCGCCTTTGTCCTCAGCGCGCTGAAATTGCCCAGCGTTACGGGGGCGAGCAGTCATCCAACCGGTACAGGGCTGGGCGCCATTCTTTTTGGCCCGGCCATTATGAGTGTGATGGGTGGCATCGTCTTACTTTTTCAGGCCCTTTTGCTGGCACATGGCGGCCTGACCACGCTGGGCGCTAACACGGTTAGCATGGCAATTGCCGGACCGCTCGTCGCCTGGCTGATCTGGCGCAGCATGCGTGGCGAACCCACTTGGTTGACCGTTTTTCTGGCTGCCGCCCTAGCTGATCTGATCGCCTATGTCGTCACATCGACGCAACTGGTCTTGGCCTAGCCGGATCCAACCGGCGGTTTCGGAGCGTCCTTTGTTAAGTTTGCCACGATCTTTGCCATCACGCAGATCCCGCTGGCGATCAGTGAAGGCATCCTGACCGTGTTGATCTTCAATGCGTTGCAAGTCAACGCTCCACAAGAATTACACGCGTTGGGTATCCAGGAGGCTATGTCATGACGCAATCAACCCGCAAAAAAAGCTTGAGCATCGGTACAAGCTTTGTGCTGATGCGCTGAATTTTCTGGCCTTAACGACGCCTTTGGTCGATCTGATCGAACTTATGCGCCGTTTGCGTGTACCAGATTTGTTAATTGATCTGATGACGATCAGCCACCGCTCGATATTTGTGCTGTTCGAATGCATTGAGCGCACCTACCTGGCCCAAGACAGCCGATTAGGTTATCGCAATGCGCTGCGAACGTGGGTGAGCGCCAGCAACTTGGGCAGTCGGCTCCTTCTCGAAACATTTCGCCGCAGTCAACAGTTGGGGCTGGCGCTGGAAAGTCGCGGTTATGTCGGTGGCGCGCTTAACGTTTTACCCGCCACCTATCGTCGACCGTGGCCGGTGTGGCTGCTACCTTTGGCAATTGCTGGCACCCTGTTGTTGTTCTACATCTGGTGGTGAACTGAATGACACCAATTCTGCAATTCGACAATATCCATTTTCGTTATCCAGGTGCGCCACACCCAGCACTGGCCGGTGCGACTTTGCACGTGTCGCCCGGTCAAAAGCTGGCTTTGTTGGGGCGCAACGGGACTGGCAAAAGCACATTGCTGCTGTACGGCAATGGAATTCTACGCCCGCTACAGGGTCTTGTCCGGGTTGCTGGCCAGCCACTCACTTATAATCGAATGGGGTTGGATGCGGTGCGCCAACAAATCGGCTTTGTCTTTCAAAACCCCGATGATCAACTGTTCAGCGCCAGCGTCCGCCAAGATATCAGTTTTGGCCCGCTCAATCTGGGTCTGGATCGACAAGCCGTCCAACAGCGGGTGCAACAAGCGGCTGAACAATGCCGTGTGGCTGATCTTTTAGACCGCCCTACCCACGCCCTGAGTGGTGGCCAGAAAGCAAGGGTGGCGCTGGCGGGGGTTTTGGCCATGCAGCCCCAAGTGTTGCTGGCCGATGAAGTCATTGCCGGGCTAGACCCGTGGCTGCGGGCGCAGATGTTGACCATTTTTAGCGAACTAGCCATACAAGGCGTCGCGATTGTGCTTTCCACCCATGATCTGGAACTAGCGCGTCACTGGCCGGATCAGATCGCGTTGCTGGAGGAAGGGTGGGTTGTGGTTGTCGCCCCGCCCACCGAAATATTCAGCCAGCCCGCCTGGCGCAAGCGTTGCGGGGTTGA
>DAOTTR010000218.1:0-7848 GCA_034437715.1 Caldilineaceae bacterium
TCACCTCGATTAGCTTGATCTGGCGACAGATCCCTGCCACGATCCCCAGATGATCGAGCCGCTTGCTTTCATATTCCATCTCTTTGGTTTCCATCCCCCTAGTATAGCCAATCTTTCCCTTTTCGCCCCCTTCCATAATTGCTGCAACCCCCATTTTTCGCTGCGGAATGTGGGTACTAAGGTCTATTTTCTAATTTCCGGTTGTCTATGGCTAGAATGGATGAAGAACAAATAAATCGAGATAGAGTAACTCATGTTACGCAGGGTAGGGGTATGAGGCGGTAGCGGCGGGGAAATCTGTACTTTGTCCCGGCATGTGCTTGCCTGCTACCGCCGCGTGCCCGTTCTGATCGGGGCATATCTGCGCAAGCCGGGCACGCGATCGGCGGCGAAGCGCGTTTCGTCTCTCTACAAAGCTTGGTGCGCCGCCGACCGCATGCCCCTACCCGTTCTGACCCGATGGCTGCGTAACATGAGAGAGTAAATGACGCTAGCCGTTTATTATGACTACCGGCAGGCCATTACACTATCTGCGTGGCTTATGCGTAAACAGCAACAACTGTGCCCGCACATCGGACGCCACCGCCCCGATCCTGGCTGCCCGATAGAGTTGCTCGAAGCGCGGCAGATCACACTGCGCCACCACCGTACGGTCGGCCAACGCTGGCGGCAGCAGCGCGTGAAAGCGGCCCAATTCCAGCAAGGGTTCCAGCCGCGGGATCAGGCGGTGCAATTGGCGTTGGGCCAGCGCCGCGTTCCAGGGGGGCAATTGCGCCAGTGCTTCTGGCAGGTGTAAGCAAAGCTCGTTGTGCGGCGTAACCCTTGCCTCCTCATCCGCCTGGACAAAATGCGTTTGCAGCATCCCCGCCAACAACGCGCCATATAGATCGCCCCAAAAGTGAAAGAGCCAGGTGCCCTGCTCATGATGCAGCAGACAAAGCTGACCGGGGGCCAATTTCAAGTGCGCAGCCACGGCCTGACCAACTTCCAACGGCACGGCAAAGGGCGCGGTCTGGAAGCGGAGTTCCTTGTCAATGCTGCCTTGTGCCACGGGGCGCACCCCAATCCGGTAGCGGTCGCGCCAGACCACTTCCAGCCGCCGCCCACCCATCAGCAGTATCTCACCTTGCATACGAATGCGCCCGGTTTGGGCCAACGTGCGCCCGCTGTAGGCGTCCACAATGATCCCCGACAGCGGCTCCTCGCCGATATTGCTGTAAATCTCCTGCTCGTCGATCAATTCGTCCAGCAATCCATCCGGTCGCCACTCGCCGGGCCGGCCCGGTTTGAGATAGCCAAGTTGGGACAAATGTGCCAAAATCGCGCGCACATCTTCGTCGTTCATGCTGGTGGGCGCAATGCGACGCAGATCAGCCGGCCGAATGGCGCCTGTAGGACTTTGTTTGAGCAGGCTGAAGGTCTGTTGCACCAAGACGGCAGGGCGAAAGTGATAGATGGGGGCATAGGCACGCGCGTGCGCCATGCCACCCGCTGTTTGCACCAGGTCAAGCAGGGCACGGAAACGTACCTCTTCCAGCGACGAACGGGGCAGACAAAGCACTTGGGTGGTTGTACGCCGCCGTCCCGCGCGCCCGATCCGTTGCAGAAAAGAGGCCAGCGTGGGTGGTGGGCCGATCAACACCACGTCGTCTATGCTGCCAATGTCGATGCCCAGTTCGAGGGTGGAGCTGCTCACACACAGCGCGACACTGGCCGCGGCAAAACCCTCTTCCACGTCGCGGCGCAAACTGGCATCCAAGTTGGAATAGTGGACATAAATGGCGGCTTCATAGGACAAGTGACGGCGCAGATAGGCCGCCACTTGTTCGACTTCATTGCGCGTGTTGCAGAAAAGCAAGGATTTGCGCGTCGTCCCATTCGCCGCGCGCCACGCCAGGGCAGTTACCAGATCGCCCAGATCAGACATGGGTTGGATCTGCGCCTGCAAATGACGGCCACCGGCCACGTCCACGATCACCGCTTCGTCGGTTTGCGCCGGCGCAGTCGCGTCCAGATAGCGAGCCACCACTCCCGCCGGGTCGGGCACCGTGGCCGAGAGCGCCACCCGTTGCAAAGGCGCAAGCGTATCGATACCGGTTTGCTGGTGATGATACTGCTGAAGCGTTTCGATCCGGCGCAGCAAACAGCGGATATGGTCCCCGCGCGGGCTATTATCGAAAAGATGCACTTCGTCGAGCACCAGCGCGCGCAAGGTAATTAGCAGCCGCGGCGCGCGCGTCAGCAGCGAATCGGTCGATTCGGGCGTGGTGATCAGCAGCGTGGGTGGGTGGGTGGTGGAAACCGGGCCTGTGTCGCCGCTCTTCATCATCACCGTTACGCCCAGCGTTTCCAACGGCAGGGCCAAGCGTTCGTACAGATCGCGCACCAGGGCGCGCGTGGGGCAGATATAGAGGATCCGCAGGGCGGGTTTGGGATTTGGGGTGCTCTCCGCCTCCAAAAGGTGACGTTCCAAAAGCGGCGCGACAGCGGCCTCGGTTTTACCGCTGGCGGTGGCGGCAATCACCAGGGTATTCTTACCGGCCAGGATCGGCGGGATGGCTTGTTGCTGAACGGGTGTGAAGTTACCGTGGCGCGCAAAAAAAGCCGGCCAGGTGTGCGACAGTTGCTCCTTCAGATGAAGCAGATCGACCATCAACGCACCATCGTACGCAACTCATCCAGCAGCATCGCCACCTCATAATCTGGGTAGAGATAGAGCAGATCAAACAAGTCCACCGCTATGCGCACGACGCCGCGGATGCTCAATTGGTTGTTGCGCATGCCCAAGGCCAGGTGTTCCGCTGCGCCGCGCCGGATCTGGCCTTGGCGTTCACCCGGTTCATAGCCATACGCCTGGGCGTGATAACCGCTCACCTGTTGCAAGAATTGGCCGATCTCCTGGGGGGTGTGGTGCGGGTCCAGTTCGAGAATTTGCTCGTGATCCAGCCAATCTTCCAGCGGCATACGGTTGTCGCTACGCGTGGCGGTGAAGAGGAAAAAGAGCGACTGTTTGCCGCCATAGGCCAGGGGATAATCTCGCTGATGATGCTGGGGCAAGGCGTTGGGATCAATGTGCGCTTGCGCACCTTGCAGCGTGGCATAGATCATGGTACGAAAGAAGAGATCGGCCTTGGGCTGTTGGGCAGGGCGCAACAACGAGTAACTCTCCGCTTCGTCAATCAGTAGACAGAGGCCACTATAGCCGACTAGGCGCGCCAACACGCTGATGCCGCTGAAAAGGTAGGCGATCTGGCGCGCATTGTTGCCATTGCGATAGATGCTGGGCAGTTTCACCTTGGGCGGTAGACTCTTGTTCATGCTCGCCACCCGCCGACTGCCCATCAACCATTCGCTCCAGGCTTGACGCTGGCGCGTAGAGGTGGTGTTATTCAGCGCGCCCAGGGTTACGAGCAGCGGGTCGGGGTTGACCAGGGCTAGATCTTGAAGTTGCTGATAAAAGCGCGGCAATTCGAGCGCCATTTCCAACAGCGGGCCCATTCCGCGCTCATCACTCTTGGGATAGCGCAAATTGTGCAGCAGACTGCCGTAAATCTCGATCCCTTTATGCGGCGGCAGTTCCACCAGATCCAGGCTGGTGGTAGCCACCAGGAAATTACGATTCAGCGCGTCGCGCGCGGTTAATTCGACAATGTGACTTTTGCCAAAGCCATAGTCCCCAATCACCGCACGCGCAGCACCACCCTTTTGGTGGCTCTCTTTTAAGGCTGTGCTCAGGCTGGCGCGTTCGGTGGCCAGACCAATCGTCAATTCGTGAATATGCTGAATGGGCGCAATGCCCACGCGTAAGGCTTCTAGCAACTGGCGCGCTTCAAACTGGGTGCGTGGCATGGGCGCAAAAACGGGCGGCGGCGCAACTGGCTCTGCCACGCCATTATGTTGACCAGTGAATTCCTGGCGGGCGCGGCGAAAACGCAGGCCATTCTCGAAGCGTACCATCCACTCCGTGCCATTGCGATAAAGGGCCATCACCTGTCCGCGCCCGTAGAGCGGATGTTCAACCATTTCACCAATCATGTAAAACTTTCATTAGCAGTGAGCGCCGACCAAGGTACGTGATCGCTCAATATGGCGGCGTCGCGCCACCCGTCAACTCATCCACCTGGCCGCGGATGATCGCCACGGCTTCTGCTTCGGCCAAGACGTGTTCACCGTTGGCCACTTGACGGGACAATTCGATGACAAAAGCCTTAACAAAAAGGCGGCGGTGGCTGATATCCAAGAAAACGTCGCGCGCGACATTGGCCAAGATGGCCGCGTTGGCATATTGCACTTGCTGATCCAACGTGGTGTCGAACGCCTTTTCGTAAATGGGCAGCAACTTTTCGCCAATAGCCAGCATCAACTCGTTTTCAGCCAGATCCAGATGCTCCAGATTGATCTGGGGGCTGAAATGATTGGTGCGCGAAAAGCGCCCTGGCGCGCGCACGCGCTGTTGCAGGGCGGGATAGCGCGGCACCACATCGTTGATAAATTGTGGCGGCACGGCATAGACGAACATCGCGCCCGGCAACTCGTCGCGGCAGCGGTCGATCACTTCGCGCAGGTTGTCGGTGGCTAGCTTTTCTGCCCGCCCACCAATGCTCGCCATGCGATCCACTTCGTCGAAGAGCAAGATCAAGCCACTATAGGAGAGGGCGCGGATAATTTGCGCCAGCGAGCGCAACGTACCAAAGGCATTTGTGCGCGTGATCTTGCCGGTGACGCCCACCTCGCGCAGCAATTTGGCATCGGCCGGGGTGATCGCTTCGCCAGTCAACCAGCGCGCTAAAGCATCTAGCCGTTCGTCCTGGTCGCGCACCAGCGCTTCAAAATAGGCGATAATCGCCGTTTTATAGGCCAGATTATCGACCGGCGTGGCTTCCAGCGTGTCGATCAGGCCGCGATAGTTGGGATGGGTGAGTGTTTCCAGGCTCACCTCGCCGCCTACAATGCGGCGCAATGTGCCATCCAAGAAATAGGTCAACCCTTGCTGATCCGAAACTTCCTCATCAGCTTCGTGCCAGATCAAATTGTGTGCCACAGCGGCATAGACTAGGCGTTGGTCATTATAGGGCGTCTCGACCGGGCTGAGATCGACCTTGGCGACCGCAAAACCGCGGTTCCAGGCAATATCGCGCAGACAGTAGAGAAAGTGTGACTTGCCACTGCCATAGTCACCCACCACCATCTTGTAGGTTGCGCCACCATCTTGCAAATAGGAAGAGAGATAATAATGGTCAAGCGCTTCGAGCAAGGAGTGATTGCCCACATTGAAATATTGCACACCCTTGGCCGGCGGCGTGCCCGAACTACCAAGCACTTCAATAATGTGGCGGGCCAGGGATTGGGTGAGGGACATGGATTTTCAGGACTTTCCGTATGGTTGATGAGTCAGTGGCAACGCTTCACGGATGGCTGATCAGCGGTCGTTAAACTGGCTCAAATGTAATATCTGCGTAGTATTCACCATCCAGCGGCCCATTTGGGAGCCAGACGCTGCGGCTGGCGCTGTCGGCCTGGCTTTTGGTGGCAATACCCAGGCGTAGACGATGGGGTTGACCCTCCACGGCAAGGGTAGGGGCGGCCTGTACCAACACCAAATCGCGCACAAAGAGTGGGCGCTCGTAATCTTTGAAGGTACCGCGTGTAGGGGCATTCCAAAAACGCGGCGACTGGCGATTCATCACAAGTTTACTGTAGACCTCGACAAGATTGAGCCGATTGCCCGTTGGGCGACGCTGGCCTTTTTGGGTGCGTTCCTCGTGCAGATCGTGCCATGCTTTGTACAATTCGGCCAGGAAAGCCGGGGCATCAAGCTTGCGCTCCAAAATCGCCTTGCGTTGGGCATCGTACGCCTGCAAAATGGTACTAATCGAGAGTGCGATTGGGCGGGTCAAGGCTTCTTTGCCATAGAGCCATTGTGCTTTGCGGCTGGCAATGTCGATATTGAGCACAAACTCACCCACAATCAAGGTGGGTGGACGGCCTTCGACAGCTTGACTACGGCGCGCGAAGCTTGCTTTCAAGTCGCGCGCAAAGGTATAGGCCAGCGCATCCAGGGCACTTTGCGTTTCGGCGGCAAAGGCGTCTACCGCTGTGCGCAGAGTGCTATCGGGCAGTGACTCACCCGTTTGGCGCAGCTTGACCAGCACCTTCTGCATCGCCAGCGCATCCATCTGCTCTTCGCCCGCCAAACTGATCGCTTGTTTGAGCGCGCCCGTGGCATCGCGCAACGCTTTGAATTGCGGCTCCAACGCTTGTTGGGCGGTCTGGAGTTGAGCAAGCAGTTCTTGATTCATGCGTAAAGATTACCCTGAGTTTGTAATTATCAAAAATTAACTGCATTTTACAGACAAAATTATACCGTTTCTGACGAAATGATCAAAATTGCCGTTGTTCACTTTTAGGAATACACCACCACTATACTTGGCTCTGTTTAAAAACGCCAAGTTGATTATTTTAATATACTAGTACAGTTGGGCGTAGATACCACGGCAGTTAATCAGGCACGTTACTCGTGTACATCATGGTAAAAATAGGGTACCTTATTTACGCCGGGATCTACTAGAAAGTCTATTCGGGGTGCATGAGACGCCAAGTACCAATCAGATCAAAAATATCCTGGATCGGCTGCCGCCCGAAGAAACTGGAGCCATATTTTGGGAAGTGTACCAGAAGTTAGCCGAAGCGAACTATCTGGCGGATTTCCGCGGGATAAACGGCACCTTTCTGTGTGGGATGGATGGAACCGAATACCATTCGTCTTATAACGTTTCGTGTGAACAGTGCAATCGGAAACAACTAGGCGACAAAACGCTGTGTACCCATCATGTCATTGCGCCCGTGCTCGTTGCGCCTGGGCGCACAGAAGTCATCTCATTGGAACCGGAATTCATTTGGCCGCAAGATGGCAGCGAAAAAGAAGATTGTGAGCAGAATGCCATCAAACGCTGGATTCAGCGAAACCATCAGCGCTTTGCGCCCTCCACACTGACGATCCTCGCCGATGACTTGCATAGTCGCCAACCCACTTGCGAACGCTTATTGAACGCTTATTGGACAAGAAAATTAACTTTATCCTCGTTGGCAAAGAGAGTTCTCACCCAACACTCTACGCAGAGATTGATTTACTGACGTGCGTTGACGGGGCTGTCGCTTCTTGGCAAAAGCGCACCTGGAACGGACAATTTCATGAACTTTATCACTATCGCTATGCTTCCTCATTGCCGCTGCGGGCCAGCGAGGATGCGCTGCGCGTCAACTGGTGCGAAATCACGGTACGGCATGAGGAAACCGGAAAAGTACTTTTCAAATCGGCCTTCATCACCAACTTTGCGATTTCTGACCAAAACGTCGACAAGATCACCCGTTCTGGTCGGGCACGATGGAAAAATGAAAACGAAAGTCATACTACCCTGAAAACACAGGGGCACAATCTCGAGCATAACTTTGGACACGGGGACCACTATCTCTCGATGATTTTGCTCTCCCTTAATCTATTGGCTTTTCTAACCCACACGTTCATGCAAATGTCCGATTCGCTCTATAAGCTTATTCGCCAAGACCTGGGCGCTCGTAAGACCTTCTTTGCTGATGTTCGCACTTTAACACGTTATCTAGACTTCGATAGCTGGGCTGATTTGATGCACTTTTTGATGCACTTTATGGCTACCCGTCTTGAACTTGACCTACCTCCTCCGGCTTAATCATTTTGAATTTACAATTGCTGGATGATCCAGTTGGGTCTGAAATAGCCGCGTCACGGTTTGCTCAGACAATCAAGAAAAAGCAACCGCTCGACTAGTGAGTCGAGCGGTTGCTTTATTTATGTAGGATAATCAGGCAGCA
>DAOTTR010000219.1:0-3670 GCA_034437715.1 Caldilineaceae bacterium
ACCAAGATGACGGCGCTGCGTTACTTCGGCGCGGGTGGCGAAAAAGAACCGTGGCGGGCTGACTTTTTAAGCTGGCAGCAGGTAGATGGCATGACCATCCCAGCCCGCAGTGCAATCACCTGGGAAAAACAGGGCAAACCCTGGTCCTACTGGGATTTTACCGGCGTGGCCTGGAATGTTGACCTCTCGGCGGTGCTGTCTCCAACTTTATCCACGCAACCGGCAAAGGCAATTCGATGAAAAGGAGCGTCTTATGCTTAAAATCATGATTGTCATCACCGCCATCGTTCTCGTGCTGCATGGTCTCATCCACTTGATGGGTACTGCGGTCTATATGAAGTTGGGGGTGATTCAACAACTCCCTTACAAGGCGACGGTGCTGGGTGGACGCTGGGATTTGGGCGCTGGCGGCATCGCGGTCTATGGCGCGTTGTGGGCAGTGGCGGCGATTAACCGCGAGAAGCGCCTGCAGGCACTGAAAATTCAGTCGCTGCACACATTGGGTACCCGGACTTCTTGCGGTCAGTTGCGGTTTTTAACCCTGCTGATTCCAAGTTCGCGATTGCCCTACGGTTGGAGATAATCTCACCTAACTACCGCTCAAATTGGCCTTGGATAAAAGTAAACACTGGGTCGAATTGCTCAATCATCCACTGCCAACAGACGATCCAGCCAGCGTCTGCGCCAGAACAGCGATAACCCCGAGCCCCATAAAAGTAGACCGCCTAAAACCAGCAGCCAGACACCGGGCATGGGCTGAATAAAGCCTAAATAGCCCGCAACCGGCGAAACATTTAACCCCACCACGAGCAGCACAATTAGGCTAAATGCCAGCCATGTTGGACGTCGGTCTGGGCTGACAGCGCGCCAACTTGCCAGCAGCGCCATAGGCGGCTCCAAAAACAAAACCAGCGCCAAGGCGCAGAGCGTTAGAAATATCGAAAGCGCGGTCTGCGCTAGGATACGCGCCGCGGTTAAGCCGAATTGTTGGTCAACTTGATAGGTCAATCTCGTATAACTTTCAAAACGCGCAATGACATCCGGCGCAATGGTCGCACCTTGCAATTGGGCGCCAAAACGAAAATAAACGATTGCAAAAATGGTGACACCAATCAGCATGCTCCAAAGAGCTACGGGTAGCACAAATCGCACCAACAATGAAAGCAAAGGCTCCGGTTTGCCTTCTGGCCGCGCCCATAACGTCAAGAAGAAGGCGGGCAAACCAATGGTCAATAGTGTGACTCCTGTCTGCGCTGGTTCAAAGGGGAAGTCTAGACCCGCCATGAGTACACCGATAATAACAAAGGCATAGGTGAACGAGCGCGTCAGCATCAGATAGGTAGCGTTGGTAATGCCGTTGGCAACGCGCTTGCCTTCCGCCAAGGCCGGCACCAACGCTGCGTAGGAATCGTTGAGTAACACCATATCGGCCACACTACGCGCGGCATTGCTGCCACTCTGCATGGCAATGCCGAGTTTAGCCTTTTTCAGCGCCAGAATGTCGTTGACGCCATCGCCGATCATTGCCACGTAATGTCCGCGTTGAATCAGTGCCGCCACCAACTGCTCTTTCTGTTCCGGAGCAATGCGCCCAAAAATGGTCGCTTCCTCGGCCGCCTGAGCAAAGTCGGCAGTGCTCATGGTAGCTAGTTCGGGCCCTGTCACGAGTTTTGGCTCAACCATACCTGTCTGTTTGACCAAGGCTGCCACGGTGTGTGGGTTATCGCCGGAGATTACCTTGAGATGAATGCCCATCTGGGTAAACTGGTTGAGCACTTCGAGCGCGTGGGGACGCAATTCATCGCTCATACTGATCAGCCCCAGCGGTTGGAGTATCGGCAAAATTGGCTTGCCAGCCGCATCATGCAAGGTCGTTATGTCAAAATTACAAGCAAAGAGCAACACGCGCAAGCCTTGTTCAGACCAGCTTTGCGTTTGTTGGACGAGTGATGTGGCATCGCTCTCCGGCGCCAGATACGGTTGTAACATCTCCAGGGCACCTAGCACAAAGATCCCACGATGATCAGCTTCACCTCCATGATCGAAGGCCAGCGCGCTCCACTTACGCACTGAGGCAAACGGCACTTCGTCTACGGACGGCCGCTGACGACCTTCTATGCTCTGAATGATCGCCGCTGTTGTACTATTGATGGCAGACGCGCTGCGGGCAAAATCGCCCAGCCAACGTTTCAATTCAGCTTCCGTTGCCTTGCCCAGTGGTTGCACCGTTTGCAACTGGAGCGCATTAGTCGTCAACGTACCGGTCTTGTCCATGCAGAGTACATCGACATAATTGAGTGATTCGACAGATTGGCTTTTTTGCACTAACGCGCCTGCGCCGGCAATCTTCACAGCGCTCAGGGTATAGGCAAGGCTGATCGTTACAAAGAGCCCATAGGGCACCAACCCAATCAGCACGGCTGCCCCAGCTACAAATTGCTGCACACTGTTGTCGCGCAGAACCCCCCCAATGAAGAAAATCAGGGCCATACCAATCGTCAGCACCATCAGCAGGCGAATAACCATGGTAACCTGTTGCTGCAGCGGCGTCGAAGATTCAGCATAAGCACGTACACTGGTCGCAACCTTGTTAGCGAAACTCTCTGATCCTACCGCTTCGGCTTGATAAAACAGGTCACCGACCACACAGAAACTGCCGGAAAAGATTCTGTCCCCCTGCTGCTTGCGCACCAAATCGCTTTCACCGGTCAAGAGCGATTCATCGACTTCTGCAATATTCTCGCCCATCACAACGCCATCGGCTAGGGCTTGGTCGCCGGTGCGCAGATGAATCAGATCATCCTTGACCAATTGTGATGCGTCAATCATCTGTTCGATGCCAGCGCGCAGGACAGTCGTGATGGGGCGCACCAGCAACGCAATCTGATCAAGCTGCCGTTTGGCGCGAATCTCTTGAAAGGTGCGGATCAAGGTGCTGCTGAGTGCTGTGATGACAGTGATGACAGCATCGTTATAGCGCCCAAAACCGATTAGAATGATACCAACCGCAAAGAGAATGATGTTGAAGAAACTGAACAGGTTGGTGCTCAAGATATTCCAGTAGGAGCGTCCTCTACTGACATCGATTTCATTGCCTTCACCGCGTTCACGTCGGGTCAGTACTTCACCCTCGGTCAAGCCTTGCATGGTTGACATGTTGGATTCCTGTTTGGTGTTGGAAGTTGTAATCAATGAATGTTAGCTCTACCTCATTCTAGCATTCGCTTCCCTTTTGACCTAGTCGAATCTAAAGTACAATTAATAACCACATCCTTTATGGTTGTTCGTAGATAAACAAAACATAAATATGATTGCCACAGGGAGCAACGCATGCAAACACAGCCGTCTAATCTTGACACGCTCATTGCTAAATTGCAGACCGTACCCATGCTGCGGGGATTGGACCCGGCGAGCCTGGCGCAACTAGCAGGGAGCGCCATCCGGCGCGCCTATGCGCCCGGTGCCGTGATTTTTTTAGAAGGTGACGCTGTGTCGGCGCTCTATTATGTAGATACCGGGTGGGTCAAGGTTGTGAAAATGTCGCCCGATGGCCGCGAACAGATCCTCTATGTTTGGGGGCCTGGTGAAATCTTTGGCGGCGTCGGCGTCTTTGTCAATCGACCAGTGCCAGCTACGGCTATCGTCCTGGAACCGACAGCGATTTGGATAT
>DAOTTR010000220.1:0-10556 GCA_034437715.1 Caldilineaceae bacterium
CATGTTGCTTCAAATCATCAATGCACCATAATCGAAACACACTCGGGTCAGTTCAAAAGATCGATAGACCTTATGCCGATTTAATTGTGTGCATGCGTAGGTGCGGTTACAAACCGCACCTACCAGAACCACCACACCCTGTTTATTTTGTCGCCCAAAGAACAAATCGGCATAATCTCTGATGATTACGCGCACTATTTCATGGTCACAACTTGGGTTGATTATAGAATGGCTGAGGTAAAAGATGACTGTTACAGTAAATATTCATGAAGCCAAAACACATTTATCACAATTGTTACAAAAAGTGATTGATGGTGAAGAAGTCATTATTGCTAAGTCTGGCGCGCCAGTAGCACGCCTTATCCCCTACGAACAAAAACCTCAACCGCGACTGCCAGGCAGTGCAAAAGGTAAGATCTGGATTGCACCTGATTTCAATGAACCACTGCCCGATGACATTTTAAATGCATTTGAAGCAAAGACTGAGTAGGTAGCCGATGCAAGCTTTATTAGACACACACGCTTTCTTATGGTGGATTGCTGACGATGCTCGTCTTTCGGCTAACGCAAGTACAATTATCAATGATGGCAATAATCAGTTATTTCTTAGTTCCGTCAGTACTTGGGAAATTATCATTAAGGCTCAGCTTGGCAAGCTAGCATTACCATCTAACCCCGAACAGTTCATCATTGAGCAGATACAGCGTAATAATTTGACGGTAATGCCGGTACAAGTAAAACATACGCTTGCCATTTACCAATTACCATTGCTTCATCGCGATCCATTCGACCGAATGTTAGTGGCTCAGAGTCAATCCGAAGACTTGCCCTTGCTAACATTAGATCCATTGATTGCACAGTATGCAGTGACAACACTCTGGTAGCTTTTACTTTGCTCATTTATCTCTATATTGTACGCGCAACACAAAGGAGATGCCAATGCAACCCCAAAGCTGTGATACCATGGTCGCGCTGGGCAATAGTACCCTGACCGGCCAAACCATTTTTGCCAAAAATAGTGATCGCCCCGCCACCGAATGTCAACCCCTGGTGCTGCATGACCGACAAACCCACGCCCCCGGCTCGCTGACGCACTGTCAATTTGTGTCGATCCCTCAAGTCGCCACCACCTATCGCCACGTCGGTTCACGACCCTATTGGTGCTGGGGCTATGAGCATGGCTTTAATGAGCATCAGGTCGCGATTGGCAATGAAGCGTTACATTCCAAGCTGCCCGAAGCCACTGAAGCCAAACTCGTCGGCATGGAAATTCTGCGCCTGGGGCTCGAACGCTCACGCACGGCCGCCGAAGCGGTGGATGTGATCACCAATCTCATTAGCCGTTATGGCCAGGGCAAATTTGCCAACAGCGCCGGTGTACGCACCTACGACAACGGCTACATCGTCGCCGATCCACGGGAAGCCTATGTGATCGAAACCGCTGGTCACGACTGGGTGGTCAAGCCGGTGGCGACGGCGCTGGGCATCAGCAATGTCTACTCGGTAGAGACCGACTGGCAACATATATCACCCAATGCAGAACAGCACGCCATTGATCAGGGCTGGTGGCAACCCGAATGTGGTCGCTTTAACTTTGCCGATGCCTATACGGTTTCCAGCCGCACTGAAGGTAGTGGCGCGCTGCGCCGTGCCCGTTCGTGCGCCGTATTGAACCTGCGTACCGGCTCGATCAGCGCCCGCACCATGATGGCGCTGCTGGGCGACCATTCAGACAGTCAATCACCCCAAGAAGACTGGCAGACCACGATCCGGTCGAGTACTGGCATCTGTCGCCATCCTGAACCCGATGGCGAAGGTGGCTGCACCGCGGCCAGCTTGGTGGCTGAATTTTGTGACGATGGCACGCGTCTGCCGATCTACTGGTGCAGTCTCTACTCGCCGTGCTTGAGCCTTTTCTTGCCCATCTTCATCGAGGGTCAACTGCCCACCATTCTCACCGTTGGCGACGCCACGCCCAGTGAGGCAAGTCCGTGGTGGCTCTTTTATGCGCTAAACCATCTGGTACTCAACGGCACACCAGATGCCGCGCAACGGGTGCGGGCGCGCTGGCAACCGGTGCAAGGCGAATTGTTTCGCAGCGCCCATGCGTTGGCCCAACAGGGTCAACAGTTGATAGCAACTGGGCATGGGGACGAAGCCAATACCCTACTTACCCGCTATATGGCTGACAATGCTGCGCGCATGGTCGCCATTGTTAAAGAGCTAAATACCGAACTAGCTGGGCAAAAGGTGTTCGCCTAATCACCCGTAGTAAAGACTTTAGTCTTTGTCCAATGCGAGGAAAGACTGAAGTCTTTACTACAATCATTAGCCATGCGTCGGGTGGGGCATGCCAGGGTGCGACCCGCTGGCATTCTTCGCCAAGTTGCCACCATCCAGCGGGATGAACGCGCCAGTGATAAAGGATGAGGCATCGGAGGCCAGGAAGATTGCCAAGCCTTTGATATCCTCGGAGCGACCCAACCGGCCAATCGGCAAGCCCCGCAAGTAGGCATCGCGCAGATTAGGGTCAGATGTCATGCGCTCTTCCAGGCCTTTGTTGGTGATCTGGGCACACACAATCGCATTGACACGTACGCCGCCACTGGCCCATTCGGTGCTCAACTCGCGCGTCATCTGCCCCACGGCGGCCATGGCCATGCTATAGGCAATGTGACTGCGCCCCAACGCCGTGATCCCCGCAATCGAGACGATGCTCATAATGCTGCCGCGACCTTGGGCCAACATGCGCTTGGCAGCTTCTTGCGTACAGATATAGCGCCCGACCACCAGATTTTGATAGGCCAACTGAATTTGCGCGTCGGTCAACTCTAGTGGATCGGCGCGCACGCCTTCCCCAGCTACGTTGCCCAGCACGTCAATGCGCCCATATTCCTGATCGACTTTGGCATACATGGCGCGGATCTGGTCGGGATTGGAAATATCGCAAATCACGGGCAGGGCACGACGACCCAGTTTTTCAATTTCATGGGCTGTCGCATCCATGCCGGCTTGGTTAATGTCGGCCAGTACCAAATCGGCACCGACCTCGGCCAGCGCCAGTGCCATCTGGCGGCCCATGCCGCTGGCCGCGCCCGATACCAGCGCCACACGCCCGCTGAGATCAAAGAGTGCGTGTGTCATAGGTTAGGCTCCTGCCACTTTTTGTTCGAAGGCGGCAATTTCTTCTGCGCCGTCCAAGATGCCAATTTCCAGATGAAACTCGCGTACCTCGCCCGGCTCAATGTGCTGAAGGTAGCCATGTTTGCGGTTCCAGTCGCGGCCCAACATGCTGACATTGCCCGGTTCGATACCCGTAACATAGGTGCCGCTATGAAAGTGCTGCCATTGGTTGACCAGCGGCATTTCTGCGCGGGGGAACTTCCAATATAAGCCCAACTTGAGCTTGTCATTGACCAAGGCCACCTGCACATTGCCAGCGGCATCGGCGGCGGGGCGGTGGACGAAGACATTGTTGTCGAATTGCATTTGCGGACCCTTGGCCACGCCATAGGCTTCTGGACCGACTTCCTGATCCGCGGTCGATTCGGTGGTCTTCTCGCTGTTGATCACAAAGCGCGTGCCCGCGTCCAAGATCGGAAAACCCGGATTGCAATGGTAGACAAACATGAGCGGCGAGCGCGCAACATTGAGGTTTTCGATGCGGTCGTGGATATGCAACGATTTCTCGCCCAAGACGGTGGAGATTTCGCGCGTCAATTCCAAATTGGTGCCAAAGACCACCGCCTCGCGGATTTTACCGCGCACACGCACGATATACTCCTCGCCTTCCCAACTGCTGTCCGCCACCACGGCCTTGGCTGGCAGATTGGAGAGGCGACCATGCAGCCCCAACGCTTCATTTTCTTCTTCGGGATCAATTTCGGGGTGGCCGGTGAAGGTCATGCCGCAACTGAGCACCAAACCACCATAGAAGCTGCGCATCCAGCCGTAGCCTTGCGGTTCGTAGAAAGCCGGCCCCACGTCGCCGGTGTTGCCGCGGAAACAGAGCGACATGCCTTTATAGTGCGCCGAGGCAATATCCAAGGCGCGCCCAGGCAGAATCGAGAACGCGAGGCCAGAGGCGTTGAAGACTTCGATCAAATCGGCACCGCGTTCGTTGCCCTCGACCAACTCGGCTTTGCGCGCATGGGCAACCTGCGACATATCGCCGACGAGATCCAATAGTTGACGTTTGCTATAGCTTTGCCCGAATAGAGTTGGCATAGAATTTCCCTTCGTTTGGTATTGGCTGATTTGCTAATGCGCCGCGACCCAGACGCGGCACGATTGTATTAGAGATTATGCCGATTGGTTATTTCGGCAACAAAACCAGGTGCAATTGTTCTTGTAGGTGCGGTTACAAACCGCACAATCTGGGTCGATGCCGACTTGTGCGGTTTGTAACCGCACCTACGAATGCACAAAATTAAATCGGCATAAGGTCTATTATAGTTGATTGGCCGGCGCACGGGGCGGCTGGCCTTGCAGTACGCGCACCACTTCTTCGGCGGCGCGTGTGCGCATCTCGATTTTGGCCTCCTCCGAATACCAGGCGCTGTGCGGTGTGATCAAAATGCGCGCTTCGTGCAGCAGCGGATTGTCTGGCCCGGCGGGTTCGGTGGATAAGACATCAAGCGCCGCACCGGCAATTTGCCCATTGCGTACGGCATCAAGCAGCGCTGCCTCATCGACCAGTGGCCCGCGCGCCGCATTGATCAGATAGGCCGTTGGTTTCACTTTGGACAGAAAGTCGGCGTTGATGATATGGCGGGTAGCGTCGATCAACGGCGTATGCAGGGTGATATAATCCGATTCGCGCGCCAGGGTATCCAGATCAACGGCGCGCACCCCCAAGCGTTCGGCAGCTTCGGTATTCAAGAAGGGATCAAAGACGATCACGTTGAGGCCCAACCCGCGCCCCTTGCTGGCGGTGGCCTGCCCAATCCGCCCGAAACCGATGACACCCAGGGTCTGATCGCGTAAGCGATAGACGGGCCCGGAGCGCATTGGGTCCCACTGGCCGTTGCGCGTGGACTGGACCAGCGGCACAATGCCGCGGGCTTGTGTCAGTAGCAGCGCAATCGCATGGGTCGAAACTTCGTCAATCGAATAGTCGGGCACATAGGCCACCCAAATGCCGCGGGCCGTGGCGACGGGAATATCAATGGTGTCGAGGCCCGTCCCGGCGCGGCTGATGATGCGGCAGCGTTCCATACTGTTGATGATTGGCGCGGTAACCCGTTCCAGCGTCACCATCAGCGCATCGGCCTGTTGCACAGCAGCCAAGGCATCCGGCTCCGTCAGGTTTCCCGTATGCATGATCTCGGCGGCGAGCGGGCGTAAGACAGCCCGCTCAACCGCCAGATCATCACCAAAGGCGGTATGGGCAATCACAACAGTTGGTTTCATTCCGGAGAACCTTTCGCATGGTGGGTTAAGTAAGATACAATTTTGGTAAGGCTATTCCAAAAAATAATGATCCAGTACGGGCATGCGGGGTGGCGGGGTAAAACGATGGGTGTACACAAGCTCTCTTGCCGCCACACCGCGTGCCCCTACGTGAATTGCATCGTTTAAATCTTGGAATAGCCTAAAAGATCATCACTGCTGCAATAAGCTACATCCAGCGCTGTAAATCTGCGGCGTCGTGACCCTATTCGCGCCGCTGCTTGCGGGGTTGGGTGCCCTCGCCGCCCTGATCCCCACGTCAAGGTGCAGATTGTGCGTGCCGACGATAAAACCGAGTAGCACGTGGATTGCTCATACAAGCAATTTCTAGACCGCCTGGATAAGTTATCCAGGCGGTCTAGTTGCGTGTTTACAGCGATCCAACCTTTTTTGAAATCCACAGGAACTTACGATTGCTTGTATTGTGCCACCAGTCCAGCCAATGTCATATTCTCTGTAATCGCATTGTGGGGAATCAACACGTATAGCCACGGTTTGCCACCGTACTTCTGCGTGTGAGCCGTGGCATTTTCACACCATTTTGTAGCTGCTTTCTTTTTTTCTTTTACTTCCGCGCTCTCCAATTCATTACTTGCCTTTGGCTCTAATAGATAGATGTGGGTGGCAGTCTCAGCGACAAAATCAGGCTGATATTCCTTTTGCTCAATGCCGGATTGATAATAAATTTGGAACTGGCCAAGCGCAGGTTTAAACCACTTCTCTGCCTCGCGATCTAAAATGATGGCCAGCTTTCGTTCGGCATCGGATTGGAATTTTTGTACAATATAGAGACAGCGTTGAAAGCCGCTATAGACAAGTTGGGCGATTTTACTTTTGTCGGCAGGTGGCACATGGAAATCTTGCGGCGACTTGCCAGCGGTGGCGATAAAAGCGCTTGCTTTCAACGTCATAAAACCACTTGTTACATTGACATCATAGCCGCTCACCTTTTCCCAGCGATGTTCCTGCATTTGAATATGAATGAACTGGGCTAACTGCTGTTGATAGTACCCCAGCACATTGTGTACTTCCTCTTCATCAGCTAGATATACTCGTGAAGGGCATAAATGATAACTACGACCCTAGAGAAAAATGGTAGAAATCGTTATCATCTATGGCCTTGCTCAGTATAGCTTTCCAAATGGTGTACCATCTGCCCGGCCAGATCATAAAGTAGATCGGCTTGATCTTCGTAGGAAATATCAGAGAAATCGATCAATTGGCGCACCAGGTAATCTTCTGATCTGGCTTCTGAAGCAACGCGATTGCCCATGCTGAGGGCTTCTTGCACATTAGTTCGTAAACTCTGGATTAATAAATCGCGCGCTACCGGTTGAAAATTTATGCGATGAGCATCTAGCACAAAGGATGTAAAGCCAGTGGTGACTTCGCCTTTCGGTACGACGACAATTCGTGGGATGTCAATGGTCAGTTGTTGCATTTGTACAACTGCCTGCTTGACAATGGCCGCAAAATCAGGGACAGGAGTGGATGCCACACCGGGTAGTTCCGGTTGCATGGGCGCTATATAGGCCGCTTGCACTTCACAAATAATCGACTCGACAACTTCGTTCTTTTGTAGATGGGCGGATGCTGGCAGCGACTCGCGGCGCTGGATCGCTTGATAGGTTAACGCGGCTACCTGCTGTTCTGCCGGGGTGCTAAAAAGTGGCGTTGATGACAGGGTCGGTGAGCCATTTGCGAAGGAACTTAGGCCTGGCTCACTACCCAATTGGCTAGCAATCGTGGGTTCTGCCACGACTACGGCTGAACGTACCATACTTGGGCTGGGATCGATAATGAGTTGTTCGAGTCGGATCACCGAATCCGGTCGGTTGGCCTCATCCACGATCTCTTGAAACTTGTCGTGGGCGATAATGTTGAGGCGATCGACTGCTTTGACGCCCGTGCGTTTGCCAAAGGGTAAGCGTAAACCGCGACCAATCGATTGTTCAATTAGAATGCGCGCGTTGGCCGCACGCAGCGGTACAATCGTGTAGAGATTGGTCACGTCCCAACCCTCTTTGAGCATGTTGACGTGAATTACGATCTCCGTCGGTTCGTCGGGGCTTTCGACCGCTAGCAGGCGTGCAATCACCTCTTCTTCTTTGGTGGTTGAATCGACCTGCAATACTTTGCTTTCGTAACGGCCTTCGAAAAATTGTTCGGACTGGATCAGATCCAAGAGGGCTTTGGCGTGCGTGGTGTCGCGCGCAATCACCAGCATAAATGGCTTGACGCGTTTGTTGCCCGTCTGGCGCGTATAAGTTTCTAGCGCTACCTTGACGCTTTCATGCAAATGGATGCCATCTTCCAACTTGATCTGCTCTAGCTCTTCGCGGTTGTAATTTTGCGGCTGAAAATTTTTCTGCGTTACCACGGCTGGCTCTTTGACAAAGCCATCTTGCAGTGCTTTGGCCAGCGGGTAGTCGTAGATCACATTTTTGAAGGGGATTGATCCGTTACTCGTTTCAACAAAGGGTGTAGCGGTCAACTCCAATCCTAAAATTGGTTTCAGTTCGCTAATGGCGCGTGCGCCAGCGCTAGCCCGGTAACGGTGCGATTCGTCCATGATCAAGACGAGGTCGGGCAATTCGGCCAGATAGTTGAAATAGCTATCGCCAATGTACTCGGAGAGCCGTTTGATACGCGGTGCTTTGCCGCCGCGCACTTCAGAATTGATCTTGGAGATGTTAAAAATGTTGACCGTGATCTCGCTGCCATAGCCACTAAAGAGGGTGGGACGCGCGCCCGCACCACTTTCATAGTTATCACCGGTGACGATGATCGGCAGCGTAGTAACAAACTCGGCAATGCCCTTAAAAACATATTTGGGTGTGTTGGGTGTGAAGTCGGCAATCAGCTTATTACAGATGGTAAGATTAGGCGCGAGTACAAAGAAATTGCACAGACCATGCGCTAGGTGTAGATAGCTGATAAACGCGCCCATCAACCGGGTTTTGCCCACGCCGGTAGCCAGGGCAAAGCAGAGCGACGGAAAGTCACGCTCAAAGCTGGTGACGGTAGGAAACTCGCTGCGAATTGTAGCCAGCGCTGTGGCGGTATCTGCGTTTTTCTGGGGCTGGGCAATTTCCATCACGCGATCCAGAATTTCCAGCGAATGGCGCTGAGGTAGGCGCAGACTGAGCCGTCCGCTAATGGCGTTGACTTGACGGTGCATTAGGCATTTCCTCCCAAATCCAGGCGTGGCTGATAGGCAGACATTTCTTCCGCATCTGCGCGCGTTGGCTTGGGTGTTGGTTCGGGGGCGCGTGGGGGAGCAACTGGCAAATTCTCGACTTGCAAACTGTAATCATCATGGCCGTATTCACAGCGGGCGAGCACGGCCTGCGGAATCTTTTTGATCGTCAGATTCGGATAAGGATTGCCCGTAAAGGGGCGATAGGCAGCACAAAGCACCAACAACGTGCGTTGGGGGCCGACTTCTTCGCTCAATGCCTGCAACTGGGCGTGGGTGAGGGTTTGCGTCGTCACATAGATAAAATCGGTTTCGGTGGAATGGCCGTGTTGCCAGTAGTGCGTTTCGCTGGGCGCGTAGGTGAAATTTTCTAATTTGCAGACGGCTTCAGCCAGCATGGCTGCGTTGTACTGTTTGTTGATCACCCAGTTGCCCCAGCGATCCTTTTCGAGCAGGGAGGGCGCCAGGCGGAAGTAGCGAAAGCCGCCGCCGCCCTGCCAATCGACCGCTTCGGTAATGCCACCCTTATCTTCACCATCAATCATCTTTTGCAGGCGCGGGATAATGTGCGTGTGGCAATGGTCGCCCAGTTCGACCATGATCCAGCGTCGCCCCATTTTGTGTGCCACTGCGCCGGTGGTGCCAGAACCGGCAAAGGAGTCGAGGACAAGATCACCTTTACTTGAGCCGATCTCAAAGATTCGTCGAAGAAGTCGTTCAGGTTTAGGTGTTTGAAATATATCTTCAACGCTGGTTGCGTAAGGCAATGCTTCTTTTTTCGCTTCTTGGGTATTACCAACTTCATCATGAAACCAAATTGTTTGAGGTACTACTCCCTGCTGAACCTCCGAAAGAAACCGCTTCTGACGTGGCATATTGTTGCCATCTCCCCCCCACCAGATTCTATTATCACGATCCATCTCGTCAAACTTTTCTTTTGATACGCGCCAATACGTCCCTTTGGGTGGTCCATTAATAATTCGGCCAGATGGACATTTAATCGAATATAGACCAAGACTATAGGAGTTTCTTGCCGTCAAATTGTCTGATGCCCAAGGACCACGTGGATCATTGTCAGAGTTCTTATAGCGTACGTCTTGCGTTTCAGATCTTGGTTGAAGGTTGCGATCCCATTTTTCTGCATCTTTTGCAAAAATGAGAATGTGATCGTGACTAGCTGAGAGATGTCTCGCACTGCTTTTAGGAGCGAAATTTTTCTGCCAAATTATATTGGCCACAAAGTTTGTCCGACCAAAGAGCTCATCACATAGAATCTTTAAGTAATGAACTTCGTTGTCGTCGATTGTAATCCAGATTGAGCCATCTTCTTTTAATAAATTGCGCAACAACTCCAATCGATCTCGTATCAACGACAACCACAATGAATGCTCGACGCCATCATCGTAATGTGTGAAAGCACTGCCCGTATTGTACGGTGGATCAATATAGATACACTTCACTTTCCCCGTAAACTCCTGCTCCAACGCCTTCAACGCCAGCAGGTTGTCGCCGAAGATCAGGCGGTTGTCGAAGAGGTCGTTTTCGCTGACACGGTGGGGCGCGTGATAGCTGCGGCTGGGGTCTTCGAGCAAAATGCGCGGTTCCAGGCGCGGCCGATTTTCCTTGCCGATCCAGGTCAGTTCGAGTTTGGGTTTGCGTGGGGTCATTAGGGTTGCCGTAAAACGGTTCAAAACTGATAGTTGAAAATATCACGATTTCGTGATATACTATGCTTAATCCATTTAGTGGAGGTGGATAGTCAATGGCTATCGGAGAAGCGCCCGTTTGGGCGCTTTCTTTTTTGGATCCAAATCTATTTCAGATTAAGGCAGAAACTTCTTCCCATATCCGTCAATTTTGCCACTTCTAGAGCGATGATACTTGCTCTGGCGCAAAATGTCAGAAA
>DAOTTR010000221.1:0-16142 GCA_034437715.1 Caldilineaceae bacterium
ATGCCAAACCTGCTTAAGCAGGTTTTTCGTGGCAGCCGCCGGTTTCAACCGGTGGTATCCTTGTCAACCACATGGATTCCAAATGAGCCAACTAAATAACGTTGCAGCTATCATGGGACGTAATTGTTGCTATGCCTGATAATTTATTACAGGAATTTCAACGTCTTTTTAATCTGCTCTTTGATTTGTTTACCCAGCTTCAAAGTGTCGGCAATATTCTCGTTCTGCTCATTCCCGTGGGCATAATTGGTTTCTGGCGTTGGGGTGTTTGGTTGATCCGCAAGGTGGTGGGGGCGCGCTATCGCCCGTTGGTGCCCAGCGGCTACACCACGTCAACCAGCATTGTAACACCTGTGTACAACGAGGATCCACAAGTTTTTCGATCTGCTTTGGAATCTTGGCTGGCCAATCATCCCAACGAAATTATCGCGGTGATTGATTATACTGATGAAATCTGTATTGCCGAATTTCGGAAATTTGAGGAAAGCTGCGCCGCGACGGGGCTGTCACCACCAAACTGATTATCACACACAAGCCGGGGAAACGGGCAGCCTTGGTCGATGGTGTGCAGGTGGCGCATGGCGAGATCGTCTTCTTGGTGGATAGCGACACCCTTTGGGAAAATGATGTGCTGGGCAAAGCCGTTGCGCCCTTTGAAGACCCCGATGTCGGCGGGGTGACGACGCGCCAGAATGTCTTGGCACCGCAGACGGTGGCGCAGCGCCTCTTTGACCTCTATCTTGATATTCGCTATCTGGAAGAGATTCGCTTTTTGGCGGCCGCTGGCGATGCCGTCACCTGCATTTCGGGCCGTACTGGGGTCTATCGCCGTTCGGCAATTTTACCGTTGCTCGATGAATTATTACACGAAACCTTTTGGGGGCAGGCGGTTATTGCTGGTGATGACAAGCGGTTGACCAATTTGCTCCAAGCCCAAGGCTGGAAAGTGCGCTATCAGGAGAGCGCGCGTGTCTACACGCCTGGCTTTCCCCATGTTGCGCAATTTATCCGGCAACGTACCCGCTGGGCGCGCAACAGTTGGCGTGCCGATCTGCGCGCCCTTTTTAGTCGCTGGCTCTGGCGGCGGCCGATCCTGGCTTTTCATACAATTGACCGCCTCTTTCAACCCCTCACCACCCTGGTCGCACCCACCTATCTGATCCTTTCCATTTTTCACCGCGATTGGTTCACGGCGATTGTGATTCTCTGCTGGTGGCTGATCTCGCGCACTGTTAAGATCTGGATGCATCTGCGCCGACGGCGATCGAGCGTGGTGATTCTGCCCATCTATATTATTTTCACCTATGTCTTTGCCCTGATTCGCATCTATGCCTTTTTTACGATGAATCATCAAAGCTGGGTGACGCGCTGGGATAAGACGCGCGTGCGCCATTTGGGGCTGGTGCGTTCTGCCCTGGGCTACGCCGCGACTGGCATTATGGTGATCTTTGTCGTCGTCGTGATCAATGTGCTCTACAACCAGCGGCGTCTGTTAGCCAATATTACCGATCCGAACGTAGTCGCGTTGGAAGCTGATCTGCCCGTTTATAATCTACAAACGGCCAGCGCCGCGATTACAGTGTTGGATCCCTCATTAGAAAGCGTGGGCGCAAGCAATGTGGCGCAAGGCACCACTGGCTATGAGATCGGCGTCGGCGATACCCTGCCGCTCATCGCCCAGAAATATGGCGTTGATGAAGGCGCAATTGCTGTCGAGTCGGACACCTGGCAGATCGGCGACCGCATTAGAATTCAACTGCCCTTTAAAAATTACGAAGCGTATCGGCGGGCGCTGCCACCACCAGCCACGGCGGCTACGGGGCTGGAAATTGCCTACCGCCCCGAAATTAATGCGATTACGGTAATGGGCAATCTGGCCGTCGTGGATATTCCCACCATCTACCGCGCCATCAATGATCCGGCTGTGCTGGAACATGAAGGTGATGGCATTTATCTACTCAAGACAAACCTGGAGCTCAAACGGCATACTGTGCTGCTGATCGAAGGGCCCCAGGTCACCTGGCTAAAATTGAAGAGTGACGAAAAAGGGCTCGTCCGTATTTTTGGCGATTCGGCCAATATTGGCATTAACCAAACCAAAATCACTTCCTGGGACCCCAAGCTCAGTGATGTTGACCGCAACGTGGACGATGGCCGTGCCCACATCCGCATCAACAATGGCCGCATGGACATTGTCAAGAGTGAAATTGCCTTTTTGGGCCAACCCAAGTTGCGTAACAGCGGCGGCGGCGTCTATGGCCTCTCGTGGCGCATTGAAAACAGCGCGCGCTTTGAGCGCGAACTGACAACGGGCACGGTCGAGGGCAATGATATTCATGAAAATTACATGGGGTTCTACTCCTTTGGCGCAACGGGCATGGTGTTGCGCAATAACAAGGTCTATAGTCTATAACAACTTGGAATATGGCCTTGATCCGCATGACGACTCGAATAACTTTCTGGTCGAATTGAACGAAGTGTATGCGAACGGCAACCACGGCATTATCTTCTCGCGGCGCTGTGTCAATAATGTGATTCGCAACAATCGCGCCTACAATAACGCGCTCCATGGCATCATGCTCGATCGCGAAAGCAATAATAATTCGATTTATGACAACTACGTAGCGGGCAACACCGATGGCATTGCCTTGTGGCGCTCGGATCTCAATGCGATTTACAACAATGAAGTGATCGAGAACAAGCGCGGCATTCGCCTGAATCGGCGCGCTGCCGACAATGTGATCTATGACAACACGATCGTGCGTTCCGTTCAATATGGCATTTATCTCTATGAAGAGTCACGCGCTAATTGGTTTATTCGCAATCAAATGACGGATAATCGCGTTGGCATCTATCTGCGCGCGCTGGATAACTATATTTTTAACAACGATGTGGCCTTTATCGGTGCCACCAATCAAAGCAAACATGCCATCTATTTGACCGAAGAAGCCAGCGGCAACCAAATTGCCTACAATCATTTGTCCGGCTACCAAACGGGGATCTACCTCAAGACGGGGCCAGATGAGTTTATTGCGAGTAACACCTTCCAGGGCGATCAAGAAAATATCCGGTTCACCGAAGAGTGGCATTCACCCACGAATCGTGGGCCATCTGTGGGCTCGCAGTCGGGTTTATTAAACGGCGATTTTGGCTTATTAAGCCGGATTTGGGCCGGACTGCTCGGTCGCAGGTAATAATGCGCCACTTTCCATGCGTGTGGAGATCCACAGATTGTCTAAGGGTCTGTCCAGAAATAAAATAGTGAATTTACGTGATGTTACCCAAGTAAATCTGTCTAAAATCATCCATGTTATTCTTGGACAGACACTAAGGCCATTTCAAAGAAATAAGGTAACTATTCAGGCACGAAATAGCGGATAGTAATTCGGCAAAACCACAATATATAGTGGTTTGTAGTCAAATCTGGTTTCGTATAATGAGCAAAACTTGGTTTGCCAGTATATGAAAAATCTATATATTGTAGTTTCGCACATTGTACCCACTGCATATTGTGCAATTGACGTGATTGTCATGCCTGAATAGTTACGAAATAAGTATCCAGTAGGGGCGGCTTGCAGCCGCCCGTTCTCAGCGAGCCAAACGCGGGGTGGCTGCAAGCCGCCCTTACGAATGATTTTGTTTGGCAAGCGCTGGATACTTATTTCTTTGAAAGCGTCTAAGGATTTTATCTATACCGACGAGCGCCAGAAAGGTACACTTTTTACAGGGGTAATGGGTATCTTTCTGTGCTGCTCGTGAGTATATAAGGAATAAAGCTATGCGGAAAGTCTTACGAAAGCCGTTGCGGGTGGCGGTGCAACTAGTGATGATCCTTGCCCTGCTCCTGCCCAGCGCGGCGGTTGCCGCCCCGGTCGCGCAAATTACAGTGGAAAATCCAACCGATGCCATCTTCGCCGAGGGCATTCAACTCTATGATAGCGGCCAATGGCAAGCTGCGCTAGAAAAATTTGTAGCGGTTCAACAGACCTATCAATACTACAACAACATCAAGCGCAATGGGCAGGCATGGGAATATATTGGTCACGCACGCCTGAAATTGGGCGATCTGCCAGGCGCGGTTGTGGCCTATCAAACGGCGTTGCCACTAGCTGCGGCCAAAATCGACGGCGAACGTCAGGCAAAACTTCATCTCTATTTGGCCCGCACGTTTACCGAGCTGCAGGATTATGCGCCAGCCCTGGCTGCGCAACAAGCCGCCCTCGCGCTGGCCCAGGCGCTTGCTAACCAGGAGTTGATCGGCAAAAGCTCAACTGGCTGCCGCGCGCATCAACGCGGCGCAACAACAGTTCCCAGCCGCGCTGGCCGCCTATCAAGCCGCGTTGACCGTGGCGCGCACACTGGGCAATCAAGAAATCATGATCGATGCACTGGGTGGCATTAGGCAGGTGTACGAGGCGCTCAATCAATACGATCTGGCCGTGACGCCCTATCAACAAGCGCTGACCCTGGCCCAGGCATTTACCAACCCCGAAATGGAAAATCGCGCCCTGGATGACCTTGCCAATCTCTACCAAAAATTGGGCCAGCCAGAACAGAGTTTGGCAGCCTATGAAAACGCGCTGCGCACCGCCTACAGCCTGGGCAACCTGGGCATAGTCGCCAAAACCTTGCTCAATATGGGCGATACCTATGAAGATCTGGGGCAAACCGAACACGCGTTGCAATCATATCAACGGGCGCTGGAACTCATTCAAACCACCGCCAACACCGCGTTGGAAAGCAAAGCGCTGGCCGCGCTCGGACGCGCCTATCGCGATCTAGGCCAATATGAACAGGCTGATGCCGCGATCCAAAAGGCGCTGTCCCTGGCCGAGCTCTATGCACAGACCGATCTGATCGGCTCGATTCGCGCCGACCTCGGTAGCAACTATCGCCAAACCGGCCACTATACCGAAGCGCTCGCTGCGTATGATGCTGCCTTAACGCAGGCACAAAGCGCCGGTGACGCAACGCTAGAGGCCAAGGTATTGGCCGGCATGGCCAGCACCCAACGCGCCGCGGGCGAGCTTGACCTTGCGCTCCCGCTTTACCAGCAAGCGCTGACCTTGGTCGAGGCACAAAACAATCGCCCCATGCTGAAGAGCATCCTGGCGGATCTGGCCAAGACCTATGACGATCTGGAACAGACCGATCTCGCGTTGGTGACCTATGCGCATGCACTAGACCTGAGCCAGGATCTCAACGATACGCGTTTACAGACCCAACTACTGATCCAAATTGGCACGTTGACGGCGCAGGCTGGCGACACGGCCCAAGCGCTTGCCCTCTATGAGCAGGCGCTGCCACTGGCCCAGGCCCAAGGCGATGCTGAACGACTGTTGAAAATTCAAAGTCAAATCGCTGCCCTCTATCGCGATCTGGGGCAACCAGAACGCGCCGTCGGCTCCTATCAACAAGCCTTGCAACTGGCCGCCCAGCGTGGTGATCAAGCCGTTCAAGGTTATTTGTTGGGTGATTTGGCCGATCTCTACTGGGATGCCGGTCAGTGCAGCGACGCGTTGGCTGCCTATACACGCGCCGTCAGCTTCGCGCGGATGGGTGGCGATGATGCTCATGTGATCAAACTGTGGCTGGCGATTGGCCGTGTGCATGATAGCGAAGGGCACTTTGCCGAAGCGCTCGATGCCTATCAAGCCGCGCTGCAACTGGCGCGCCAAGGGAGCGAAGTTGGGCTAGAGGCAGAAGTGTTGCGCAACCAGGGTGATGCTTTGCGCGGCGCAGGTGAATTTCAAAATGCCTTGGATGCCTACCAAGCTGCCCTCAAAATCGCCCAGCAATTCGATCAGATCGAATTGCAGCGCGAGATTTTGGCTGGCATGGGTGGTGCCTATCGTGAAGCCGGCCAATATGCACAAGCCTTGCTCCCCTATCGCCAAGCCCTGGCCCTGGCTCAACAACTCGATCAAGCGCGCGCCCAAGGTGAGATTTTGCTGGGTCTGGGCCGCGTCTATCGCGATTTAGCCCAATCTAAAAATGTGCTGAAGCAATATGCCGCCGCCGAAACAGTGGCCCAAACCCTGGCGGATGCGGATCTGGAAAGCCAAGCACTGAGTGCCAAGGGCGAAACGCTGCGTATCCAGACCAACTATGTAGAGGCGCTGGATGCCTACAAGCGTGCTGCGGCACTGGCGGAACGGCATCTACGCCAACTGCGCGCGGTCGGTGCGACTTGTCGCACGCTTGCAGCTTTTCAATTACCCGGTCGCATCCAGGCCGATACGGCGCGCGTCTATCGCGACCAAGCGCTGTATGAACGGGCCGTGGACTTTTATCAGGCGGCCCTGGTCGCCACCGAAGAACTCCCGGATCTGGAATTAGCCGGGCGCGTCTATGTCGACCTGGGCAAGCTCTATCGCGACCAGCGCAACTTCAATCAGGCAATTGCCGCCTATCAGGAAGCCGTCGCGGTCGCCAAGGCCAGCGCGAATCTGGAAACCCTGGGCAACACCTATCTTGATACCGGCCTGGTCTATGGCGATTTGGGCGAATATCAGAAGGCGCTAGAATTCTATCGGCAAGCGCTGGCCACGGGCCAAGAAACCAAGGATAAAGCGTTGGTCGGCACGGCGCAACTGGCAATCGGACGCGCCTATCGCGAACTGACCCAATATACCGAGGCGATCAATGCCTACCAAGAAGCGCTGATCACCGCCGAAACTGCCGGCCAGGCAGTGCTAAAGACGCGCGCCTATAGTGGCCTAGCCGATGTCTACCGTGCCAGCGGCGACAATCAAGGCGCGCTGGAAAATTATACCCAAGCGCTGGCACTGGCGCGCGGCCAGGAAAATAGTGCGCTAGAAAATGAACTGCTTGGGCAACTGTCCAAGGTTTATCGCGATCTGGAACAATTGGATCAGGCGTTGGCCCTGGTCGATCAGATCGAAGATCTGGCCCACAAAGCGGATCTCTTGGCCGACATTGCCAAGCGCTACCGTACAGCCGGCCAAGTTGAGAAAGCCCTTCCCCTCTACCAGCAGGTGTTGGATCTGGCGGAAACCCAGCAAGATCCGGCCCTCCAAGGCGCGACCCTGACCGAGTTGGGCAAGATCTACCGGGTCATGCGCCAACCCGAAAAAGCGCTGGCTGCCTATGCTCAGGCCCTCACGTTGGCAACAGAAGCCGACAATCCACGCCTGCGCGCCCTGGTGCTGCTGGAAATGGGCAAAACCTATCGCGACTTGCAACAACACGATCAAGCCTTGGCACGCTACCAAGAAGCCCAACGCCTCGCCCAGCCGCTGGCCGACGCCAGCCTGGAGAGCGAAATTTTGATCGAGCGCGCCGCTATTTACCGCGATCGACAAAAGTACGAGCAAGCGTTGGCTCTCTATCAAGAGGGCTTAACCCGTGTCCAACAGCTGGGCGACACGGCGCAAGCACGCGCCCTCTTGGCCCAAATTGGTGGCGTATATCTGGATCTGGGACAAGCCGAGCCCGCGTTGCGCACCTATCAGGAAGTGCTGCAACTGGCGCGCCTTTCTGGTGATCAAGCGCTGGAGGGCAAAAGCCTGCTCGAAATCGCGCACGCATATCGCGATGCGGGGAATAACGAACAAGCGCTGCTCTTTTATGAGAATGCCCTGGCCCTGGGACAAGTGCTCGGCAATGTGAATTTGCGCAAGGATGCCCTCACCGATGCCGCCAAGCTCTATGCGCTGCTCGATCGACCCGAACAAGCGCTGCGCACCTATGAACAAGCCTACGCGCTGGCGCAAGAGATTGGCGATCAAGGCGCGGCTGGCGAAGCGCTCGTGGGACGGGGGCGCGCCTATCTGCGCCTGGGGCAGTGTATGGAGGCCCTCCAATCCTATCAGGACGCGCTCATCACTGCGCAACGCAGTAACCTCGGCGATCTGGCCAATACGGCGCAGATCGAGCTTGGTAAATATTATCGCGATCAAGGTGACGCAGCACAGGCCCTGACCGCCATGCAAGCCGTGCTCGATGCCGCCATCGCCATCGATGATCTGCCGACCCAAGCCTGGGCACTTACCGAAATTGGCCGCGCCCACCGCGATCTAGGCGATTATGCAGCTGCCCAACAGCACTACGCACAGGCGATCGTGCTGGCGCAACGCTTGGGCGACGTCGGATTGCTCGCGCAAATCCAGATCGATCGCAGCAAAGTGTTGCGGCTCAACGGCCAAGCCGAAGAAGCGGTGCAGACGCTGCAAAGTATGCAACCCACCCAGTGGGCGGCAGGTCAATCGACAACACTCTCCGCCGCCACCGAGGGCGCGATCCTGGTCGAACTAGCGCGCGCCTATGCTGCGTTGCAGGAGTACGAGCAAGCGCTACAAGCCTATGAACAAGCCCTGACCTTGGCGCGCAGCCAGGGCACGCGCACGGGTGTACCGTCGCTTGCGGCTAACGATGCCACAGTGGAAGGCGAAATTTTGCTGGGCCGCGGCCAGATGCAGGCGCAGCTTCAACAATACGCCGAAGGATCGCAAGCTTATGAAGCTGTTTTGACCCTGGCGCGTGTCACTGGCAATTTGTCCTTGCAAGCGCGTGGCTTTGAGGGGCTGGGCAGCCTCTATCGCGCTTCCCAGCAGCATAGTCAATCTTTGATCAACTACCAGAAGGCGTTGCCCTTGGTCCAGCAACTGGTGCAGCGCAGTGCTTGTGCTGGCGCGGTGAACCCTGGTTGGGAAGCGCAAATTCAAAAGAATATCGGCAAAGCCTATCAAGCATTGGGCCAATTGGATGAGGCGCTGGTAGCCTATGGCGAGGTACAGGCCTTGGCCGTGCGCCAGGAAAACGCGGCGTTGGCAAATGAGATGCTCTCGGCGATTGGCAATGTCTATCGCTTGCAGGGCAACTTTAGCGAAGCGCTATCGCTTGCCCAACAGGTGAGTGACTTCACGCTGGAAGACAAAATTTTGAATGAGATCGGCCAAGACCTGCGTGCAAGCGGCCAGCTTGATCAAGCTCTGGAACCTTATACCCAAGCGTTGGCACGCGCCCAAGCAGCAGATGATCGCGCTGCCGAGGGCCGCACCCACGCCAACATCGCGCATATCTACCGCGCCCTGGCCGACTATCCCGCGGCGCTGGCCGCCTATCCCGCAGCGCTGGAAGTAGCCGAACCATTGAATGATATTATGCTTCTGGCGACCATTCATGCCGATATGGGGGCTTTGTATAGCGCACAAAATCAAGCAGAAGAAGCCCTCATCGCCTATACAAAAGCGCTATCCCTGGCGCGCGAAATGGATGATGCCCAATTGGTGTATACGATTCTCAATGGCCTGGGCGCTGCCCAACAGACATTGGCGAACTATGAAGGCGCATTGGCCTCCTACAGCGAACTGTTGGCTGCCGCGCGCGCGTTTAGCGATCCGGCGTTGGAAGGTGACATATTGGCGAAGCTTGGTCGCCTCCAGCGCGATCTGGGCAATCAAACCCAAGCGTTGGACTATTATCAGCAAGCGCGTAACCTCGCGGATTCGCTCAGTGACCCAGCTTTACAGGCGCAGGCGTTGGAGAACATTGCCCGGTTGCAACGCGACGCTGGCGATGTGGAGCAAGCGCGGCAAACCTATCAAGCCGCACTGACCCTGGCCCAGGCCAGCGGCGATCCGCAACTGGAAGAACGGGCGCTGGCCAATCTTGGGCGCTTCTATCGCGACAGCGGCCAACCCACGCAGGCGCTTGACCCGTATCAGCAGTTGCTGGCCAAAGCACGCGCGGCGGGGAATCAACAAGACGAGGTAAGCGCGCTGGAGAACATTGCGCGGCTGCAACGCGATGGTGGCAAGTTGGATGAGGCACTGGCTTCCTATCAAGCGGTGCTGGCACTGGCCCAGGCATTGGAGAACCTGCCGCTCCAACAGGCGACCCAGACCAATATTGCCAAAACCTATAGCAAATTGAGCCGCTATGTCGAAGCCACGACGGTCTATGCAGAGTTGCTGGCCGCCGCCAAAACCAACGCCGATCGCGTGTTGGAAGCGAACATCCTGCGCGATCTGGGCGATCTACAGCGCACAAGTGGTGACTATGCGGGCGGCTTTGAGCGCTATCAAGCTGCGCTGACAATCTGGCAAGCGCTGGGCGATCAAACCGGCGTGGCGCAGCTTCAACTCACTATCGGTGACGCCTACCGCGATCTCGGCCAATTTGCTCAGGCGTTGACGGCCTATCAGGCCGCGTTGGCGAGCTATCAAAGCGCCAATCTGCCCGATCAGGCGATTGCCACGCTCAACAAGATCGGGCTCACGCAGCATGGCATGGGCGCGTATGAACAAGCGATTGCTACCTTCAATAGCGCGGTTGCGCGCTTTACACCACAAATCGCGCCCGCTAATTTGATTGAAACTTATACGAATTTGGGCAAGGTGTATCGGTCTGTGCGCAACTATGAGGCTGCGCTCAGCAGCTATCAACAGGCGCTGGATCAAATACGCACGCTGGGCGATCAAGTGGGTGAGGCCAAAGGATTGATCAACCTTGGCGTGGTCCATTCGGACTTGGGGCAATACGAAGATGCGCAACGAGAATATGAGCAAGCGTTGGTGGTGGCCACTGAGTTGCAGGACGAAACGCTACGGGCGCGGGTATTTGCGAGCCTGGGCAAGGTCTACCGCGACACTGCCCAGTATGAATTGGCCCTCGCCGTTTTGCAGGAAGCGTTGGCCATTCAACAGCGCCTGGGTGATCAGGTCGCCGAAGCCACCATTCTCAACAGCCTGGGCACCATTTATCTGAATTTATTGCAACACGACAAAGCGCTTGAACCCTTTCTGCGCGCAACCGAGGTTGCTGCCGCGCTCCGCGATAACCGTGCCCTGAGCGAAGCCTTGGTGGGTATGGGGTTGGCCTATGAAAGCCAAGACAAGATCGATCAGGCGATTGATAGCTATCAACAGGCAATTGCCGCGGCGGATACCCAACCGGTGACGCTGGAAACCTATCAACGCTTGATCAAGTTGCTATGGGACGCGGGCTGGCTGGGCGATGTCTTTACCTTTATGGAGAAGGCGCTAGCTCAGAGCTACTTGGATGATACTGGCAATCCCTGGTTGACCCTACAGGCTAAGACAGCACCCGAACTGGCTGAACAAGAACAGGTATTGCGGCAGACAATCTTTGGTCTGCGTCACGCGATTGCTGCGGAGCATGAGCAGACGATTGGGCAACGCAATCAAACCTTATTAAATGAACTGATCAGCACACTGGATGAAAAACGGATTCGCTATGCCGAGATCCTGCGCCAGTTGCGCACACAGGATCCTGACTATAGCGCCTTCCTGGGCAGCGCGACAATCAGCTTGGAAGATGTGCGCGCCCAAGTGCTCGACGAACATACTACGCTGATCGAGTATTTCATTCTGCGCAAGCAAGCCGTGGCGTGGGTGATTGATCGCGAGCGCGCGGTTTTGGTGCCATTGGATATTACGGCCAATGAACTGGTCAACCAGATTACTGGCTTCTATGAAAAAGTGGCACAGCGCACAGTGGAGGTGCCCGAAGCCGCCAGCCTCTATGCCCGGCTCTTTGCACCTGTTCGGCCCTATGTGCGCAAGGATAATTTGCTGATAGTGCCACATGGTGTGCTCAATTATGCGCCCTTTGCCGCCTTCTATGACGCGCAGAACGGTACCTATTTGATGCAGGATTATGCCGTGAGTTATGCGCCGAGCGCGACCCTCTACAAATCTATGTTGAATAAGCGTAATATCGATGGTGGTCAAGCGTTGGTCATGGGCAACGGTGATGACGGATTGCCCTTTGCGCGCCAAGAAATGCGTGCGGTTGCGGATTTGCTCGCGGTGACACCGCTGGTGGGCGACGCGGCGACCGAGGCACAATTGTATGCGCAGGGGCAGGGCATCGATACCTTGCATCTGGCAGCGGCGGGCACCTATCAACCGTTGGAACCACTTTTTAGCAATATTGCATTGGCCGCGGCGGATGGTCAAGACGGTAAGTTGGAAACGTATGAGATTTTGGGTCAACTGGATTTGCGGAATGCCAATCTGGTGGTGCTGTCGGGCAATCGTCAGGCGGATCTGGCATGGTTCAATCGTGGCGACGAAATTACCGGGTTGGCTTGGGCCTTTACCTATGCTGGTACACCCGCCGTGCTCACCTCCAACTGGCGCGTGGATGATGCCAATGTTGCGCGCTTCTTTGCCGCTTTCTACCGACAGCGCAGCACAGGAGTGACAACCGCCGAAGCGCTTCGTTTGGCACAACTGGAGATGTTGGCACAGGCACAGTCGGCCTCACCCTATTACTGGGCCGCCTTCAGCCTGATCGGTGACTATCAGGGCAATGGTGTGGTGGAGACGATCAAAACCACGCATGAAACTGTGGATATACCCGCGCTTGCCGTGAGCAATCGCGTCGCCAATCTTCCCGCCACCCTAACCCCCGCGGCCACGCTGACGCCGTCGGCGACGATCAGCAATGTGTTTGAAGCGCACGAGGGATCAGAACTAGCGGGTGTCGCCAAGTCAACGGTGCTTGCCCCTGCGAGTCCTGCTACGGATAACGGGGGCGTCATGCCTTTGGAGGATCTGGCCAACGGCATTTGCAACGGCATCACCTTGCCCCTTGGGTTGGTGCTACTCGCCGATCTCTTCCGCCGCGGCATTTTCCGCAGAAAACGCGCAAGGGAAGAAATAGAAGCGTAGTAAGCTAATTTCAAGCAAAAAGGGCGGGTTGGCAAACTCGCCCTTTTTTATTTTTGGTGATACCGTGTATGATTAGAGGAACGAAATTGCGTAGCGTACACAAGGATGTCTTATGCCAGAAAAACGACCACTTGCCTATTCCACAGACCCGCAACCAGAACCGGCGGCCAAAGCGGAGCCCCAGCCCAAAAGCTTAGCGGCTCCCTTTCCGACACGTCAACTGAACAATCCGGTGCGCGTCTACCTGGAACGCAAAGGCCGCGGCGGCAAAACCGTCTCGGTGATCAAAGGGGTGATGAGTCCGCTGGCGGGCAAGGAAGCATTGATGAAATTGCTCAAGACCAAGCTCGGCACGGGGGGCGCAGTCAAAGAGGAGGAGATCGAAATTCAAGGCGACCATCGTGACAACATTGTCACCCTCTTAAAAGAGCTGGGCTACAATGCCAAACGTGCCGGCGGCTAATCGGCTTTAGCGTTGACGCGTGGGCAGGCTTGGCGTTGTGGATACCGTTTGTGGCGCAGACCGGCGCACCAACCAACGGCTGGTCAAGAAAATGGCGATGACCACAAAGGTCAAGACAAGCAATGGAAACAGAATGGCCAGCGTCGCCGTCGTCAGCGCCCCCATCCATTCGCCGGTGGAGACGACAAAGTTGCCCAAGCCGCCCGTCGTGATCGAAGAAAGACCACGCACCCAGGTTGTGCCCAGTTGGATGATGCCAGCTGTGCCGCCACCGGCAATCGCAGCGAGCGTCCAGCGCATGAGGGGCGACACATCGGTCAGCACAGCCGCTGTCGCCACAGCACCCGCTACAATCGCCGCGGGAATGGCAATCGTGTCCAACAAATTATCTATCCAGGGAATGTAATAGGATAGAATTTCCAACAGCGTCGCGACACCAAAGACAATCAATGCTTCGGTTGTGCCGATCCAGGCAAAGCCCGACGATAGATCAAGTTGACCCGCCAGCGCGGCGCTACTCATCACGGCAAAGGGCGCAAAGACGCGTAGACCACAAGCCGCGCTCAGGCCAATGCCAAGTGCTACACTGAAAAATAGTTCCATGATGCTTGATCCTTTGTCCTATAAACCATGCTTGCGTAGGTGATATTTGTGCTAAGTCCTGTGTAAAGTAAAAGATTAGGTCGCCCCGCCCTAAAGGGGTAGCCTAAAGGGACAGGGCTAGAAAAGCGACGTCCGCGCAAGCAGGCTTTAGCCCCGGGCGGATAACGCAAAAAATTACGTTACACAGCACAAAACCGACTTTCCTACTCAAGCCATCCATTATGCTAGTAGATCCCGGCGTAAATAAGGTACCCTATTTTTACCATGATGTACACGAGTAACGTGCCTGATTAACTGCCGTGGTATCTACGCCCAACTGTACTAGGAATAGCGTACCATGAAAATCGTCCAAGTCGAATTTATTACCCTCGATGTACCCTTTGTGCCGAACACCAACCAGCACATGCAATATTGGCTGCCCCATTGGCGCATTACCCAGCTTTGCAAGATCACGCTCGCCAACGGTGTGATCGGCTGGGGCGAGACCATCCCCAATTATACCTGGGCCAAAGTCCCAGACAATGTGACCGACCGACTGGTGGGCCAAGAAGCGGCCAGCCTGCTCTGGCGCGATGAGTTGGGCGCGGGCGTGCAAATGGCGCTCTTCGATGCCGTGGCACAGACGCTCAATGTACCGATCTATCGGTTGCTAGGCAACAAAGTGCGCGATTGGTGCCCGATCTCGTGGTGGGCCATGGATATGCCGCCGGCTGATTGGGCGCAACAATGTCGCGATGCCCTGGCCCAAGGCTATACCTCGGCCAAACTCAAGGCGCGCACCTGGCACGATCTGCACGCCGCGCTGCAGGCAGTCTTTGAAGCCACGCCCCCCCAGTTTATTCTCGACTTGGACTTCAATGGTACGCTGGATAATGCGGCCAACGCCGTTAAATTTCTGAGTACCTTGGAGCCGTATGAACAAGTCACTATGATCGAAAGCCCGATTCCCCAGCAAGATGTGGCCGGTAACAA
Source organism: Caldilineaceae bacterium (assembly GCA_034437715.1). Classification (GTDB taxonomy): domain Bacteria; phylum Chloroflexota; class Anaerolineae; order Caldilineales; family Caldilineaceae; genus JAHBVH01. The sequence goes on from DAOTTR010000221.1 coordinate 14,701, forward strand.
ACAGGTGCGCCAGCACATCAGCCGCCCGATCGCCATGCACTATGGCAGCCCGCCGATCATGACAACATTACGTGAAGATGTGGCCGATGGTTTCGTGCTCTGTGCGGGGGCCACCAATTTGCTCAAGCAGGCCAATCTATGCGATGAACATAACAAACCCTTCTGGCTACAACTGGTCGGCACCGGGATCACCACGGCGTGGGCGGCTCACCTGGGCGCAGTCTTGAAGCAAGCACGCTGGCCCGCGATTACCTGTATGAACATCTGGGAGGCGCAACTGATCGAGTCGCCCCACCAAATCCAGGGTGGCTTTCTCCACGTTCCCGAAAACGCGGGGTTGGGCATCGTCGTCGATGAGGCGGCAATTGCACAATACCGTGTTGACTACACCTTTATTGAACCCCAACGCCATCTCTATCGCTATACACGGGCCACGGGCGAAACCCGCTACTATGCCTGTAGCAAAGAGGAATTGCAGTGGGCCTACCCAAGCGACGCCCAACCGATCTGCGAAGCTGGTTCGGCGCTGACCGTGGTTGCCGACGATGGCAGCCAGGACTTTGCCGATCTCTACGCGGCGGTGAAGGCGGGCCAGACCCACGGCGCTGGCAATATTACGACCTTTACCAAATTTCATAATGTATTGACCCAAACGAAAGGTTAGCAAGCAATGACTGTCCTATTGGCTGAAATGACCCGCGAGCAGATCCGCAAAGCCGCGCCCAATGCGATTGCCGTGTTACCCACCGCCGCGATTGAACAACATGGCCCCCACGCCCCGATCCTGACCGACACGTTGCTCTGTGGCACGGTGGCCCAGCGCGCCGCCGAAATGGCGAGTGCAAGCACCAAGGTACTCGTTGCGCCGGTTTTCTGCTATGGCAATTCGCACCACCATCGCCCCTTTCCAGGTGTACTCTCGTTGAGCAGTTCCACCTATATGGCCGCGGTCACCGATGTGTTGGAAGGCTTGATGCTCAGTGGCTTCCGCAAGCTGATCATCCTCAACGGGCATGGCGGCAACACCGATTCCAACGCCGTGATCGCCTTGGATTTTGTCAACCGGCTCGGCCACGATGTGACAATTGCCAGCGGTGCCTATTGGGATATTGCGCGGGCGGGGATTGTGGAAAAAGGCTTGATGCCCAGCGCGCGCATTCCTGGTCACGCCGGTCGCTTTGAAACCTCCATGGTCATGGCGCTGCGCCCCGACCTGATCGATCCGGAAGGCATGTCGCAGGTGGTCGATACGTCATTGGTCAAGCAGGGGCTCTTTAGCGCGTTGGCTGGCGCGACTATGCAAGTCCATGGGGCCTGGGCCGACAGCACCGGCTACAGCGATAATCCTGCCGAAGCCAGCGCCGAAGAAGGCAAAGCCCTACTCGAAATCGTCGTCCAGCGCGTCAGCGAATTTCTGGTCGCGTTTGATCAGGCATCTTCGT
>DAOTTR010000222.1:0-30235 GCA_034437715.1 Caldilineaceae bacterium
ACGCGTCCGTCACGGAACTCAGTCAATTCGAGCAGATCTTGTGCGGTCAGCGGGTGGGTCTCATCAATCGCCTCCCACACCACCGGTGTCGGTAACAGGTCGAAAAGCAACGGTGACAGGATCCGTAACTGGCGTGACACGTCGCTTTGCGTGGCCTCAGCGTAGAGTTCCGCCACGCCGGCTTGGGGCAGATGCACGCGTAAATAGGTCAACACGAGGGCGAGGCGAATCGCCAATGGCAGGTCCGCTTTGCGTCCCCCACCCAACGCACGTTGGCGGTTCGGACGAGCCAATCTTTGCGCGTCGGCGACAGCTTCATGCGCCTGCGCTTTTTCGACCAGTTGCCAGAACTCGGCCGCAGGCAGGCCCATGAAAAGCTTAATGAAGGCTGGTTTTGCGCGTAAGATGGCTTCGGTAAACATGTTCGCTCCTTTTTAGTTCGCTAGCAATTTGATAAAATGCAAACTCTTTAGTTTACTCGAAAAGGCTTTCTTTGCCTAATTCTTATTCTGAATAAACTCTAGTAATGGAGTATGGTAGATGAATACACTGAATCCAATCGCGAAGCAACAAACGGATCAAATGGCGCGACAACCAGCCCAGTTTAGCGCTTCCCCATTGTTTCACCCAAGCAAAGCACTGGGCAACAGACTGGACAACACACTGGGCAATGCACTGGGCAATGCACTGGGCAATGCACTGGCCGGCGAGTCGGCTCGCGAACAATTGCTTGCCCCCTTGGCCACCTTTGCCCCGATTGATTTAAGCCAAATGAATCGTGAATCCCTGCTCAGTCGCTACGAGGTGAAATATGTGATACACACGCAGACACTGCTGGACGTGCTGAGCAGGTTACCAGACAGCTACCGCGTCTTAGAAGTGGCCGGCCAACGCTGTAGTCGCTATCGCACCCTCTATTTCGACACGCCAGATTTTGCACTATATCACCGCCATCATGCGGGGCTGAAGAATCGCTATAAGATTCGTTCGCGCAAATATGTCGAATCGAATGGCGCTTTTCTCGAGATCAAACATAAAACCAATAAAGATCGCACGATCAAAAGTCGGATTCAAGCTACCGAGATGCTGACTGAACTGAATCACACGGCAGCCCGCTTTTTACAAGAGCGATGTCCCTATACCGTCGAAGAATTACAGCCTTGCTTGTGGAATGGCTATGCGCGTATCACCCTGGTCAACAAAGCCCAGACCGAGCGCGTGACACTGGATATTGACCTGGACTTCATGTGGCAGGCAGATCGGATCACATTGTCGGGGATTGTCATCGCCGAAGTAAAGCAGGAAGGCAGCGCCGCCCCCTCTGATTTTATCGATCTGATGCGCACCCAACGGGTGGCGCGCGCCAGCTTTAGCAAATATTGCATTGGTGCCAGCCTGCTCTATCCGCACCTAAAGTATAACAATTTCAAAACAACCCATCGTTTGATAACCAAATTAATGACCAAGTTAATGGCGGTAGCTCGCTAAACCGTCCAGTTCACAAAGGAGCCATTGTGACATCTATCGATATCTTTACCGGATTCTTTGTCAATCTGGCCGTTGCTCTGCTGATCGTACGCGCCATTTACTATCCCGTCAAGCAGGACAAGAATTACGTCTTTACCTTTCTGGCGTTTAACACCATTATCTACTTTGTCATGAGTTTTTTGACCAGCTCGGAATTGAGCATGGGGGTCGGCTTTGGGCTGTTTGCCATCTTCTCGGTCTTGCGCTACCGCACCAGCCCCATGTCCACGCGCGAGATGACCTATCTATTCATTATGATTGCGCTGCCCGTGATGAACTCGGCGCTCATGCTCCAAAACGATTGGCTAGCTTTGCTCGGTGCCAATGTTGCGGTAGTCGCCGTACTCTTTGTCCTGGAGCGTGAGTGGGGCTTTCACTATGCCAGCACAAAATTGATTAAATATGAACGGATCGAGTTGATCAAGCCCGAAAACCACGCACTTCTGCTTGCCGATCTGCGCCAACGCACGGGCCTGCCCGTCAAACATTTCGAGATCGGCATGATCGATTTTCTCAAGGATTCCGCTGAATTGAAAATCTATTACGATGAGCCGAAGACGCAACGCCGTTCCAATATGGACGAAATTGACTACACCCCCGAAAGTTACTGGATGGCAGAAAACGGCTAAGGGTGGGTTATTTAGAAAGCAACACCGCCATAGAACCCAACGACTACGCTCGACTGAACCGAGTTTTAAGATAAGGGAGATATCAATGTTCTACACGATACGAATTAGATTAGTAGCGGTTGGCGTGGGCTTGTCTCTCTTGGTCAGCACCGTCGCTTGTGCAAGCACATCTGGCCTACTCGCAACAGCTAGCGCAAACTAAAGTCAATCAAATCTCGATTACGATTAGCCCCGAGAATTGGGCAGCCATGCAGGCTGACATGACCGCATTGTTTGGTGAACCTGGCACACGTGGTCGAGGACCGGGTGGCGGGCAAGGCGGCCTACCTTATCGCATTCTCGCCTAGGCAGGAAAATTTTGTAAAATCGCAAACGTCCATAGACCAATTCGCGATGGATTGGCCTATGGACGTTTGCAAGCTCGTTCTATATGGCCCGCAGTTCCTACCTATTACGCCAACATTAACTTCGTGTTGAATTCATTCAGCGCAGCAGGTGATGAAATTTAACGTTGCCGTACTATAGTGAAATCAAATTGAAATGACGAATTTTGCTTATACGCATGTCAGCATGAAAACCGGTGATTGATGCACCAGTTATCCGCGTGCCGGGGCGTGACCAGGAAAAGTTCGCAGTGCAGAGCTACGGTTGGTCAGTCCCCGGCACGCTATCGCGCAACGCCGGTTTTCAAATTGAACTCAGTCATCGCACAGAAATAACTTGTAGATTTCATCTTCCAGGAAGCTTATCAGACAGTTAAACTGGTCGGTTATGCGCTTCCTGGAAGATTGTTAATTTAATTTTGGACGATGACTCACTATAGGAAAACACGGCTTTACTGGTACAGATTAACCGCTGGTGAGGCTACCAGGGTCAAGATCATAGATCGCCCCAGTCGTGCCACCGCTGCTGGCTTCTAATGCACGCGAAGAGGGCGTTGTGAAATTGTCGGACATCTGCTCTTCTGTAGCACCGAGCCGTGTAGAAGGCATGTACTGTGGCCTATAGTCCTCGCGCCGTGTTGTGCGATGCTGACGTTGGTACGGTTCACCAGATTGTGCGACCGCGCCTTTGATCAAGAAAGCCAATAAGGCACCCCCAATTAGCGCACCGCCGATGGTAAGTTCCGGTTGTCGACTGGCAAACTGGGTAAAACTAGACCACAAATTGGCAGCAACTCCTGTTTTGCCCGTCTCCGCACGCCACGCGTTTGGATTTGATCGATAAGTCTTCACAAAATTACTCCTTTTCTACGGCATCAGATCTTTCCTACACCGTGTATGCCACGTGTCTATCTGCCAGTATAGCATGCCTGAAAAATCTACCAGGAGGACGCCTTACATTCTCGGCGATTCACCCTATGCCTATCGCATCAATACTGCTATTGTAAAATCTCTGGTGTAAACCAACGATTATCCCTATCGAGCGCGCGATTACCGCGATTTACAAAACAGTATTTTTGTCGAGTAAAACGGCTCAAATGTAAGCAAATAAGCTGATCCTTCGTAGTCAAATTTACAGTATACTGCGATTCAGCTTGCTGTATTCAGTTGATCTTAAATTTATCTGGCAGGTATATTCGCCTACCCCCGATTGACCATCCTGTCTATTACAGGAGTACACAAATTCATATAACTTATGGCAAAACTGGAAATCCATGATCTCTCGTTTGAATATACCATACAACATACCAACCAATCACTGATGGCACTACAAGCTTTTAATCTCAGTGTACGGCCCGGTGAGTTTGTTGCCATTGTTGGCCCTGGCGGGTGTGGCAAAACCACACTCCTGAACCTGATCGCTGGCTTGTGCCCCATTACGCATGGTCAGATTCAATTGAATGATCAACCGGTGCAAGGGCCGGGGCGTGATCGCGCTCTGGTCTTGCCAGCACCGGCTTTGCTACCCTGGCGGACGGTGCAGGCGAATGTGGCCTATGGCTTGGAATTGCATGGCTACCCCCGTCACGAAATCAACGAGCGCGTGGCCTATTTTATTGACTTAGTTGGCATAACTGGGTTTGAAGAAAGCTATCCACGCGAGTTATCGAAGGGGATGCAACAGCGCGTCAACGTGGCGCGTGCCCTAGCGGTTGAGCCTTCGCTGTTGCTACTGGATGAACCGCTCGCTGGCGTAGATGCCCAAACGCGTGAAATTTTGCAGATCGAATGGCAGCAGATCTGGAAGATAGCGGGACAGCGCGCGCTCTATGTCACCCACCAGATTGATGAAGCCCTCTTTCTGGCTGACCGCGTCGTCGTCATGGCACCGCGACCGGGGCGTGTCCAGCAAATTATTGCCGTAGACTTTCCGCGCCCGCGCACAACATCACTCAAATATCAACCCGCTTTTATCGAGTTGGTCGAAGAAATTAGCGGATTGCTGCACCGTCATCATACGCTTCCTCTGGACAATCAAGAGAGGGAAATTTATGTTTAATCACATTGAAGGTACGATCAAGCTCACTGGCGACATACCGATCGCGCCTGTACACTTTTTGCAAAATTTCTATCAACGGTACGAAAAGGCTATGCTCGGCTGGGCAACGCTGCTGTGTTTGCTGGCGCTGTGGGAGTTGGCTCCCGTTTTGGGCTGGATCAACCCATTGTTCACGAGTTCGCCTAGCCGCATCTTGCAAGCTGCGCAATGGTTATTGGCGCATGGCTTCTGGAACGACATTCGCGTCAGCAGCATTGAATTTGTCTATGGGTTTGGGTTGGCGCTGTTGGTGGGTACGCCCTTGGGCATTCTGCTAGTAGATCCCGGCGTAAATAAGGTACCCTATTTTTACCATGATGTACACGAGTAACGTGCCTTATTAACTGCCGTGGTATCTACGCCCAACTGTACTAGGGTGGTATCGCCGCTTCTATGCCATGTTTGATCCACTGATCACGGTGCTCTATGTCACGCCGTGGGTGGCGTTGCTGCCTGTGCTGGTGCTTTGGTTGGGCAATGGCATTGAATCAAAAGTTGCCATTGTCTTTTTAGACGCGGTCTTTGGTATTTTGCCCAATGTCATTGCCGGTATGCGCACCCTCGATGAACAGTTGGTGCGCAGTGCGCGCGTCTTTGGGGCAAGCGATCGCCAAATCTTCCTAACCATTGCGCTGCCGACTATGCTGCCGTTTTCTGATCGTCGGTATGAAATTGGCTGTGGGCTGGGTCCTTGCCGGGGTACTGCTGAGCGAATGGGTCGCATCTACAGCCGGTGTCGGCCACATGATGTTCATCGCTGGCGCAACTTTTCAGATCGATAAAGTCTTGGGAGGGGTCGTTTGGCTGGCTGGCGTCAGCTGGAACCTAACCGCCCTGTTAGAGCGCATTGAGCGACACTTGACAGCATGGCGATCCAATCCGCATACCGTAATCCAATAAGCAAGAACCAGGACGCCCCACCTTTTGGTACAGGTTGCACCTGCTCGTAAGGTGCAGCCAACCTCCCCTTGATAAGGCTAACCTTTACCACAAATAGGTAGTAGAAAAAGCGTGCCGGGGACGGCCCAAACACACCCCGTAGCAGTGCCATGTCGCTGGGCCGTCCCCGGCACGCTACCCATCCCTGGCACAAAATAGTTTCGCTGAGATATAGCGCATAATCTATACCCCATCCCTGTACTAAGATCTATTTTCTATTGGTGTGATCGTGCTATCTTGGCGACAGCCTTCTATTGCTAGAGACCATATAGGAGGATTACGAACTTTTCACTCAATCACCTTACATAGGATAACCCCTCCATCGTTCTACCCTCTATGTGCATCGGTGCCTATTGTCATTAAGATTGGATTTGTCTATACTCCCTGTCTACGCTAGCGGGGAAACATAAGGAAGTGGTAAATCATGAGGGTAGCTAACGAAGAAGAGCAGGCAATCGCCGAACTAGAGAGCATGTTGAGCTGCACGACAGCAATGGCCGATGCCCTTGAATATTACCTGATTGAAGGTAACATCTTTCGCACGGTCATGGTGCGCCGCCCCCATGGCTTTGAACGTATTACGATGTCAACTGGAGAATTATTGGCGTCGATCAATCTCTTGCAAGCGAAACGTGCCTTGCTAACCAACGCACAAGACGCCCAGGTAGATACAATCTTGGCAAACATAGAACGCACACGCGCGCAACTCCATACGATCTTCTACGAAATGATCGTACGCGAAATTATGTCGCGGCTCGATAGCATCAACTGGTTTTTGCACGATTGCGAAAATGGCAAAGAGGGTTGTCAAATCAACTTCCCCGCCGAAATTCGTAATCGCCAACGTATTGAAGAAATGGTCAATGCGTTGGGGAATGAATTGTCCGTAGATGTCACCGAACGCATTGATCGAATTGATCAACGCATTCGCCAAATTACACATCCGGCTGATTTCATTTGGCCCAAGGATGTAAAAGAAATTTATCCCCAGGAACCCTATTGGTATTTGTATTTGTTGCCCGAATAAGGCCATTGCAAAGTATGTTATAGACCGCGTTGCGGATGATTCTGCGCTTTGTTGATAGAGCGATGGTTGCGTAATAGATCCAGCAATTATCCTTGTGTCTGCTCGAGTGCGGCGCGTAGGGCTTTTACCCGTACATGCGCATTGCGGATCTTGGTGAAGTGTTCGCGCAAAATTTCCAGTAACGCTTCCCGGTTGATTTGGCCCATTACATCCTGATAGGCCGCCAATGTTAATTCATCCGAGCGCTCACATTCGGCAAAGATCGGCGCATCCCCTTGGGTCAACAGCGATTCCAGATTGAGCCAGCCCTGGCGCAACAAGCCAGGGAGCGTGCCCAGTTTGTCCGCCGCGTAGCCACTCTTCTGAATGACATCGATTAATTGGGTAGAATTTTCCGCGCGTTCCTGCGCATATTGGCGGCATAATTCGGCATACTCTGGATTGTCCAAGACTTCTGCGGCAGTCGTATAACCACTTTGTCCATCTACATTGAATTCAAGTAAATGATTTAGATGGGCTGCTTCCTCATCATTCAGGGTAATCGGCCTATTGCTTGCGGTTGTCATGGTGATTCTTCCTCTCAAACCCTAATCTTTCAAAGCATATCCGTATTGAAATTTCTTGATTGCGAACCAACTCGTTGCCCGCATCGTTACAAAGTTTCACCGTATCTTTACGCTAAAAAGATAGTTGATTCATGATTTGGGGATCAAGGAGCTAGATATAGAGAAGAGATAGACCTAGAGTTAGAAAAAGAATTTTGGGTTATTGGTGTGTAACGCTGCTTATATCTTACCCCTGTATCATTATCTATACATTTTTTGCTCCGCAAGCAGTAGGCTGACAATGGAATATAAACCGTCAGCGTCAAAGCTAGGCAATCAGCTAGAAAATTAGGTGAATTATGCGTGTGATTGTGGTAAACCACTCTGAGGAGTTGCGGCAACTTTTACAATATGTCTTTGAAAATGGCATTGATGTTGATGTTGTTTTGGAAACCGACCAAATGGCCGCGTTGCCAAAACAGGTCGAACGGCTAAAGCCCGACGCTCTCTTTTTATTACAAGATGAGTATACCAAGTTGGCTGGCATTATCAATCCCTTATTATTATTAGAGGCTAGCCCCGGCTTACGCATTTTTTTGCTAAGTGCGGATGGTCAACATATTCGCTTTCAACAGGATGGCGGGAATACAGAGATAGATAGCTGGCCAGCACATACATTGAGTGACTTTATCTATCACCTAACGAACGAAGGTCCCCCTATCGAGTCAATTGCAACAGATTCGATTACAGATGGGCCGGAAAAAGCAAGCAAGATCGACTTGGCTAGGTAAATGTTGCTTTGGTTGAGCGCTACGGTTTTTGCTGTAGGCAAAATAACAGATGAAACGAAGAGGAGAAGCTATGACTTTACTTGATAAACAAATGGATCATTTTACAAAGCAGTCTCTGAATGAATTAGTGGCTAGTGTTACGGGACCCTGCATTTCGATTTATATGCCCACCGAACGCAAAGGGGCAGAGACGCAGCAAGGTCCGATTCGGCTCAAGAATTTGCTCACCCAAGTAACAGAAGAATTAGCGGCAATGGATATGCGCACGCCGGATATCCAAGATCTGCTCGCGCCGATCCATGCGCTTTCGGGTGGCAACCAATTCTGGCAATACCAGAGCGATGGGCTTGCTATTCTGCTGGCACCAGATCTGCTGGCAACGTACCGCGTACCGCTGCCCTTCAAAGAAACTGCGATTGTCAATGATCGTTTTTATATCAAGCCACTTCTGCCCATGTTAAGTGGTGACGGTGCGTTTTACCTGTTGACGCTAACGCAGGGAGGTGTTCAGCTTTTCTACGGTTCTCGCTTTAGCCTGTCCGAAGTTGAGCTTGGGGAGGGTGTGCCTAAAAGTTTGGCCGAAGAGTTACGTTACGATGATTTTGAAGCCAGCCTTCAATCGCATACGGCGTCCGCACCAAGCGTTGGCGGTGACCGGGGTTCTGCGATTTTTCATGGTCATGCTGGTGGGGGCGAGAAGTCTGAAACAAAAGAACATCTCTTGCGTTTCTTTCGCCAACTCGATAATGGCGTGCGCGACATCATTGAAGGCAATGAGCATCCACCTTTGTTGCTGGCTGGCATTGATTCCTTGCGCGGTCTGTATGGGCAAGTGAACCAATACAAGAACTTGCTAGCGGAAGGGGTTGATCATGATCCAGAGGCGTTGACTACACAAGAACTGCACGAACGGGCGTGGTCCATTGTGAAGCCAATTTTTGCGACGAAGCAGCAGGACGCGCTGGATGCCTATCATCACTTGGCTGGTACGGCGGATGCACGGGCGGCTCATACAATCGAACAAATTGCGCCGGCTGCATACTTTCAACGGGTTGATACGCTTTTCATGCCACAGGATATTTCTATCTGGGGCACCTTTGATCCAACAAAAAATAAAGTTTTGACGCAGCAAGAACGCCAACCAGGTGATGAAGATTTAGTCGATTTTGCTGCTGTACATACGTTGGTGAACGGTGGCACTGTTTATATGGTTGAGCCAGAGCGACTGCCCGAAGGCACTACCCTGGCGGCAATTTTGCGGTATTAGGCACGCCACACCAGCAATCGAAAGTAGGCTGTGCAGTTGCTAGTAGATCCCGGCGTAAATAAGGTACCCTATTTTTACCATGATGTACACGAGTAACGTGCCTGATTAACTGCCGTGGTATCTACGCCCAACTGTACTAGCGCCTAGAAAAGCGTAGAAAAGAGGAATGAGTATGGATGAATCTCACGAACTACGAGCAACACTCAACCAACTAATTACAGTTACAAATGAGAGCGTAAAGAATTTCTACTCGGCCGCCGAGCAGGTGGAAAACCGGGCTGTCAAGCTCCTCCTGAAAGGCTATGCTCAAGAGCGTGCACGTTTTGTGCATGAATTGCAACAGAGCACATCCCAGCTAGCAAACACGGCGGCAGAATCAGATTATGCGCCTGGTTTTTTCCGACGAGGCTGGCTAGAGCTACGCTCTGCGCTGGTTGTTCGGCGCCAAAGGCGGCACCGTGTACTGGTAGATGGACTGCAACAGGCAGAGATCAACACGCTAGAGGCCTATGCCAAGGCCATGGCGGCGGAACTGCCTACGGCAATCAAAGCAATTGTGCATCGCCAATATGAACAGGTACGCGCGATTCACAGCCGGCTAAAGCTTTTATCTAGAGACGGGGTGCAACGCCTTGCGCTTCGCCTCTTTAACCAGGAGCAAGAGGCCAAACAAGCCATCGCGGGCCTGGAAAAAATCGGTATCCCGCATAGTGAGATTGTGGTTATTCCGATTGAAGATATTACGTTCTATATGAATGACCAAAGCGCACGGCCGCGCGCCATCCGTGAAGCGATGCTGACGGGTGCATTGCTCGGTTTTGTGGTGGGTGGATTATTGGGGTTGCTCTATGGCTGGTTCAATCGGCTCTACTTTCCCGAATTCAATGGCTTTATTGCCACAACACCCACCGGGGTCATGCTAGAAATGAGCTTCTATGGGGCATTGATCGGGGCAACCTTTAGCACTATCTTTAGTACACTGATCGCCAGCAGCGCCGCCGAAACGGACGCATATCTGTACGAAGATAGTTTTGAGAATGGCAATATCTTGATCGCCGTTTTTGCCGACGCGGATAATATCACCGAAATTGAGCGTACGATTGGCCTGCAGCATGAACACGAAATTGCGCCGGTGCCGGCCTAGGCCAATCCAAAAAATAAACGATACGCGCGCGGTAGGGGCACGCGGTATGGCGGATGAGCGTCACGGCACAACCGAAGATTTCCCCCGCCACACCTCATGCCCGTACGTTTACTTATTTTTTGGATTAGCCCTAGTGCCGCCGTCAAGAAAAGCTATGAAAAGAACGAAGCGGGCCGATGGGTCCTAGTGAAGTTTTAACGAAGTTATTTTGCATACATCTTCCTGGAAGCTGCAGAGCTTCCAGGAAGATTGCAAACGGACTCCGTTAATCGTGCACTAGCAATAAGCTGCCTATTGACCAGTAAGGAGATTGCTATGTTACGCAAGGCACACACGTTAATTGGATTGAAGCTTGAAGCCACCGATGGTGAGATTGGGCACGTCTCTGATTTCTATTTTGATGACGAAAGCTGGATTGTTCGCTATCTGATCGTCGATACAGGTCCTTGGATCTTTGGCCGCAAGGTCTTGATCACTCCTAATGTCATCGAGCAACCAAGATGGGAAACAGGCCAACTGCCGGTGCAGCTCACCAAAGAGCAGGTCGCCAATAGTCCGGACATTGATTTGGACAAACCGGTTTCCCGGCAACATGAAATCGATATTTACACCCACTACGGCTGGTCACCCTATTGGATGCCTTTTCCAGCCTATATTGGCGCGCCCGGCCTTGCGCCCATCGGGGATGCCATGACGCCCATCACTGAACCAACGGCCTATCGCGATGAAGTACAAACTGCCCTGGAAAATGCGAAACAGGCAGGTGATCCACATCTGCATAGCGTTAAAGAAGTGTCAGGTTATCACGTCCAAGCGATTGACGACACAATTGGTCATGTGGAAGACTTCTTTATCGACGAGGCCGATTGGACGATTCGTTATTTGCTGGTCGATACGCAAAATTGGTGGCCTGGCAAACGGGTGTTGATCGCCCCGGCATGGAGCGACGGCATCAATTGGGGTGAGTCAAAGCTTGCGGTCCATGTGACGCTCGAAGAGGTAAAACGGAGTCCTGAATATAATGCCACTGCACCACTAGCGCGCGAGTATGAATCGGCGCTCTATGGCTCCTACGGGCTGCCCGGCTATTGGATCTAATGCGATGAATTAATGTTGTTTAGGGTCGTCGCTACACATGTTTAGCGACGTTTTTTTAGCATTTTTTAGGATACGCTATTTGCGCGTGGGGCCGCGCAGCAAGCTAAAAACGGATACGACAGTCAAAATACCCACCGCGGTTGCCAATTCTTTGGCCGATTTTGTTATGCGCATACGTCGGTTCGGGATGACATCGATGTCTGTTGTAAGGGTCTCTTCGACGGCTGGCTCTTCAGCCAAGAGTTCATGTTCGCGCCAGCGCGTACCTTTGGTGCGCGCATAAACCTGGGTAAACTCGGCCCCGAGAAAAAAGAGTTGCGCTGAATAATAGATCCACAGCAATAGGACTGCCAACGAACCGGCGGCTCCATAGGTCGAGCCAATTGTGCTATAGCTGAGATAAACACTGATCAAATAGCGGCCAATGGAAAAAATCAGCGCCGTGGCCACAGCTCCGCTCCATACATCGCGCCAGGCAACGCGCACATCGGGGAGAAATTGATAGATCAATCCAAAGACTAAGATTGTCAGACCAAACGAGATCAAAAAATTGATAATCTGGCTGACGCCAGCCATGCCTGGCCACCAGTAATTGATCCAGTTGCTCATGGCCGTCAATGCTGTGCTGATCAGTAGGGATAAGAGCAACAAGAAGCCGCAGCCCAATACCATGAACAGCGCAAAGAGGCGATTGAGCGCCAACGCACGCCAATTGCGGCTGTCGAGTGCAGGCGCGTTCCAAATTAAATTTAGCGAATTCTTCAACTCGCTAAATACGCCCGTCGCACCGTAGATCACAAATAGGATCCCTGCAATCGTGGCAACCCAACTAGAGGTAGCGGCATTCGTATTTTTCAGAATCGTCTGAATCAAGTTTGCGCTATCATACCCAACATAGAACGCGATCTGACTGACGAGTTCACCGCGCGCCGCTTCCTGTCCGTATACGGAACCGGCAATGGCTGTGGCAATAATGAGCAGTGGCACCAGTGAGAAAAATGTGTAGTAAGCAAGTGCCGCGGCCAGGTGCGCGACATTATCCTCATTCCACTCGAGCATAGTAGTTCTCAACAAGTGCCAAGTCGAGATTCGTTCTAAAGATGCCTTATTGGTGGTCGCCATTGGATAAAAGACCTTGGATTGGGTAGCGTTGTGCAAAACAAAAGACGCTATCTATGAATCAGCTGGTTCGCATGCAAACGGTGGTTCATAGATAGCGATCAGTCGTACTAGGGTGTGCCTGACGTAAGCGAATTACGCGGTTTCGTCGGATTCGACCACGACTGCTGTCGGGTGGGCCTCTGGCGCGGCGACCGACACCCGCCGCTGGTCAAGGATGAGATCAAGATGCGCCGCGATCCCATTAATCCGCAGCACATTCTCCAGCAGGATCGACTTGTCGGTGCCTGGTATGCGCAAAATCAGCTTGCCCGAACCACCGATCAGATATTCAAAGAAGTCACTGATTTCTTTGCTATATTGTAGTCCATTCGTGGAAAAACGCTCGACATCTTGCATCAAGCCTTTATGATGCAACAATTCATTGCTGCTGATCTCCCAATAGTTGAAGCGTGTGCTGATAAACATGCTTACGAAGAGCGTTGCATAGATAAAAAATATGGCAAAGTAGAAATCTGACGTCGCGACTAAACGCAACCCCTCAATAAAATTGGTGAGGGGAACAACGATCGCATAGCGACGATTGAGTTCCACCAAGATCCAGGCCACAGCTACACCGGCCAATACAAGGATCAACGAGGTGCTGCGTGGAAATTCAAAGGTGATAATCAACAAATTGATGGCAAAGACGACCAGAAAGAGTGCGCCCCAGAACTCCCCTCTGGCAGCGTTTTCTGGTGCCAGATAGGTCATTATGCCAGCGGCCAGGGCAATGAGGGCCGATGGCCAAAAGAAGAGCATTTTGGGCCAGGCCCGCAATATAATTTTATCGGGAGCCTTCCTCACGATGGATTGTGTAACCTTTGTTTGGGTCATGCTTCTAATCCTTTCCGGTTGGTAGTAATCTGCTGGGTTTAATGCTGTTGCATACTTTGTAAAATAAATTAATTGGTATTTTTAAATGTAATTCATTAAAATTTGCGTTACATTGTACTAGTAGATCCCAGCGTAAATAAGGTACCCTATTTTTACCATGATGTACACGAGTAACGTGCCTGATTAACTGCCGTGGTATCTACGCCCAACTGTACTAGATTGTTGCTGCTTGTGTCTCGCGGATCAGCTGCTCCAACCGTGCAAGCATATTCTTCACGCGCGGCGATTGGGTTTCCGTTTGGTTTACTGCCGTGCGTACTTGGGCCAATTGTTCTTCCAGATCCTGTAGTGTGATCGCAGAAGCAACAGGGGCCGGTGCCGCGGGTGTACTCAAGAATTCATCCATAATCATTTGGATGGTAAGGGCAAGCGGTGGGGCCAGCAACAGACCCGCAATCCCCAATGCATCAACCATCGCCATCATCACCAAGATTACGAGAATAGCCCCATATTTGCTGCGATCATAGAGGCGCGGCTCGATCACAAATTCCATGAGAAAGAAAATCAGCAAGCTATAGCTCGCCGCGGCAATTGCCAGGGTCGGCCCATTGAGCAAGGCAATGAGCGCAATCAGGGGAATGGCAAAGAGGGCCCCCACCAGTGGAATAAACCAAGTAATCGCTCCAATCGCCGCTAATAGAAATGGATAGTTGACCCCCATGAGCCAGAAGCCGAGTGTAAGGAGTCCACCGGCGAATACACTCTGTAAGACCTCGCTGCGAATATAGGCACCCATATTCTCTTCGAGCGTATACCAAAGATCGCGCATGCGCGTGCGTTGCCCAGGGGCTAAAAGGGACAGCCATAACCGTTCAAAATGCAATTGATCGGCGGTCCAATAAATGCTGAGCACAATGGCCAGACTGGCCTGTCCAACAAAGAAAGCAACGCCTTGTGTCGCGCCCATGAGCAGCTTTACGAGCCCTGCTGGTTGATTGTCTAGCAAAAATTGGCTGACGATCTCACTGGATGGCAGGCGATCTAACAGAGGATTACCGGTTAGCATGTCACTTTGCATCACCGCGTAGCCGCGCGCATAGAGTTGCGTCAGCGCTTCTGTCAATGCGTCGATCTCATTGGCCAGCGGCATGGCGATCATGAGGATCAATCCGGTCAGCCCGAAGAGCACAACACCATACATGATTGTCATGGCCAGCCAGGGTTTGAATTGGCGTTGAATCAGGCGATCAATTGGCCTACGCACTGCCCCAGCAATGATGATCGAAAAGAGAAAGAGAAAGACAATGCTGCGCAATTGCCACAGGATCAAAATGATCGCCAACGTGGCCAGCGTTGTGGTAATGGTCAGTGCTAAGTGCTTCATACGCGCTGTTCCTTTTGCACCAAATAGGTCTCTAGGTTGCTGGCAACAGTTTCGATCATATCTTCCGCCTGCTCGATCTGATTATCATGGACCTGCTGTTTGCCACTGTTGCGCCCTTGTTTGCGCACATCCTGGGCTAGTTCCTGCGCCGCTAGGCGGAGGACGGCAACCCGGCTGCGCGTTTGGCGCGCTCCGCGATTGGCTGGTGTTGAGACTTCTTCGGAGGTCGGCTTACTGAAGAGCAGACGGGTGATTAAAATCTGAATAATCGCGGCCAAGGGAATCGCCAAGATCGCGCCCACAATGCCAAAGAGCAAGCCAAAGGCCGCAATCGCGAGAATGGTAACGAGTGGATTCACGCCAACGGATTTGTCCATAATGCGCGGTACCAAAAAGTTGTTTTCCAATCCCTGAATCACAACCAAGGCAATGACAACCCAGAGACTTTTCTCTGGTGCCATCGATAAGGTCATCAAGATGGCAGGAACGGCCCCAATCGTTGGGCCAAGGATGGGGATTGCCTCTGTAATCCCAATGATCAAGCTCAAGGTGAGTGCATTGGGGACACCGATGATCAAAAAGGCGATCAGGGCACCCACCCCAATGATCACACACAATAGCAACTGGCCGCGGAAATAGCTGCCAATTTTGACCTCAACCTCGGCAATGAGCGCGCGTATTTCTTCGCGCCGTTCCAAGTGAAAGCGCAAAACAATGCGCCGAATCAGCATGTCGCCCTCGACCAGCCAATAATAAGCAAGTAGCAGCACTGCAATAAACATAAAGATCGCACTGCCAAGGTTGCTCAATGCTTGACCAATCAAGCTGATCGGATCGCTGGTATCTACAGCGGTGCCGGGTAGTAGGTCGCTGGTATTTACAGCGGTGTCGGGTAGTAGGCCGACGGGCAGTGCTAGCTCCGTTGGGAGCCGCGATCCCAGCGTTTGCAATAGGTCGTTTGGTGAATTTTGCAGATAGATCCGCAAGTCATTGTAATAGCCAGGCAAGTCGTTGGCAACCGTTGTGATCTGGGTGATCAGGGTGGGGCCAATAAACCACAAAACCCCGATGAATAGGCCTAACAGCACCCCATAGAAAGGCAGGATGCCCAACAGCAATGGAATATTGTGTTTTTGGAGCCATCCAGCAAGTGGCTTTAGCGCTGTCGCCAAACTAAACGCCACAAAAAATAGAAAGACAATCATATAAAAACGATAGAGCAATAAGAAAGCTAAGCCAATGCCTACAGCAATCAGCGTTGCCAGCATGACAGATCGTATCGTCCACTGCGGGGCGATCTCGGTACCAGTAAACGCTACCACAGGGTCATTCGTGTGCTCATGCGCTGTGGCAGATTCACTCATGGGTTTCCCCCATCTTCTTCATTCTTTACCATTCATCCTTTACCAATGGTTACCAATGGTTACCAATGGTTACCATTGGTTACAATCGAACTATCGATTGAAAACTATAATTTTGCTTTCGTTGTCTACGGGCTATAAATGACCGCCAGCATTACGACTACAATAAGCACGTTGTGAAGCATAGCTCAAATTACAGCGTAATTTATAGAGGAAGATAGAGAAAAGAGATACAAGTTGCGATACAATCATTGTATGTTCGCTCAAAATTGCATTCTTGCTCAAATAGGCAAGCGATACGGGCATGGGCTATTGCAGGATATAGCTGTAACTATATCCCACCTCTATGCCTCATCCACTGCGCTTATGTACAATTTTCTAGGAAAATCTCTTCAAGCATATAACATCTACGATTCAGATAAGGCCATCTATAAAAGATTAAAAGATGAGCCATGCAAGGAAAATAAACAGAAGGAAAGTAAACATGGAAGAACGTCCTGGTTGTCTCGGTGGCATTTTGCGCTTGGTGGCGTTGGGTTGGCTTTTTGACTGGCTCAATGATAATGTGGGCTTTGGCCGTGGCGGCTGTTCGGGTGCCGGTTGTGGTGTTATTCTGCTGTTGGTTGCCTCAATTTTTGCCTGTTCGATCCTGTTTGGCACCAATTGGTTTGACTTTGGCTTTTAGTCTGGACAATGTTACTGGTTATTTGGGCAAAATCTTGTCCATTGCAGATTGGACACGCAGCGTCTCCCGGATACCTTAAAATGACCCCTTAAAATCCCAATGAACTGAACCATCTAACTTTTATCGACTTTATCTGCCAGAGAAAGCACAAATCATGCATCTCTATAACTCACAAACAAAACGCATTGAACCTTTTACGATCCCGGCGCGCCCGGTGACCGTTTATGTTTGTGGCATTACCCCCTATGACACCACCCATGTCGGCCATGCGTTTACCTATGTGGTCAACGATACGCTGATTCGCTATTTGGAATATCTGGGGCACGAAGTGCGCTATGCCCAGAATGTAACCGATATTGATGATGATATTCTGCGCAAAGCCAAGGAGGTCGGCGAAGATTGGCGCGCATTGGGCAATCGCTGGACGGCCCACTTTATCCGCGATATGCAACGCCTAAACGTGCGCCCGCCCGATTTCTTCCCCGGTGCCACCGATGTGATTCCACAGATTATCGACATGGTGCAGGCTTTGTTCGACACGGGTATGGCCTATGTGGTGGAGGGCAATGTCTATTACCATGTGGACAATTGGTCAGAGTTCGGCAAGCTGAGTGGCATTGGACGCAACCAGATGCTAGACGTTGCCAACGAACATGGCAATCTGCCCGATGATCCGCATAAACGCGATCCGCTTGACTTTGTGCTTTGGCAGGCCCAAGCGCCCGGCGAGCCTGCTTGGGCAAGTCCGTGGGGCGCGGGTCGCCCTGGCTGGCATATTG
The DNA here is from genome assembly GCA_034437715.1 of Caldilineaceae bacterium. GTDB lineage: Bacteria > Chloroflexota > Anaerolineae > Caldilineales > Caldilineaceae > JAHBVH01. Next base: position 17,653 of record DAOTTR010000222.1, read on the forward strand.
AATGCTCTACCATGTCTACCCATTTTCTGGGCGATATGATTGATCTGCACAGTGGTGGCAGTGATCTGCTCTTTCCGCACCATGAATGCGAAATTGCCCAGGTAGAACCGGTGACGGGCAAGCAACCTTTTGTGCGCAATTGGGTGCACGTGGCCATGGTGCGCTATGCTGGCGAAAAGATGAGCAAGTCGCTTGGCAATTTAGTCATGGTCAACGATTTATTAGAGAAGATTGCGCCCGATGCCCTACGCATCTATCTCGGCCAGCATCACTATCGCGCGCCCTGGGATTTTGATGAAAAGCAATTGCCGGCGATGACGGCGCTGGCGCAACAAGTAAGTGATGCCGCCCAAGCAACCAGCGGCCAAGGGCAAACCCTGGCGATCACGCCTTTGCAAGCTGTGTTTGGCGCGGCCATGGATCGAGATCTGGATACACCGGCGGCGTTGCAGGTCTTGACAACCGTAGCCGAAGCGATTTTGGCCGCGGCCACGCGCGGTGGGCATATCGAACCAGCACAAGCCCATTTGCGCGCTATGGCCCAGGTCTTTGGCCTACGATTGGGCAACGCTGCGCCAGAAGCGCGCGTTGTTGCCGGTTGGCAGCGTCATCTCCTGCGCTTTGACCCAGCCGCTTAGGCCGGGTTCGCGCAGTCAAGGAAGGTGCATGTCGATGTAGTGTAACCACAAAGGAATGCTCATGTCTGGTAATATTGATGTTGTTCCCGAATCGACCTATAGAAGCCAGATCAAAGAGAAACAGCGCATTCTCTGGTTGGGCCTGCTGACAGGACCTATTGTCTATGCCATCTATTTTATCAGTGGCTACATGCTGGTAGAATTTGCTTGTCAGACGGGGGTATTGCAAAACACTGTTGGTGGTTTGTCCCTCTATGCTGTGATCGTGCTTGGCCTGACTTTGGTTGCCGCGCTACTTATCCTGCTCACGGGTTTATCAAACTTTCGGCGCTGGCGTCAACGCGATCTATCACAACCAGATGCGGCGGATGAGGCCGTGCCTTTTATGCGCTTTGGTGGCCTATTACTGAGTGTCCTTTTTACAACATTGATTCTGCTGACCGGTATTCCATTTCTGGTGTTGCAATCTTGTAACTGGATTTAATCTATGGCGAAAATTCTGGCGATTCGGCATGGCTGGCTGCGTCGTTGCTCGCTGCTACTGTTGTTGGCCATTTTTATGCAGGCAAATCTACGCGCGCTCATGGCCCACACTGACGCGCCCCTGGCCCCCCATGATCTATGGCAAGCCTGGCATTGGGATCCGTGGCTGATTGGTGGCTTGATTGGCACGGGTTATTGCTATGGGCGTGGCGTTTATGCCTTGTGGCAGCGGGCAGGTGTGGGACGTAGCGTTTCGCGCCGCCAGATCGGGTTGTTTGGCTTGGGGATGCTTACCCTGGTCGTTGCGCTTGTTTCCCCGTTGGATGCGTTGAGCGCTGCGCTCTTCTCGGCGCACATGGTACAACACATGTTGCTGCTCTATGTGGCACCGCTCTTCTTTATGCTGGGTGCGCCGCCAGCACTTTTTATGTGGGCCATACCGCACCCCTGGCGTCGCCCAGTAACCCAGTGGTGGCGGCAACGAGGGTGGTCGCAACTTGTACATCGGTTCTGGCAATTTATGCTGAATCCATTAACCATCTGGGGCCTCTTTGGCCTTGTGCTGTGGATCTGGCATGCACCGGTCTTTTATCAAGCCGCCGTGCTAAACCGTTTTATTCATACGCTAGAACATCTTAGTTTCTCTGGTGTATCGCTGCTCTTTTGCTGGCTGCTGGTCTATGCCGGGCGGTACCGTAGCACTGGATATGGCACGGTCTTGTTGATCATCTTTACCACGGCCATGCATAGTGGTTTGCTTGGCGCGCTACTCACCTTTGCCGCCACACCGCTCTATCCCGTCTACGCGGCAAGTGTCGCGCAATGGGGGCTAACGTTACTCGCCGATCAACAGTTGGCCGGTGTGATTATGTGGATTCCTGTAGGATTTTTCTATTTGGGTGCTATGCTGATCCTGGTTACGCGCTGGCTGCGCGAAATGGAACAGACACATGCCCGCGCCCAATCCACCCAATCCACCCAATCCACCCAATCCACCCAATCCACATTGGCACAACGCGAGTTGTAACGCCAAGTTCCGCTAATTTGGCCGCGTAGTTGCGGTATTCGAGGAGACGCGCCAGATGAGATTCAGCCATAAAAAGTTCTATGGAATTGTGGGAATTCTCCTGTCTGGCTTATGCAGCCTCAGCCTCGTGGGCTGTTTCGGCACGGCAGGTGCAACTACCAGGATGCCTGGCGGTGACCCCGCGCAGGGCGCGATCGCCCTGCGCGACTATGGATGTCATTCCTGCCATGTCATTCCTGGCGTGCGCGGTGCCAATGCGCTTGTCGGGCCGCCGCTAACCGCCTGGGCCCAACGCCACTATATTGCCGGCACCCTGTCCAATACGCCAGAAAATTTACGCTATTGGCTGCAATATCCACAAAGCGTCGAGCCTGGTACTGCCATGCCCGACCTGGGGGTTACCGAACAGGATGCACGCGATATGGGCGCGTATCTTTATACACTAACGGGGAACGAAATTCAGTGGTGGGTCGGCAACTGATAGATAAAACCCTTAAAAGTCATATATACGCTCTCGTGTATTACCAAGCTTATTTGCATGACTTTTAAATGGTTTGTCCATGAGTAAAGAGCAATATGTCCCGATTCCCTATGTATGTATATCCGGGGCTATATAATCTATCTGTGCCATAGCCTATCGGCACTACTTGCCCCGCTTGCTAGACTACCATCTAGACAAAGCGCACTTTTGAAAGGAATGTCTGCATGAATAACACGCCCTCCACCCTCGAGCCGCAAGGCGCGGCGATCTTTCTGGCTGATCTTTGGTGGCTACTGCTGGGGCTGGGGACGGTAGTCTTTCTGATTGTGATGGCCTATTTGGCGGTGGCGCTCTGGCGACGAAAGAAAACGGAGCAGCATGATACGCCTGGCCCTGTGCGCGGCACGCGGGCGATTGTGCTGGGTGGTATCATTCTGCCCGTCATTGTCCTGTCCATCGTTTTGGTGGCCACGGTGCGTACACTCTGGGCTTTATCCTCGCTTACCAAAGCCGATCCGCTCGTGATTCATGTGATGGGCCAACAGTGGTGGTGGGAAGTTCAATATCCCGACCATCAATTTGAGACGGCTAACGAAATTCATATTCCGGTGGGCGAGCCCGTACAGATTCACTTGTCCTCGGATAATGTGATCCATAGTTTCTGGGTGCCAGAGTTGCACGGCAAGCTCGATCTGATTCCGGGCAAGACCAATACCTTTTGGATTCAGGCCGACCGGCCCGGCGAATATCGCGGACTGTGCGCCGAATATTGTGGTGTGCAACATGCCAACATGATGTTTCTGGTGATCGCCGAGCCGCCAGAACAATTTGCGGCCTGGCTAGAATCTGAGCGCCAACCCGCGGCGCAACCAACCGATGACTTGGCCAAGCAAGGCCAGGAAATTTTTCTCGCTTCCACCTGTATCAATTGTCATACTGTCGCCGGCACCAACGCCACGGGCGATCTTGGTCCGGATCTCACCCATCTGGCCGCGCGCCGCACACTCGGTTCAGCGATGATCGTGAACAACATTGGCAATTTGGGTGGCTGGATTGCCGATCCGCAACATATCAAGCCGGGGAACCTGATGCCACCCGCCGAGAATCTTGATGGTGCTGCCTTGCAGGCACTCTTGGCCTATTTACAAACGCTGCGCTAGAAACTTTTATCGTTTGCTTAAGCAATTCTACAGAAGTTCACAGAGGAAAGAGACGCAATGGCGCTTTCAATGTCCGAATCCGCTCTGCCCCATGCGCCTGACCAAGGGCTAACGCAAGAGCCACCCGCCCCAGTGGAGCAGACTGCTGAAGAAAAATTAGCCAAGTTGTGGGCCGATCCACCCGGCATCATTGGCTGGTTTTCCTCTTTGCAAAATGATGCGCTGGGCACGCGCATTATGGGCACCGCTTTCTTCTTTTTCTTGGTGGGCGGTGTTGCGGCGTTGCTTATGCGTCTACAACTGGCGCAGCCCCAGTCCACCCTGATTGGCCCAGAGCGTTTCAACGAGCTGTTTACCATGCATGGCTCGACAATGATGTATCTGTTTGCCGTACCCATGTTAGAAGGCTTTGCGATTATGTTGTTGCCTTTTCTGTTGGGCAACCGTGAAATGCCTTTTCCGCGCCTGGGTGCGTTTAGTCTCTACACCTTTTTTCTCGGTGGTATGCTATTCTATGTCAGCTATTTCTTTAATGCCGTGCCCGACGCCGGCTGGTTTGCCTATGTCCCGCTGAGTGGGCCGCGCTATTCACCAGGGCTGGCGCTCGACTTTTGGCTGTTGGCCCTGGGTGTTGCCGAGATTGGTGCGATTGCGGCAGGCGTGGAAATTATCGTTGCGATTGCGCGGCTGCGCGCGCCCGGTATGTCGATCACGCGGATTCCGATCTTTGCCTGGGCCTTTCTGGTGACGGCACTGGCAATTCTCTTTGCCTTTACCACCCTCTTTGTGGCCAGTTTGCTGCTAGAGCTTGATCGCAAATTTGGCACACAATTCTTTAATCCAGAAGCGGGCGGCAGTGTGCTGCTTTGGCAACATCTCTTCTGGATCTTTGGCCACCCGGAAGTCTACATTCAATTTATCCCGGCAACCGGCATGGTTTCGATGATTGTGCCTGTCTTCGCGCGCCAACGTATGCTCGGCTATAACTATATTGTCATGGCTTTGATCGCCACCGGCTTTATGAGTTTTGCCCTGTGGGCGCATCACATGTTCACCGTGGGCATTCCCCAGGTGGCCATGGCATTTTTTAGCGCCGCCAGCATTTTGATCGCCATCCCCGCGGGGATGCAAATCTTTGCCTGGATCGCGACCATCGCCAATGGTCGTCCCGTCTGGCGAACGCCGTTTTTGTATATTGTCGGCTTCCTGGTCATCTTTGTCATCGGCGGCCTTACCGGCGTGATGGTAGGTGTGGTGCCGTTCGATTGGCAGGTCCACGACTCCTATTTCGTCGTAGCGCATTTGCATTATGTGCTGATCGGCGGCGTTACCTTCCCGATCTTTGCCGCGCTCCACTATTGGATCCCCAAGTGGTCGGGCAAGCTGATGGACGAGCGTTTTGGGCAGTGGGGCTTCTGGCTAATGTTCATTGGCTTTAATATCACCTTTTTTCCCATGCATATTGTGGGCTTGTTGGGGATGCCGCGCCGCTACTACACCTATCTGGATGGTCTGGGCTGGGGCAGCTACAACCTGATCTCTACCATTGGCTCCTTTGCGTTGGCTGCCGGGGTGCTGGTCTTTATCGTCAACTTTTTCTATAGTATGCGCTGGGGCAAAGCCGCTGGGTCGAATCCCTGGGGTGCAGACTCGTTGGAATGGGCCACTACATCGCCGCCCATTCCCCATGGCTTTACGGTGCTGCCCATTGTGCGCAGTCGCCACCCTCTATGGGATCAACCGGAACTGACCACAGGCGAGGAACCAGTTGTGCGTTTGGTTGAAGCGCTCGGCCGTTGGCCGCTACACTGGCGCGCCGTCCTCACCACAAGTTTGGTAGAGGCTAAACCGACAGAAGTCTTCCGCGTTGCCGGACCATCGATCTGGCCGGCGATCACCTCGGTTGGCGTGATCACGATCTTTGCCGCCGAAATTTTCAGTTACCGCTGGCTAGTATTATCCGGTGCGATCATCACGATTGGTAGCTTGATCGCCTGGCACTGGCCGCACTCGATTCCGACCACCGAAGAAGAGTTAGCCTTTGAACGTGAACATGGCATTCCCGTCTATCCGAATGGTAGTCCTTCGATCTCGCGCTGGGCCATGGGGCTGATGATTCTGATTCTCGCCGTGGGGCTGGCGACCATTCATTTTAGCTATTTCTATCTACGCCTGGAAAGTTTGCAATGGCCGCCCGAAACTATGCCGCTGCCGGGTTTGCTCTGGCCGGGACTGGCCTTGCTATGTATGCTCGTGGGCGCTGGCAGCCTATGGTGGGCTCAGCAGCGCATTCGGCAAGATAACCAGGGCGCGTTGCGTCTGGGGTTAGCCGTGACGTTTGTGGCGGGTGCGGCGGCAATGGCGCTGCTCTATTATGATTTTACCCAGCTTGCGTTTGACCATACATTACATGCGTATGGCTCGCTGGTCTATACGTTGGGGGGCTTTCTGATGATGGTGACGCTGGGCGGGCTGTTACAGACTGGGCTCACGCAAGTGTGGGCCTGGCAGGGACGTTACTCGGCGCGTGAACATGTCGCTGTCGAGGTTGGCTTGCTCTATTGGTGCGCCTTGGCCGCGTTCTGGGCGGTGACCGTGGCCATTGTCTACGGGGCACCCTATCTGACGTAGGAGTTTGTGGCCGTGAAACAGCAAAGACAACAGAAAAGTCAACAGAAAAGTCAAAGGAGGCGCAAAACACCCATGGCAAGCACAAATCTGCCGTCTACCAAGGCTGTGCCTCCGCTAGCACAATCGCTACGCCCACTGTGGTTTAGTTTGCTGGCCGGGCCAGTGTGCTATATGCTCTATTTTTTTGTAGGCTATATGCTGGCCGAAGCCGCCTGTGCCGTGAATTTCTGGCAACTGCCTCTGTTGAATGTGCCAAGCTGGATTTGGGTCGAGCTTGGGTTGACACTGCTGACCGTTGTGCTGATCGTACTGGGCGGGCAGCGCGCCTTGGTCGAATGGCGGCGCACGCGCCAACAAGCCATCGAGGATAGCCCAACCCGATTTATGGCCTTTGGTGGCCTTTTCCTTGTGCCCCTGTTTGTCCTGGTCACCCTGGTCACAGGCATCTCGTTTATTGTTTTGCAGCCGTGTACCTGGATCTAGCTGATGTTTGGGGGAGAACGATAGGATGCGCAGTAACGATACTGGATGGCGTAGCGGGTCTTGGCAACTGCTGCTATTGAGCGGAGTGCTGCTGTTGTCTGCGTGCAGCATTCCTTTTTTGCCTTCCTATAGTCGTGTCGAAGGGGGTGACGCCGACCGCGGCGCTGCTTCGTTACAAGCCTATGGCTGTGGCGCTTGCCATGTGATCCCAGGGGTGCCCGGCGCTGTCTCCTATGTGGGACCGCCGTTGGATGCCTGGGCAGATCGTCACTATATTGCTGGCTCGCTGAGTAACACGCCCGACAATTTGATCCTCTGGTTGCGTGAACCCCAGACGGTAGAACCAGGGACTGCCATGCCCAACATGGGCGTTACCGAACAAGCTGCACGCGACATGAGCGCGTATTTATATACTTTGCGAAAGTAGCCCGTTTTATGCAAAATCAGCCTGATACTTCATCCCAAATTGCTTCCCGCGCTGGCCACTGGTTGAGCCGACGCGCCTTTCTGGTGAGACTATCGGTTTCCGTAACGGGTGCTGCCTTGGCCGCTTGTGGCCCCAGAACAGCCCCCCCTGACCCCCCTGTCTCTGTCTCAAGCCCACCGTTGCGGATGTTGCCCAACCCGCAAGCATCGGTTGGGCTGACTGCGGCAAGTGAAGCGGGTGCAGTGGCGACTTTTCTCGCGCTCTCTGCCCTGCTCACCGGCGTGCCGGCGCTAGATCCGGGCTTGGGCAGCCTCTATCTGGCCTATTTGCAAGCGACGAGCGCGTCTGATCTGATTGCACTCTACGAACAAGCCGGGTTCACGTCGGCAGCGCCACCGCCGACGCTGCAAGCAATCGAAGCGGCGGGGATTTTCGCCGATGAAGCCATGCAGCAGTTGGCGGATCAGATTATCGCACTGTGGTACACCGGTAAATATCAAGACGCGCAGGGAAACGACATTGTAGTCACCTTTGTCGATGCGCTGGCCTGGAAAATTCTGGACTTTACCAAGCCACCGACCATCTGTGGTTCACCCGGTTTCTGGGCATTTCAGCCTGCGCTGACGACTGTTGGGTCTTAAATTTTATCAACGAGGGATGGCGCTTAGTCGCGCCTAAGAGGATCATTGTATGGAAGGGTCTGATTTTCAGCTTTTCGATCTGCATCGCATGTTCATTGGCGACCTACCGTGGACCTTCACGCTGGAAGTGATCGTGCGTACGGTCATTATGTATGTCTTTACCCTGTTGCTGATTCGCCTGCTCAGTCGGCGTGCAATTGGGCAACTCTCGCTGATTGAATTTGCACTAGTGATTGCACTGGGCTCGGCGGTGGGTGATCCTATGTTCTATCCAGATGTGCCCATGTTGCATGGCTTTGCTGTGATTACGACGATTGTCGTGCTGAACCGCAGCATTAATTGGTTAATGAGCCGCCATGAGGCAGTCGAAAAGATTGTCGAGGGGGTACCCACTACCTTGGTGCAAGATGGTAAAATCAACGTCCATAATTTGCGGCGCTTTGGGCTCAGTCAGGATGAGTTGTTTGAATTTCTGCGCGGGCAAGGGGTGGAAAATTTGGGTACGTTGCGTGCTGCCTATTTTGAACAAAATGGTCAGATTAGCGTATTTGTTGATCCGAATGCGCCAAATCGCCCAGGGTTACGCCTGGTTCCGCCGTGGGATCTGGTCAAAATCCAGAATTTCCATGTGGGAGATTTTGTCAACGAGCAGAGCACATTGGCCTGTTGTCGCTGTGGCTTTACACGTCACTTTCAGCAGGAAAAGCTGCCTATTTGTCCTGAATGTGAGGGTGTCGTCTGGATCGACGCCGTTGTCAATGCCGCGCCATCGGTGCCTGACAATGTGTCGCCTGCCTATCAAGCGTTGGGATTTGGAGTGTAAAATGACAGAGTACACAGCAGATGTTGTCATTGTGGGTGCCGGTGTCGCTGGCCTGTTAACGGCCTGGAAGTTAACCCAAGCCGGGGCCAAGGTACTTGTATTAGAATCGGGCCCGCGTGTCAATCGCGCCGAGGCACTGGCTACCTATCGCCAGGCCGCGGTCAAAACGCCCGATGCCCCCTATCCTTCTGTGCCTTATGCGCCCAGCCCTTCTGTCGCTGCGCTGGATGACTACTATGTGCAGGTGGGTCCCACGCCTTTCAAGAGCACCTATGTACGACGTGTGGGCGGTACAACCTGGCATTGGCTGGGGACCTCGTTGCGCCATCTACCCACTGATTTCAAGTTGCAAAGCCAATATGGCATTGCCGCCGATTGGCCGCTCACCTATGACGACCTGGAACCGTGGTACACGGCCGCCGAACAGGAGCTTGGCGTCGCTGGCAACAAAAGTGAAGACTTGGGCTCGCCGCGCAAGGGTGAATATCCCATGCCGCCACTGCCGCTGAGTTATCTGGATCGCCAACTGGCGATTGCCGTGACACCACTGGGATACAGTGTTAAGGAGACGCCTCAGGCGCGCAACTCAATTGCCTTTGAAGGTCGTCCTCCTTGTTGCGGCAGCGCCAGTTGTGTGCCTATCTGCCCGATTGGGGCCAAGTATGATGCAACAGTGCATGCTCGCAAAGCCGAAGCCGCTGGGGCTGAGATTATCGAGCAGGCCGTGGTCTATCAGGTGGAGATCGATGGCGAGGGCAAAGTCAGTGGTGTGCGCTTCAAACATCCCGATGGCAGCGAGCATCGCGCGACAGGGCGTATCTTTGTGTTGGCTGCTCATGCCATCGAAACACCCAAATTGCTGCTCATGTCGCGTACAGATGCCCTGCCCAATGGCGTGGCGAACAGCAGCGACCAAGTGGGACGCAATCTGATGGATCACCCTGTTCAACTGAGTTGGGCGCTGGCCGAGACCCCACTCTATCCTTATCGCTCGCCATTGGAAAATGCCGGAATCGAGGATTTCCGCGATGGCGATTTTCGGCGTGAACGGTCGGCCTTCCGCATGGCGATTGGCGAGGATGGCTGGTCCTTTCCTGGCACGACTCCCGATGTGCTGGTTACTGACTTGCTCGGCCAAGGCTTACGCGGCGCGGCATTACGCAACGCACTCAATGCCCAAGTGGCCCGCCAGTTTCGCTTTGCCATCCTCATGGAACAGATGCCCCTACCCGAAAATCGCGTGACCCCGGCGTGGGACAAATTGGACGCGCTCGGGCTACCGCGCCCCCAGATCGATTATCGATTGGGTGACTTTGTGGAAAAAGGCATGGTTGAGGCGCGCCGGATTGCTGACCAGATTTTTGATGCCGTGGGGGTGACCTTTCGCGAGCATGGCACGGCGCACGAAGGTGCGGGCCATGTCATGGGCACCTATCGCATGGGCACCGATCCCAAGATCTCGGTCGTCAACGCCCAACAGCGCAGCCATGATCACCCCAACCTCTTTTTGTTGGGCAGTGGTGTCTTTCCGACCGTCGGTACAGCCAACCCTACCCTCACCATTGCGGCCCTCGCGCTGTGGGCTGCCGATACAATTCAGCAAGAGCTGGGCCTGTAATTGGCAGCTAGCGGTGTTCGGTGACGCCGACCTGAGCACACATCGCTAGCACGGGGCAGGTAGAACACTTGGGCCGCATGCCGGTGCAGATATGTTTACCAAAAGGTACCAAGACGCGATTAATCTCCACTGCATACTCGGCGGGTAGCTTTGCTTCCAGGGCCGCCAACGTTGCCTCTGGATTGCGCGTGGTGACATAGCCCCAGCGATTGGTAATGCGATGTACGTGCACATCGACACTGATTCTGGCCTGTCCACACGCAATGCCCAATGTCAGGTTGGCACACTTGGGACCAACCCCCTGAAAAGAGGTCAACACCGCAAAATCACAGGGCAACTCGCCAGCATATTCACGCAAGATGCGCTGGGCAATCGCTAGCATCTGGGGCGCTTTGGCTTCGTGAAAGGTGCTTTGGCTGATCGCACGATCAATTTCGGCTGGGGTCAATTGTGCCAGGTCTGCTGGCGTGCGCGCCATGGTGAAGAGCTGTTTGGCACAAGGCAAGGTTACCTCGTCTTTGGTGCGGATCGAGATAATACACGCCATCAACTGTTCAAAGGCCGAGCCGAACCCTTCCGCGGCCAGTTGAAAGAGCGCAGCCGGTGCAAATGGGCGCACCGCCGCGCCAATCGCGGCCAATGCTACATGAATGTCGAAAGGTTGTTTTGAAGATTGTTTTACCTCTGCCTTGCCCATGGCCTCGCCTTTCTTGCGGTGGCTGCTCAGAACGTCATCGTCATCCATAGTATATCTGCATCACGAAAGCAACTTATGCAAGGTTGACAACAAAATTCGCTTTTTGGATAGACCATACCCGTGTTACTGGCCCCCATTTCGCTCTATCTGCTTTGTGCTTGCTCAAGTACCTGCTACTGGCTGGCTGGCAATCTGCACAATCGGACCCCGCAGACACTTTTTTCGACTTTGACAGCCAAAATACCTCTATGTTACACTAGATAGCACTTCCGAAACCGGTTTCATAAATCGAGAAATTGCCTCACCTATCAACTGCGTTGTTCGTTCGTCCTGTATCCAAATTTCTGCGCAAGAGGTTGATTTAGGAAAAACGCATGATGGCCCGCCCGACGATTGAAGATGTTGCCCGCACCGCTCAGGTCTCGAAGAGTACGGTCAGTCGTGTCTTAAACGACAGCTCGGAATATATGCGCGAGCAGACGCGGTCCCATGTGCTGGCTGTGATTCGCGACTTGGGCTATCGGCCCAGCGGGGTTGCGCGTAGTCTTACTCTCAAGCGCACCCAGACCATTGGACTTCTGGTTTCTGACATTAGCAACCCCTTCTATGCCGATGTGATCCTGGGGGTGGAAAGTATTGCGCTTGCCCATAACTTCGATATTTTTCTCTGCAACACCATGTATGACCCCCAGCGTGGCAGCCGTTTTGCCGATTCGCTGATCGACAAGCAGGTGGATGGCGTCCTGGTGACGACCACCAGCTTATCCGATCAATTTGTGGTTGAACTCGTCAGCAATCAAATTCCTGTGGTTGCCCTGGATTGGACGCCGCCGCCGCTGGATGAAAAAGTGGGCGTGGTAATTTCAAACTTTGAAACGGGCATTGCCGAAGCCGCCAATCATCTGGTGGATCTCGGCCATCAACGCTTTGCCCATATTGGCGGCCCACCCCATATTCGCACGTCGCGCCGCAAACGCGAGGCGTTTTTGGGCGCACTGCGGGCGCATGGGATCGAACCTGCAAACGTGGTGGTGATCGATGGCAACATGAGTTTTGCCAGTGGCAAAGCCGCGCTGATCGAGCTGCTGGCATTGGCTAAACCACCTACGGCCATCTTTGCCGCCGACGATTTAACCGCAATTGGCGTGATTGGCGAGGCCCGTACACGCGGTTTGCAAGTGCCGCGCGATCTTTCGGTCATCGGCTTTGGTGATGTGCCCTTTGCGGCACAAGTGATGCCCCCCTTAACAACGATTGCTCTCCCCCGGCACGAGATCGGTCGCATCATGATGACAATGCTGCTTGACTTGTTGCACAATTCTGTAAATCTCCCAAACACAATAACCCATATACAACAGGTGGAAACGCAACTTTTCATCCGCGAATCCACTGCGCCGGTGAAAAAGGCACACTAACCGTACGGCCGGCGCCAGTTGTTACAAGCGTTATGCGCTGGCGATTCTCACCGGGTTTC
>DAOTTR010000223.1:0-2824 GCA_034437715.1 Caldilineaceae bacterium
TGTTATTGGTGATGCTGACCGAATCGTCGGGCGCGACCATCACCGCCTCGACGCCATAGGCATCGTAGATGCCGGTGTTGAGTAGCGAAAGTGTACTGGTCACTTTGTTGCCACTACGGATACTATGCAGGCCCGCCAACACTTCGGGGTGTGGGAAGGAAGCGGCGTCATTGACATCCGTACCCAGTTGGCGTTCGGAGCGATCCGAAAAGCCGTCGAGGTCGGAGTCCTGGTTAAACCGGAACAGGGCCACCGCGCCGGGTGCCGCCGGCGTGTCTTGGAAGCCTTCAGCGCCATCGCCCAACCCGTCAGTATAGACATTCCACCAGTCGGCGGTCGAGAGAGCATGGCGGCACCACCAGGCGTTGCCCACTTGCGTTGCGCTTTGACACCAGGCCGGTTTACCCGTCTGGTACTCTGGCGTCTTAATGGCGATCAAATTGCCTTCAGCGTCCGTCTCGTGCGGGAAGTAGCGGGTAAGCACTTGCAAGACAGTTTCTTCGCCCCAGGTCGGGATCAGATAGGTGTCGATAGTTTCGTCGCCGTCTTGGGTGCCATCTTCAAGGGCGATCAGCACACCGCCGCGGGCCGCATCCTGATAGAAATCTTCGTCAAGGCCGTAGGAAAAATCTTCCACAACAATGCGGATCGGTTGGCTCAGATCAATGGCCTTCATCTGCTCTAGTGTGAGCGGGATCGGCGCAACAGTCAGCGAGTTTGACCGCTCGTCCGGTTCGTAATTCTCGAAGAGCACGGCATCGCCCGGCACGCCACAGCGCCCGGTGGCGAGATAGTAGGTACAGGCAGGGTTGGGGTCGTCGCCGATATAGACGTTGAAGGCAAGATTTTTGAGTTGCTTTAAGTATTCGGTGCCGCTATTGCGCACGGTGAAGCTGAAGCGCAGATCGGCGGCGTGGGCGGAGTCGATGGCAGTGGTCTTGCTCCACGATTCCTGATTCAGAAAGGCTTCGCCGTTGGTGACAGTGTGTTCTTCATACTCCTCGGTTGTAGTTGTCTGTGCACCTCCCCAAGAATGTCCCTGTGAGTTCGTTGTTGTGCGAGTTGGAGCAGTCAGAATGTTAGCAATTTGGTAAAGTCGTTGATTCAAAACTTCGCCAGTCTGTGCGTAAGCGATACGGTTTGCTTCAAGTGCTTTCGTAACACCACTGGTATCTAATGATTGATTCAATACAACTTCTACTTGGTTATCAATCTGATTGTTCAAACGCACATCTACATTCTGATATGTATTAACTGAAGTAGAATCCTGAACTTCATCTGGTACATAAGAGTCTGAAAAATCGCTGATGCTAGAACCGATTAACCCACCTCCTCCAGCAATTGCACCAGCACAAACTAACCCTCCAGGAACGGCTAGAGTACCAGCAGATAGAATTGCCGCACCCACTCCGCCACCACAACCGAGTGCAATTGTTCCGACTCCCGCCACCAGTTGTAAAGTACCAGCAGCTACCTTTCCCCATCGAATGCCGTCGATCTGAGATGCTTGAACATCATCAAGTCCAATATCAGAAGCCGCTACTCGTTGTTGTAATGACTCTGAAATTTCTTCCCACTCATTCCAGGTTTTCGTATTAGCAACACTCGTACTAGTTCCCTCAGTCTTTGCCGTGCTGTAAGATTTTTCCACGCCCGTCAGCGTCGTCTGCCCGTCACTGATCGTCGTCACCAGGTTCACTTTGAGAGACGATTGCACCACATCTACCTCCGGTATGGGAAACGCACCAACCAGAGGATGATTGCCTGGAGCTTTTACCCATGATGGCATCTCGGCGAAGATCACCCCCCAGTCTGCGTTGCGCGGTAGCGGGCCATACGAGCAGAAACCGCCCTGTCCAGTGCAGTAGGTCTGACCGAAGAGTTCCTGTCCGTCGTCAAACTTGTCGCTGTCGGTGGATTCGGCGTTGATGCTGAGACCGAGTTCGTTGTTCTCGGCATCGTCGGGTACTCCATCCTGGTCGCCATCGATGCACGCCCCACCCGTAGGCGAGACCGGCCAGCCGCGAAAGGGTCGGCCGGTGCTGGGGAAACTCGCTCGCCCGTTATTCATCCAAGCCTTCAGCGCCGCCACCTCATCCCCGTCGTTGGTCCGATCACCATCCGTATCAGCCTTGGCCGGATCCGTACACCACCAGCCTTCCTGATCATCCGTCAACCCATCGCCATCCGTATCCACACTGGCGGCCTGCGCCAGCATTTCGATCTGCTGCGCGCTGACGGCCTGCATCAGCATGCGCAACTCGGCGCGCCGGGCCGTGGCATCGACCGCGCTGGCTTGGGCAAGTTGCCCGCTGAGTACGGCTTCCAACTGGAGCAAAGTCGCAAAGCCGGCGGCCAGGACCGGGTTGGCGCCGGCTAAGGTGGTCAGGGTATCGGTCACTTCTGGGCTGTAACGCCAACGCGCCAACGTGGCCAATTGTTGATCATCAACCAGCAATTGCGCCCAGTCATCACCTTTGGCCAACGTCACCACGCCCAGACGATCCAGGTCGCGCCATTGCGCCGGGGTGTGGACGCTGATCCGCGTGCGCAAGAGCAAACCCTCGGTAGTAGTGGCGGAGGCGGGTGCAATGCCGTTTGTAACCCAGGGCAGAAAGAGCGGTGTGCCATCCTGGGCGAGCAAGGCCGGCGCAACTGAGTTCAGAACAAGGTTCAACACCACCAATAGGACGGTAAAGCGAAGCAAACGGGGGTGTGCATGCATGGCCATGGATTCCTTGCATAAAGCAGAGCGAAGCGAAGGGAATGATAGCGAATAGAGATAGTGCGCAATGGCTTAGGTAGGCGGAGATGGGGAGCAAAG
>DAOTTR010000224.1:0-28894 GCA_034437715.1 Caldilineaceae bacterium
TGTTGTGGACTGCGGCCACTTAAATAGTAATGCCATAACAATCTTGCCGCCACGGCGCGCCACGGTCGCCACGGTTCGGCAATCGCTTCCATTTCCACGCCCGTCGGACGTCGTTCTAACCCTTTGATCTCTTGCATTGCCACCTGCAAAGCCAGATCACCCACCGGCCACACATCGGGACGCTGTAGACACATCAACAGATAAATATCGGCGGTCCATGGTCCAATGCCTTTGCGCGCCACCAGCGCAGCGCGGGCCAGATCATCGGGTAGTGTGGCCAATCCGGCCAGATCAAGCTTGCCATCTAGGATATCCGACGCAAGTTGACGGCTATACGCGGTCTTCTGGCGACTGAAGCCAATCGCGCGCAACGTGGCGTCATCCAGTTGCAGCAAGCTGGCTGGGGTGAGGGGAGCAACCAGCGCCAGCAAGCGATCAAAGGTGGCGCGCGCCGAAGCCAATGATACCTGCTGCTCCAGAATAATTAGAATCAACGCCCCAAAGCCTGGCTCGCGCGCCCAGCGCGGTGGCGGTCCCAAGCGCTGGACAAGCGCGGCCAGGTCGGGATCGCGCGCCGCTAACCAAGCCAGACCTTGGTGCAACCTAGTTTCGGTCAGCGGTTCAACCATTGCTTCAGGCATACACGGGATCGAGTAACCCATAAAGCTTCATGGCATTACCGCCCATAATCGCTGGGCGCAAGGCTTTGGGGAAGTTGCGCGCCGCAAAGTCTGGTGTATCGCCGTCCCAATGGGGGTAATCGGTCGAGAACATGAGCATGCGTTCCGCTGGAAACATTGCTAGGCTGTTATGAAAGTGCTTGATATCATCGGGCTCTTCCAGTGGCTGCGTGCTAAAGCGCATGTGATCAGCGACAATTTCGCTAGGCAGGCGATCAACCCAAGGCGTTGTCATACGCAGGGCTTTCCAATTCTTGTCCAATCGCCACAGTATCGGCGGGATCCACGATACGCCGCCTTCCAACATCACAAACTTAAAGGTCGGAAACTTGGCAAAGACGCCCTCGGTTACCAAGCTGACCAAGTGGGCAATATAGCTACAGACCAAGCTGGTATGCCATTCAAAATAGCTGGTAGGATAGCCTACATTGGTGGGCGCGCCCGAGATGCCCACACCTTCGGTGCCAGGGTGGATCGCCACGGGCAGGCCATGTTCGGCGGCGGCGGCATAGATGGGATGGTAACAACGTTGACCATAGGGGGCGCGTGCCGAGCTTGGCATGATCACCTGGGCCACGCCTGGATGAGCGCCCAAGCGGTGAATCTCGCGCACGGCGAGTTCGGCATCGTTGGGATAAACGGCCAGCGAAGCGCGGAAGCGTGGATCCACGGGCAGCCACTCTTCGATCAACACATCGTTCATGGCCGAGATCAACGCGGCAGCGTAGTCTGGCTCGGGCGAGACGCCCAAGTGCAGGACGGATCCTGTGTTGAGAATGCCAAAATCAATGTCAAATTTATCGAGCAGATGGGTGGCCATCGCCTCGGGACTATCTTCAATCCGTGTCCCATCGGGCAGAATGGCATCAGGCCGATTGACGCCGTTGGGGTTCCAATAGCCGAGTGAACCCGAACTGCGGTTGCCCTGTTCAAAGCGCATCCGCCAGGGTTGCGCCAAACGATGCCGAATGCGGCTGGCGGGGATGCCAGAATGAATATCGGTGTCAACGATCGTATATTCTTTTTGCATGAATCGATTCCTTCTCTCGCGGACTTTTCTTGCGGACTATCAATTGTATGGCTATTGGTGCTACCTGTATCGAGTAGACTATCGAGTAGAACCCGATCTTCTCTATTATACCTGTAAACAGAAGCGCGGTGAAGCTAGGGTCGCGCATAAATGCATGTATAATGGGGAAAGCGCGATTGGGTAAGCGACGATGCCGAATCGGGCAGTCGTTGCCCCAATCGAGTAGACTGTAAGCAAAAGTATGCAGTATTAGACCGTAGTAAAGACTTTAGGCCATTTCAAAGCAATACGTATCCAGCGCTTGCCCAACAAAATCATGTGTAGGGGCGGCTGCGCGGCCGCCCCGCGTTTGGCTCGCTGCGAACGGGCGGCTGCAAGCCGCCCCTACTGGATACTTATTTCTTTCTACTATCCTATAAAGTCTTTACTACGCGATTCTCTAACCAGCCTTGAGCAGACCTGGAGTTCCTATGCGTATTGCCATTGCCCACATTGGACAAGAAACATCGAGTTTTGCCATCACCCGCACGACAGTTGACACCTTCCGCCAATTTGGCCTCTATGAAGGGGACGAGATTTTGCAAAAAATGCGCGCGGTTGGCCCCATCGGCGGCTTCCTGGCGGCAGCAGCCGAAGAAAAGCTCGACTATACGCCGTTGCCGATCATCAACGCCTGGGCCGGGGCCAATGGCGCGTTAACCGCGGAGACCTTACGCTTTTTGGAAGAAAAATTAGTAACTGGGTTGCAGCGCGTGTTGCCCATCGATGGCTTCTTCTTTAGCCAACATGGCGCGGCCGCCGCGGAAAACGATCCCGATGTCGAGGGGTATCTGCTGGCCGCCGTGCGACGCGTGTTGGGGCCGGACGTGCCGATTGTCTCGCCGCTGGATCATCACGGCAATATCACACAGCGCATGATCGATTTGCTCACCAGCTTGGTGGGCTATGCCACCCAACCGCACTTGCCTTTTGAGACCGGCAAGCTGGCAGCGCATCACCTATTTGCCATTTTGCGCGGTGAACTCAAACCGACCCTGGCTTGGCGGAAGATTCCCATGTTGACCCACCAAGAACAGTTTCTCACCAGCCGTGGGCCCATGAAAGTCTGGTTTGATCTGGCACGCGCCTACGAAACGCAACCGGGCGTGGTCAGTGTTTCGCCCTTCCCCATGCAACCCTGGCTCGATGTGCCCGAAGGTGGCTGGGCAACGGTCGTGGTGACCCACAATGACCAAGTGCTGGCCGAACAGATCGCCGAGGAGCACGCGCAGACAGCGTGGGAGATGCGCGATCAATTCTGGGTCTACGAGAGCGTGCCGGTGGCAGAGGCGGTGCGGCAGGCCGTCGCCGCGGAAAAAGGGGTCGTCATCCTCTCGGACACAGGCGACAGTGTCTTTGGTGGCGCGCCCGGCGACAGCACGCATATTCTGCGCGAGCTATTGCGCCAGGGTGTGACCCAGACGGCACTCCTGCCGATTGTGGATAAAGAAGTGGTGCAGGCTGCGCTTGACGCGGGCGTTGGCAGCACGATCACGGTGGCGTTGGGCGGCAAACTGGCCCCCAATTTTCACCAACCGGTCACAGTGACAGGGAAAGTCGTTGCCATCGGTGGCGGGCGTATTGAAGCGGCGGTCGTGGGCATGGAATCGTTCAACATGGGGCGGGCCGTGGTCTTGGAGATCGGCTCGATCAAGATTGTGGTCAGTGAACATGAGGGCATTGGCGGCAATCATCCGATTGTCTATCGTCACTTTGGCATTGAGCCAGCAACCGCCAAGATGATCGTGTTGAAGACCGCCAGCAATTTCCAGTATTATACCGAGATGACCTCGGCCATTGTGCGCGCCGACACGCCGGGGCCAACCATGTCGCACCTAGAGCAATTCGATTGGCAACAAACACCCCGTCCCATCTACCCGTTGGACGCCGATGCCAAATTCTAAGCTATCTATCCGCGCTGCAATTGATCGGTATCAAGCGGGAAACGCTGGGGTGCGCCCGATTCATCAAAGCGCACCCACAAAATGGGTGGCGATAGGGTACGCAACACCTTAATCACGGTGCCCGCGCCCAAGGTCGGGTGGTGGACACGGTTGCCCATTTCCCATTGGATGAGCGGAGCTTTAGCCGTCGTGGACGGACGCGGTGTAAAAATCTTGGCAAGCTGGCGTTGCAGAAAAGATGGCTGGGATTTGGCAGATAGGCGTTCTAGATCGGGCAGATCCAATGCGGGCGGCACAGCTTTGCTGGTCAACATGGCGCGCCACATGTCGGCAAAATCGGGCGGCAGGTTGAGCTTGGCAAAGAGTTGGCGTTCGGCCACCGTATGAAAGAAACGCAGCATCTGGGTGGCGGCGGCTTGTCGTTGATCCGCCGACCAATCAATCCACTGTTGAAAGTAGCGCTGCAAATGCAACTGGGGCACGTGGATCGCCAGCGCCAAGTAATCTTGGGTAGTCCACGCGCTGGGGGGTTTCAGCAGTGCTTCAGTAATCTGGCGCACTGCCACCAGAAGCTGTTTATAGTGGGCATCCACCAGAAAGGCCGAAAGCTCGATCTCTTGCAACGCGTGCAGATAGAGTTCCTGGCGTGCCCGTGTGATCGCCACATAGAGCAGGCGGCGTTCTTCTTCAATATTGTCGGCGGCCTTATAGGGATAAAAACCCTCATTGCAGTGCGGCACGATCACCAGCGGCCATTCGCGCCCCTTGGCGCGGAAGATGGTGGTAATGGTCACTTTATTGGTGCGATCGTGCTGTACCACCTGTTCACCGCGCAAAATCAACTGACGCACCGCCTGCAAAAAGGTGAAGAGATTGCCCTTGTCCTGAGCATATTCGAGAAAAGCGGTCACCGTGTCGGCCTTGGCAATCCCACTTTCGGCAAAACCACTCGCCTCTTCCAGAAAATGGCGATAGTTGATTCGTTGCTCCAACGCTGTCAACACTTGCACAGCGGGCCAATTGGCGTGCGCACCACCCGGCAGCGCGGCAATTAGCCACAGCAGGGTATCAGCCAGAGCAGTCATCTTCTCGCCAACCGTTGGTTTGGCTTCACTGGCGAAGAGACGCAAGGTCGCGGTGAGCGGTGTGCCTGTCGTCGCCACATAGTCGACAATTTTCTGGCTCAGATCGCGGCTGATATAGCGCTTGGGCTGCCAATAGATCTGTCGCCAACTTGCCTCGAATTGGCGCAATTGATCGGGAGCCAGTGTTTCGCCCGCCAACAAGCGCTGCTCGGTAAAGGCAAGCCGGCAATAGTCGATCAGTGTCTGCACTTCGCTGCGCTGATAAAAGGGCGCTTCGCCCTCGATAAAATAGGGCAAATTGGCGGCCATGAGCGCCTGCTCAATGGGCGGTGTTTGGGCATAGACGCGCACCAGCAACACAATTTGATCCAGACGATAGCCTTGGGCGTGGGCCGCGCTGATCTGCTCGGCGATCGCACGCCCCATGCGCTCGGCATTGGCATGTTGTTGGAATTGGGTGACACCGCCAAAGCCACGCGTCAGTTGCAAATGTTTTTCGCGCCGCTGTTGATTGTGGCGGATCACGCCATTGGCCAATACGACTTGACCCGCCGTACAACGAAAATTTTCTGTCATAAAGTAGACTGGTGAGCGGTAGCGCGTTTCAAAGTCCAGAATAAAATTGGCATTGGCTCCGCGCCACTCATAGATCGTTTGATCATCGTCGCCAATCGCCATGTAATTGCGATGGGGGGCCGTGATTAGATCGAGCAATTCCGCTTGTACCAGATTGATATCTTGAAATTCATCGACCAATACACACCGATAGCGCTGCTGGATTTCTTGCAAAAGATCGGG
Source organism: Caldilineaceae bacterium (assembly GCA_034437715.1). Lineage (GTDB taxonomy): Bacteria > Chloroflexota > Anaerolineae > Caldilineales > Caldilineaceae > JAHBVH01. The sequence continues at coordinate 5,537 of DAOTTR010000224.1, forward strand.
ATAGCGCAACAGCAGTTCCCACCCGGTCATCAATTGGTCATCGAAGGTGAGCAGACCATCTGTCAGGCGCACCTCTTCATAGAGCCGATAGAGATCCAAATACCACGCTAAGGTCTTGGGCGCTTCTGCCTGGCGCGCCATGGCATGCGCCGCCACCGACAACGCAGCTTGCGCCAAATGGGCATAGGCCAACTGCCCTTTCCAGATGCCCAAGGTGGTCAAGAAGCGTTGGCGATCAAAGTGATTCAACTCCTCCGCATAGGACACCTTTCGACTACGCGCAATGGTCAACGTTTTGTTGAGAATGGTCTCAGTTGCACTCTCAATGCGTTCAAACGCCTGCGGCTTGAGATAGGGTAGATAGCCGCGTTGATAGGCGCGCATGACAATGGCCCCCCCCAGCGAGTGTAGTGTGCGGATGTCGACTTGGGCACAGGCCGGCCAAACGCCCACGCGGGCGCGCAATGCGTCGGCCGCGCTGCGATTAAAGGTGGTCGCCAAAATTTGCTGCGGCGGGAAGATGCCATCCTGCACCAAGCGTTGGATGCGGTGCGCCATGGCCGTTGTTTTGCCCGCCCCGGCTACCGCGAAAACCAGCGCCGGCCCATGATTATGCTCGACAATCGCGCGCTGTTGTGCGGTCAGCCGCACTTGCCCCGGCAGATGATTGCTATGTTCTGTTGCTGGCTGCCGATCAGCCCACGAATAAGCGGGGGAATTTACCATAACGACTCCACCTTCAAAATCTACTTTGTTGAATAGAACATACGTATTATAGCATCATATTACACCTCCTAATAGTACACGGGGAGAAATGGTGCATTTCAGTTTGGGGGCTAATTTTAGAAGTAGCGCGCAACGTGTGCCGGGGACGAGCAACAACCACACCGGTTTGACAAACTGCACCCCGCGCGTCCCCGACACACCTCCCAAAAAGTGAATTACACCCGGAGAAATTATACACACGAGCAACCGATTTTGAGAACGAATTGCGCCAATGGTAAGCCATAGAGATGAAGTGCGGCGACCAGAATGGCTCTTTTCCCTCCGCTGCGGTAGAATAAGCTTTAAGAGCTGTAGCAACAGTCCTCGTCCGATCACTCACCAAGTGAACTCATTGGCAAACCATTTAAAAGTCATACAAATCGGCTGTGTAATACCAATACCTTCGCCAAAATCTTACGAACAGTCAAAAACACAAATTAGACAAAGATTCTGACCCACATCGCCGATAAATTTGGCTCAAAATAGGGTTTAAACTGTTAAAATAGACTGTATTTAGCCATTATTGTCCCACCAAAGTTATTGGCTTTGCTCAAGACTCAATTTGGCGAAGGTATTGTAATACATGAGAAGATAGTATCAATGACTTTTAAGGGTTTTATCTATCAGCAGTAGCCACAGGAGATAAATCCTCAATGATAGCAGCAAGAGAAGCCCTGGCAAGCCTGCGCGAGGGCAATAGGCGCTTTGTAGCAGACCTACAAGGTCACAATCCGCATACAAGCCAGACTCGCCGCCGCGAATTGATGGACGGCCAAGAGCCATTGGCGATCATTCTGGGCTGTTCCGATTCGCGTGTGCCCGCCGAGATCATCTTCGACCAAGGTCTCGGTGATCTGTTTGTGATCCGCGTGGCCGGCAATATTGTGGCAGCATCGCAAGTCGGCAGCATTGAGTTTGCCGCAGAGCGCTTTGGCACGCGGCTGGTCGTTGTCTTGGGTCACTCGCGCTGTGGGGCTGTGTTGGCTACGCTCGAAGAACTAGAGCAGCCAACCGAACGCCGGTCGCTCAACCTGCGTTCGATTGTCGATCGCATCCGGCCCGCGGTGGAAACCCTGCTAGAGACCAATCTGCGTCAAACCCCAGATCGCCTCCTGCAGCTCGCCGTGCGGGCGAATATCCGTGCCTCGGCCAATCATCTACGCCACGGTTCACCCTTCCTCGAGCACTTGATCCAACAAGATAAACTCCTGGTCGTCGGTGCCGAGTATTCGCTAGAGACGGGCGTGGTTGATTTCTTCGATGGTCTGCCAGAGGGCAGCTAGTCATATTTAGGCCATTTTGTGCCCATTGCGGGTCTGCTGCCGTTACTGCGCAAGGCAGGTGCGGTGCGGGTGACGACGTTGAGCAGAGGCATGGCGACCGCTGGCAACATTCATTTTGAAGATTTGCAATGGGGAGGCATCTTTATTTCTCCACGGTCGTTTTTCGACTATCGGATATAGGACGCAAAGTCTGCGCGCTGGAGCATCCAGCACGCAGACTTTTTTATGATTTGCAACGGTTCACCTGCTGTGGCGGGTTCCAAAACAAAACCGTCTATTTGGGAACAGTGTGCGCGCAAACACACGGTGGGCGTTCGCTAGCGCATGGTCGCGGTCGTTACGGCATGGCATAATCGAATCAACAAGCGCAAACAAAAACCTGCAAGAGCCTGCAAACAAAGGAAAATAACTCATGAACAGTGTCAACTTAATTCGTGCCTGGAAAGATGCCGACTATCGCAACAGCCTGAGCGCCGCCGAACTGGCTGCCTTGCCCGCCAATCCAGCCGGCTTGGTCGAACTGCCCGAAGAAGCAATGGCTGTTGTCGCGGGTGGCAAGAGCTACTTCACCGGCACCTGTGGTCGGGTCTGTCAGATCTTGACCCCGCAATACGGCTGCCTCTCTAGCTAGTTGTATCCCAAAATCACATCGCTGATCGCTGCAGCACCCGGCATAAAACCGGGTGCTGCAGTTTTTTGATCCACACGCCGCTCGGTCAAACGCTTGTTGCCAAAGACTCGGAATAATCTCGAATGCATTACTCGGGTGAATGGCTGTAAATTTTTATCATCGATGCCATTGCTCAGTAGATAACAAAGCCCGTGCAAAGCACAAACAGTCGAGAGTCTAGGGGATAACGCGCACATGGTTTGTCCGCTAGCCGCAGTAGCTTCCAGAAAAGAAAACCCTGGACGGCTAAGCAATTGGTAAGCAGATTGTAATATCATAATTGCCTAAATTTGCTATATAATAAAACTTAAGTCAAATGTCGCAAGTCAGTGCTACAGAATTTCCTCTAAATGTTGTTCTAACTTCTATGACTAAGCGTTACGTAAGCGTTACGTAAGCGTTACGTAGTAAGTACCGGTGTAAAACGATACTTTTTGCCCCAGTAAAAGTTTCCATAGCACTGAATGCACGCTTGTCAGTGTGTTTTTTATTAAAAATATTTTGGGTCTGCTTATCCTATGCGCCCGTCTAGATGCTGTATAGCTATACTGAATAGTCTATCAGTCGGTAGATAGCACAACAATTAGGCAATGGGTCCATATTTAGTCATTAGTGGGTAGCTGGAAAGGTTAGAAGTTATGGAAATGGTGCTTGTGCGTCCCTCCTATGTATTCCTATTTCGCAGGAATTATCAGTTAGCAAAGCGCATTTTGGATCTGGCACTTTGTCTGCTTGTTTTGCCGACAATTTTGCCGGTAATCGCGCTCTGCGGATTATTCATTTGGCTGGATAATCCAGGGCCAATCCTTTTCAAGCAATTGCGTACTGGCAAAGGGGGCAAGCGCTTCAAAATGTACAAACTGCGTACGATGGCGACCAATGCAGAGGAACTCAAGCTAAAGTATGCGCACCTGAATGAACTAACCTGGCCAGATTTCAAGATTACCAATGATCCACGCGTGACAAAAGTCGGACGCATTCTGCGTAAAACGAGTTTGGATGAACTGCCACAAATTTTCAACATTCTCAAAGGAGAGATGAGTTGGGTTGGACCACGACCAACATCCTTTGATGTAAGTACATACTCATTGTGGCACACAGAACGTCTAGAAGTTATTCCAGGACTAACCGGGCTGTGGCAAGTCAGTGGGCGTAGCAATCTTGACTTTGATGATCGCTTGCGCCTGGATATTGAATATATCGAGCGAAAAAGCATCCGCCTGGATATTCAGATTCTGTTTCGGACGGTAACTGCGATTTTCACCCAGCGCGGTGCCTATTAAGAATTTATCCACATATCAAACGGATCGTGAGCTTACGATGTGGAATAATGAGACAGCTGCTCTCCTATAGCCACCCGTAGATCACCCGTAGATCACCCGTAGATCACCCGTAGCTTCGTCTTGTCTCGTTGTCTTAATGCTTTTGTTAATGTGCAACAAACATTGTGAGCCTGTTAGTAGAGCCTTTACTTTTTCTTCTAATTATAAGGATACCTGATAATAGTTAACAGGTTATTAACCCGAAGTTAGCATTATACTACCAACAGATAAATTTGCGCTCAGAATCGTTCGTTGACAGAATTTGAGGAATATCTATGAGACAACTACGCTATCTCCTTGTTGCCCTGTGTGGGTGGTTTTTTCTTTTATACAACGTTGAACGAATCATTGCGCCCATTAATATAGCTTCGTTTGTTTATATTTTTGTACCGGCTTGTACCATTCTTTTGCTACTCTCCGTTCAACTTTGCAAATTACCTATTCAATGGCTCTTCGCCCTTGTCCTGCCGCCCTATTTTATTCTAAAATGGTTTTTGGGATTGGGGATTGGCGGCGACAATCTTGCTCTCACGATTGTCGAGGTCAGTGCGATCAGTTTAACAGTGATGCTCACCAGAGTGATTAGCGTGCAATTAGCCGAATGGCAAAAGGTCGTAACCAGTTTGACGATTGGCGAATTTAACGATGACCTTCAACCATTTGACACAGGCCAAGCGCAGATCTACCGTGAAATTCGTCGTGCCCGGCGCCATCAGCGCGCCGCAGCACTGCTTGCGATCACGGCGGTGGAAGATTCCAGTGGATCCCTAGAGAAGCGTTTGGAAGAAACATCACTCTATCGTTTTATCGAAGAGGTAAAACGCGAGACGCTCGAAAAGTATATCTCAGCGCGGCTTGCCGACGTACTAGTCACAGAATTGGGTGATCTGGCCATTGTTACCAAACGTAATGATCACTTTGTAACTCTCCTGCCCGAAACGGATCGCGCCAGTCTCTATGAAATTGTGCGCAAACTCCAGGCAGCAACGCAAGAAAAATTAGGCTTAAAACTCAAGATTGGCATATCGACTTTCCCAGATGAAGCAGTCACGTTTGAGACTATGTTAGAAAATGCCGAAGCTGAAATGACGAATGACCGACTACCGATCGGCATCTGGGTTGACACCAAGGCAACTGATATTGCAAAAAATGGCGTACACAGCAATTAGCTGTATCATTACAATTCAGGTAAGCTATTACGGTAGAAAGATTATATAGTAGAAAGATTGCTATCCGTCTAGTACAGTTGGGCGTAGATACCACGGCAGTTAATCAGGCACGTTACTCGTGTACAGCATGGTAAAAATAGGGTACCTTATTTACGCCGGGATCTACTAGCCTTGTGCCCATGCTGCGCTGTCAGTGACAGGCACGCGGCGGTCGCGAAGAATATCCAGAAGAAAGTAAGGTAAATTCGTTGGTACAGCAATATTTGAATATTATCCGGCGCTGGGCATGGTTGCTCTTGCTTGCCAGTCTGATCAGTGGCGCGGTCGCTTACTGGGTTGCCAAAGAGCAGCCATCCAGCTATCAAGCAACGGCGCGGTTGATCATTGGACCCGGCATTGACAGTCTAAGCCCTGATCTCAATGCCCTGCGCGCAGGTGGGCAACTCATGCAGACCTATGCCGAGTTAGCGACAACGCAACCCGTCCTAGAAGCCGTCATTGCACAACTCAGCCTGCCAACTACGCCAGACAAGCTCGCCAAGTCTGTCAAAACCAATGCAGATGATACAACGCAAATTCTAAATATCAATGTCGAATATAGCAGTGCCACAGAGGCAGCGAATATTGCCAACGCAGTTGCCGATACACTGGTCTATTTAAGCCCATCGAGCCCCAACAGTTCGGCGCGGCTACTGAAGCAACAGGTAGGCAAGCAGATCGAAAAGGCCACTGAAGATATTAATCGCATCCAGTTGACGATTAATGAGTTGGAAACGCAACTCCAAGCGGCGAGCCAAACGACAGAAAAACTGCTCATTACAAATCAACTGGCACAAGAACGCACACAGTTAGCCGCCATACTGGGGACACTCTCCTCTTTTTACGAATCGCTGCGCGCGAGCTATACGAATCAGGTCAAAATCATTGAACGCGCTTCACTTGGCCAACTCCTGGATTCAGGCTTTAATCTGACGGTGCTCATGGGTATACTCGCTGGATTGGTTTTGGCGCTGGCGATTGTTGTCGCTTTTGAATATTTTAAAGACACGATTGATACGGCTGAAGAATTGCTTGGCGCGGCGCGCATTCCCTTTTTGGGCGCGGTCAGCAGATATAAAGCACTACCTGGGATTGGCCGCGAACGTCTGCCCGTCCTAGCCAAACCAGAATCGCAAGCGGCAGAAAACTATCGGATGTTGGGCAGCAAATTGTTGCTTGCACGCTATCAAATGCAATTTACCGAGGCACGCAAGCAAGCGGACCTACAGGCCACCAAACCGAATCAACCACTTTTCCAAGCATCCCAGCCATTGCATTCTATGCTGATTAGCGGGACATCGGCCAGTGATGACACAAGCGAAATCGCGGCGAATCTGGCAGTGGTGCTGGCCCAGACCGGGCTGCGTGTCACCGTGGTAGATGCCTTTTTACATCGGCCAACACTAGCCCAGTGGTTTGGGGTTCCGAATCACAAGGGGTTGACCGATGTACTGACAACGCAGTCCAGAAGTGTCAATTTGCTCTCCGTCGATTGGGAACCGAACTTGTCGATTCTGCCCAGCGGCCCGATTCCTTCCAATCCTTTTGAATTATTAGCATCACCGCATATGGCGGATCTAATTGATGTGCTAAAAAGTCAAACAGATATTATTATCATTGTAGCTTCGCCCATGCTCTCGTTTGCCGACAGTTTGGTCTTGGCTTCACGGGTGGATGGCGTCGTCCTTGTAGCCCAGAGTGGCAAGACGCGCCGCACCATGGTCAGTGCAATTGTGGAAAGTTTGCAGTCGATTGAGACCAAGCTTGTCGGCACGATTCTGAATCACAATTATACGGGCCAGCGCCAGCCATTCAATCAACAGAATACCCAGTCAGCGACAGAACAGCAGTTCAAACTCGCAAAAGATGCTTCGATGCCTCTGCACTCGGTAAAGATCCAGGGCTAGAATTTTTTAGCGTTATACGCTTGCGGGTGGGAAAGGACCATGCATGAATCGGCTGTTGCTGTCATTCTTTGAAAAGCTGAACCAGGGAAATATTCAGTACTGCCTAATGCGCGACGGTGCCAGATTGCATGAAATTGCCGACAAAGGTGAAGTTGATCTGCTGGTAGCAGGCAAGCAATTGGGCGCAGTGCGTGATTTGTTAACGCAGCTTGGATTTGTCGCCATGCCCAATTGGGGCCACGCCCCGCATCACTTTTTTGTTGCTTATGATAACGAAGCAGATCAGTGGATCAAGCTGGATCTGGTTACGGCGGTGGTCTTTGGCAGGCCCATTCGCGCCTTGTACACAGACCTTGCCGCCGAGTGTCTCGGTCGGCGACAACGTGCCGAGCTGGTCTTTGTCCCCGCGCCGGAATGTGAGTTGATTGCGCTGTTATTACATTGCGTGCTGGATAAAGGTCATTTTGCCCAGAGCCATGTTGCGCGTTTGCAGACGTTGCGCCAACAGGTTACCGATGAGGCTTATCTTGCCGCCTTGTTGCAGCGCTACTGGCTACCCACGACCACATGGCCCGAAGTGGCGGCGCTCATTGACGCTGGACAATGGACAACTTTGCTGGCAGCCGGCAAGCCAGTTGCCAACCGCCTGACGCAACGCAATCCGGTGGGCACCCTGGGGCGCCAGGTGGGGCAACGTCTCCTGCGCAAACTCAACACATTGGTAAATGCCCGTCGCCCACGGTCGCTGACGGTGGCACTGCTGGCCCCCGATGGCGCGGGCAAGTCAACGCTGACCGATAGCATTCGGGACTCTTTCTACTTTCCCGTGCGTTCCATTTATATGGGGCTCTACCAAAAAAAGAATGCGAAGAAAGCTGGCTTTTCGCTGGCAAAGGCGGGCTTGGTGGGCAATCTCTTCACCCAATGGGGGCGCTATTCTACGGCACGCTACCATCAAGCGCGCCGCCGACTTGTGGTGTTTGATCGTTATACCTATGATGCGCTGCTATCAGCCCGCCAGCCGCAAAGTCGTGTGCAACAGTGGCGTCGTTGGCTCTTAGCGCACACCTGTCCCGCACCCGATCTGGTGATTCTGCTGGACGCGCCTGGAGAAATTCTCTATGCGCGCAAAGGCGAACACAGTGCGACTTTGCTTGAGCAACAGCGTCAACAATATTTATCACTGCGTCCGCAATTACAGCAGATGGTAGTCGTTGACGCAACACAAGAGCCAGAGCAAGTGCGGCGCGATGTCATTTCGCTGATCTGGCGTGGCTATGCTGGCGCGAACGGCCTGTAACTTTCAACAGGCGCTTTTATAGCAGTATACAAAGTGGAAGAATCGGTAGGAACGTCCCCTGGTGGACACGCAGGAAGGAGCGCAATCCTTTCGGCGTCTATGGTTCTTCTATTTTTATTTGATTCGATTACAGTAGAGATTATGCTGATTGGTTATTTCGGCAACAAAACCAGATGCAATTGTTCTTGTAGTGCGGTTTGTAACCGCACAAGTCGACATCGACCCAGATTGTGCGGTTACAAACCGCACCTACGCATGCACAAAATTAAATCGGCATAAGGTCTAATGTACCAGTAAGAATGGAAATGAATTGATGAGTATCAAAACCCCAGCGGGTTCAAAGTATAAGCAAGGTACAGACCATAGTGTGGCAAAAACCAATGGTGTACACAACAAACAGCAGACGGCATCGATGCCACGCCGTAAAGTTGCCTATATCATGTCGCGTTTCCCCAAGATCACCGAAACCTTTATTCTCTACGAAATGTTGGCGGTGGAGCAGCAAGGGGTGGCAGTCGAAGTCTATCCATTGCGCCGCGAGCGGACGAATGTGGTCCACCCCGAAGCGGTGCCGATGGTGGAGCGCGCCCACTTTCAGCCGCTGATCTCTTTGGAAATTTTGCGCACGCATCTCAACTTTTTGCGCACCAAGCCAGGTGCCTATATAGGCGCATTGGGCACTTTATTGCGTGCCAACTTGGGCAGCTTCCGCTACTTTACCGGGGCCCTGGCGCTCTTTCCCAAAGCTGTTCACTTTGCCCACCTGATGCAGGCCGAAGGCGTCACCCATATTCACGCCCATTTTGCCAGCCATCCGGCGGCGGCGGCCTTTGTGATTCATCGTCTGTCGGGCATTCCCTATAGCTTTACCGCCCATGGTTCAGACCTTCACCGCGATCGCCATATGTTGCGCGAAAAAGTGGCGGATGCAGCCTTTGTTGTGCCAATTTCCGAGTACAATCGTAAGATTATTCTGGATGAATGTGAAGGGCAATTTGGCGACAACGTGATTGTCATTCACTGTGGTGTCGATACCAGTGTCTTCCAGGAACGCACTGCGCCCACGCCACATGCGTTGGGGAATGGCCCTTTTAATGTACTCTGCATTGGCACGCTGCATGAGGTCAAGGGGCAGACACATCTCATCGAAGCGTGTCGCCTCTTGCATGAACGGGGCATCGAGGTGGCCTGCCACTTTGCCGGTGATGGGCCAGATCTCGCGGCGCTGAGCAAGCAGGCAGCCGAGGCTGGCTTGGCCGCGCACATGCACTTTCATGGCCGCCTCAAGCGCGAGGAAGTGATCCAGCTGCTGCACAACGCCGATGTCGTGGTGACGCCCAGCGTTCCCTCCAGCGATGGTCGCCGCGAGGGCATTCCGGTGGTGCTGATGGAAGCCATGGGCAGCAGCGTACCCGTTGTTGCCAGCGATCTTTCGGGCATCCCGGAATTGGTACAGGATGGTCAAACAGGGCTATTGACACCGCCAGGCGATGCCGTTGCCATTGCCAATGCTGTAGAAAAACTATATCATCACCCGGCGCTAGGCCAGCGCTTTGCCCAAGCGGGGCGCGACAAGGTGGTCAACGAGTTTGATCTAATGTGCAACGCGGCACGATTGGCCGAACACTTTGCGCCAGAGACTGCAACCGGCAAGCGGGATGCGCGCCGCGCGCCGCAACAGGAAAACGGCAGAGCCAAGCCACGCCGTATGAAAGGATAACCATGCGATTACTGCTATTCTGGGGTGCTTTGGCCTTGGTGATCTACGCCTATCTGATCTTCCCGCTCTTGGTCTTGCTACGTGGCGTGATCTGGCGACAGCGCTACCACAGCGCGCCGATCACGCCAACCGTCAGCTTGATTATTGCAGCCTATAATGAGGCGCACAGCATCCGCGCGAAGTTGGAGAATGTACTGGCGATGAACTATCCACATGCGCGGCTCGAAGTCCTGGTCGCGTCGGATGGATCGCATGATGGCACCAATGAAATTGTGCAGGAATATGCGGATCGCGGCATTCGACTGCTGGCGTTGCCGCGCCAGGGTAAAGCCGCAGCGCTCAATACCGCCGTCGCGATCGCCACGGGGGACATTTTGGTCTTTTCGGATGCCAATAGCATGTATGTGCCCGATGCAATTCATGCCCTGGCACGGCCTTTTGCCGATCCAACAGTGGGTGGGGTCGCCGGTAATCAATGTTATATCAAGCAAAAATACAAACGCGTCACCAATGCAGGGGAACATAGCTACTGGAATTTTGATCGCAAGCTCAAAGAGTTGCAGAGCGAGGCAGGCAATGCGATTTCGGCAACGGGGGCAATTTATGCGATTCGTCGGTCTCTCTTTCAACCAGCGCCGGCGGGTGTGACCGATGATTTCACCATTTCAACCGGTGTGATTGCCCAAGGCTACCGTCTGGTCTTTGCGCCCGATGCGATTGCCTATGAAGAAGTTGCCGCTTCAAGCCGGACTGAATTTGGGCGCAAAGTGCGCGTCATGACACGTGGCCTGCGCGCCGTGGTGTGGCGGCGTGAATTACTCAACCCATTCCGCTATGGCTTTTATTCGCTACAGCTTTTCTCACACAAAGTTGTGCGTCGTCTAGTCGTCCTGCCGTTGTTGGTTCTCCTGTTGGTGAGTCCATTACTTTGGTCAATGGGGCCATTCTACCAACTTGCGACCCTGGCACAGGCGGCCTTTTATAGCTGTGGCGCGATCGGCGTATGGTTGGGCGATTCACGGTTGGGCAAACAAAAAATCTTTGCGCTGCCAGCCTTTTTTTGTATGGTCAATGCCGCAGCGTTATTGGCAACCATGAATCTAGTGCGCGGTCATCGTATTGAACGGTGGGAGCCACAGCGCCCCGATGTCCAGACGAAAACCACAGCCTTATAAAGGAGCCAATTTGCCTATGCGTTTTTTATCCCTCTTTCTTCATTGTGTTTGTATCATCGGCCTGCTGGGCTGTGGCGCAACAGCGGCCGAAGCCCAAGCAGACACTGGCGCAGATACGATTACGGTAACTGTCCCGGCGATCACACCGGCAATCACTTTAGTGCAAGCGACACCTACCGCGGCTGCGCTGGCACAGCAAGTAGAGATTGGTGTCAAACCCGACCCAGGTCAATCGCGCGGCTATCAGACAACACCGGACGAATTGGTACTCATCAGCCAGAAAGCGGCAGATGGCATTGAACCTTATGAGAGCGCGGTAGATGGGGTGCTCAACTGGGCGAATCGCAAATGGAAATATAATTTCAAAAAGCAGGAAACCTGTAAAAACGCGGATAAACCGGACTGGCTTGACGAAGAGGGTGGGGTGCCCAAGCTCTATGCGCGCGCGCTGGCCTATCATCTCACGGGCGACAGCGCCTACGCCCAAGCAGTCGAGGAGATCTTGCAGGAAATGATGAGCGAAGTCGAGCAAATTGATCTGAAAGAACAGCAGTGCCGGCTGAATTTCGGCTGGGGAACGCCCGAAATCGTCGCCGCAGCGGATCTACTCGAAGGCTACTGGCTCAACCACACCTGCACGGGTCCCACGACTACGCTCTATGAGGACACGACGATTGGCTCCGGCAAGTGCAAAGTGCTCTTTCAAAACTGGCTGGTCAAAAATCCTTATTATCTCGTCTCGTATACGGCAGAAGAAGCCAAAAGTAACTGGGGCGCGGCGGCAACCACGACCATTGCCTATATTGCAGACTACTTGTGGGATCGGCCCGATGTGCGCCTCATGCATCGCATGCCCGATCCCAAGCAACGCGGTAGCTACGCGGAAATCCCACTGACGGCCAAAGAGGCATACGCTCATGCCAATCAACTGATGTTGGACCGCATGAACGGCTATGGCGTTGAACTACACAGCACCAATTCCTGCGATTATTTAGCCGGGGTACAGCAGAACAAAAAATGGGAACCAGTTAAGTCACAAATTAGTGAAAACGGCATTATTCCTGAAGATGCGCGGCGTGAAGAGTCTTGCAATGTGCCACAATACAATGGTGAATATCAGAATTATCCACAGGTTCACCTGGGCAATAACATCCAACAGTGCGAACTGATGTTGCGCCGGGGGGATGCCAGTTGTTATGATAATATCGATCATAGTGAAGTTCCCGATTACACCTATGTCGATGCCAAGGGTATTACACAAACCACGCACCTCTACCCAGGGCGCGGCTCGATTGAACGCGCGATCAAGGCGATTATCATTGACACCGAGACCGAGTGGAAACACGATGCGGGCTTGGAGATCGCCTACCGCTACTATTATAATCATCACACTTTGCCTGGTTTCGAAAAATGGTTTGCCGAGTTCGAGTTGGACCGGCCCAGCCTGTGTAGTCAGGATGCCTGTTTTGGCACATTGACACATGGTTTTGCCGACGACGAAACACCAACCCTGCCACCCACGGTTTCGCCGCCGTAAGGACAGGAGTCACCTGCGGCGGTAGAGTCGTATCGAAATTATGATCAAATAGAATGCGGTTGTAGGTGCGGTTTGTAACCGCACGTTCTTCATTGACCAAGTCTGTGCGGTTACAAACCGCACCTACGTTAAACCATCAAAACTTTGATTAGAGCGTACCGTAACGATTCAGGCCAATCGCATTCACCACCGAGAACGCCGCCAGGGATGGCGGTGTTCCCGGCTGAATCGTTACAGCGTGCCAGTGCGCACTTTGTAATTTGTAAGAAGGTACAAGAATTGATGTCTACGATTGCTGGGCTCCGACAATCTATAGTGGGGCAATCTACATTTGGACAGGCTGTCGGTAGAGTGCAACCCCGCAACTTGGTAACATTGCTGGCACTGCTCTGCCCGCCGCTTGTGGTGGGGTTGCTTGTCTACAACCAGATCAGCCCGTTATTTGCATTGGTAGGTCTGGCCTTGCTCAGTGCCGTGGTGTTGATTTTAACCAAACCAGAAGCAACAACCGTCATCGTACTCTTTGTCATGTATGCGAATTTACCGGTCGTTGCAAAAAGCACGTTTGGCGTGCCCGATCTGTTGGCCGCCGCCTTTTTCTTGTTGCTGGGCATTCCGCTGCTGCACTATCTGCTCATCCGTCGCCAGCCGATCATCGTGAACCATGTGGTGGTGCTGATGGTAGCCTATCTTGGCGTCTCCCTCGTCTCAGCCGTTTTTTCGGCTGATGTGCATGAGTCTGTCGATCGCTTGCTCACTTATGTGATCGAAGGGCTGGTGCTCTATGTGCTCATCATTAACACAATCCGCACACCGGCCCTGCTTCGCCAAGCGATCTGGGCGATCATTCTGGCCGGCGTGTTGATGGGGTCAATTTCTATCTATCAGGAAGTAACAGGTGCCTATGACAATGATTTTGGCGGCATGGCAATCGTAGAAGACGCTGTGATGGGCACAGGCCAGGTGGATAGCTTTGGCAACGATATCAAACGGCAACGCCTTTCTGGGCCAATTGGGGAAAAGAACCGCTATGCCCAGGTAATGGTTGTTCTGCTGCCATTGACACTCTTTTTTGTATGGAGCAAACAACAATGGCCCATACGGGTTGTTGCGGCGCTGGCTTGTATCCCTATTGCTAGCGGGGTTTTACTTTCTTTCTCGCGTGGTGCCGGGGTAGCTGTTGCGATTCTACTCATTGTGATGGTGCTTATCCGCGCCATCAAGCTTTGGCACCTCGCCATATTAGCGCTGATTGGCTATTTCGTTATCGTTTCAGTTGCGCCCGATTATTTCTACCGCCTCTCAACCACGAGTGATGTGGCCGCGCTAGCTTCGGGCAATACCGCCGAGGCAGGTGGTGCTGTGCGTGGACGCGCAACTTCAAATCTGGCGTCGCTCCACATCTTTTTTGATTATCCACTCTTAGGGGTTGGGCCCGGACAAACCAATCTTTACACGGGCGAATATGGCAATGACATTGGTTATCGCAAGCTCGAAGGTAACCGCCGTGCACATAACATGTATTTGGAAGAGTTATCCGATACTGGCTTTTTTGGCTTTGTACTCTTTATGGGTATTATCGCCTGGCCCATGTATCAACTGATTCAACTGCGACGCTATTGGTCCACCCGTCGCCCCGAGAATAACTACATTATCGCTGGCCTGTTTTGTGCGATTATTGCCTATTTAGCAACAGCGATCTTCCTGCATCTCTCCTATATCAGATATTATTGGCTGCTCATGGCACTTGCGGGAGCAGCCATCCAAATTTTCAGCCCGACAAATTCTGAGTCAGAGACAGCGTCGGCGCAGATGGCAACGCCATTGCCGCAGTTACCTCTATGATTGTAATGCAAGGAAATTCTGGTATTTATGAGTTCAACCCCTCCGCCACCGCTGTCTGGTGATGACGAGCCGAAAAGGCCAGGCGAAGTGCTCGCGAGCACAGAGAAAGCGATGACCAAGCGCCAAATTCGCGGCTCTAGCTTGCTTCTATCTGGTCAATTTATCTCGAAGCTGATCAACTTTGCGGTGCAAGTTTTGATCGTACGCTATCTATCCAAAGCCGATTATGGTGCTTTGGGCTATGCCCTTTCGCTGGTGGCGATTGGCGAAAGTATTGCCACCTTTGGTCTAGACCGTGCGATCACCAGATTTGTGCCGATTTACCATGAACGGGGTGAATATAACAAGCTCTTTGGTACGATCTTTATGGTGCTCGGCACCATGCTCTCACTGGGTCTTGCGCTGATATTACTTGTCTTTACGTTGCAAGGCTGGTTGGGTGCCAACTATATTGACGATCAACGGGCCTTGGAACTGTTGTTGATTCTGATTTTCATGGCCCCGCTTCAGGCATTGGATGATCTACTAGTCGGCATGTTCGCCGTCTTTACCAGTTCGCGCGCCATCTTTTTCCGCAAGCATCTAGTGGGACCGGGTCTGAAATTGCTAGTGGTACTTTTGCTGATGTTGGCCCAAGAAGATGTCTTCTTTTTGGCGGGTGGGCAACTCTTTGCCGGCTTCCTTGGCATTTTGGTCTACACCGTGATGCTGATCCAGTCGCTGCGCAAGCAGGAGTTATTTCAACATTTCCAATTCAGCACGATCACTGTGCCGTGGCGCGAAATTCTGGCTTTTACCATTCCATTGCTTACTTCGGATCTGGTCTATGTGGCCATGAACAGTATGGACGCCGTGATGCTGCAATATTTTCATGGCTCAGTCGATGTGGCCTCCTTGCGTGCGGTACAGCCGACCGCCAAGTTAAATCAAATGGTGCTGACCAGTTTCGGATTGCTCTTTACACCGGCCGCGGCGCGGCTTTTTGCGCGCAATGACCGCGCCGGCATTAACAATCTCTATTGGCAAAATGCCGTCTGGATCTCGGTGGCCTCTTTTCCCATCTTTGTGTTGACCTTCTCGCTGGCGCGCCCGCTCACACTTTTCCTGTATGGCGAACGCTATGAACAATCGGCGATTATTCTGGCCTTGCTTTCGTTTAGCTACTACTTTAATGCCGCGCTGGGACAAAATGGCCTTACGTTGAAGGTCTTTGGCAAGGTGCGCTATGTGGTAGTCATTAATGTGCTGGCCGTGTTGATCAACCTGGGAGCCAACCTGCTCTTGATCCCGCGCTATGGCGCATTGGGGGCCGCGGTTGGCACAGCCGGCACGCTTGTCTTGCACAACATTATGAAGCAGGCTGGGCTGCGTATGGGCACAGGGATCGACCTCTTTGAGTGGCGCTACTTTAGGGTCTATCTGATCATTACGCTCTGTGCAGCCGCGCTCTTGCTTGTGCAATGGCTTGTTGATCCGCCGATCTACGTCAGCGTCGTGTTGGCTGGCGTAGCTTCGCTGGTTGTCTTCCGGCTCAATCGCGATTTGCTCAATGCCCGTCAAAACTTTCCCGAGTTGTTGCGCATTCCCTTGATGAAACGAATTTTGGGGGCATAACATTCAACCCCCATCCCGCCAGCAACCGATCGCGACAGTATGGTAGAGATGACATGTTAGAGACAACCCTAGCCACGACTTTTACCCCAGGTACCAATCTAAAGGGCAAGGTAGCTGGTGCTAATTGGCTTTTCCTATTACCCAATCTACACCTGATGCGTGTGGTCTGTATTGGGTTGCCACAACCGACCACACTGCCCATGCTCAGCGCATTTAGCCAAGCATTGGTGATTGTTGCCACCAATCCACAACAGGCCAAGGTGGCCGGTCAGCACACGACCTTGGCGAACGTGCAGGTACTCACGTTTGGCGCGGAACAACAGGTGCCACTGCCCGATCACAGTGTCGATCTGCTGCTGTTTGCCGACCCAGCATTGGTGCGCGCACGCAGCCAGAACCAGACGCTTGGTGCAGAAATGGGGCGGCTCCTCTCCCCCAATGGCTTGCTCTACTACGAGTATAGCGGGGCAAGCGATCCGCTACAGGATGCCAAGCTTGAAGCGATGCAGCGGTTTTGGTTGACACCACTCTCTGGCGAAATGCATACAGCAGTGCCAGCGAGCGATGGCAGCACCATTCGCTATTTCCGCGATCAAGGCATCTATACGCCTTCGATCAATCGACAGAGCATAAAACTCGCGTGGCAGGGGCTGCGCAAACCGCAACGGCGCACAGACATACCACGCCTGCCCATTGCTACGCAACAGATTACGACGGATCAGAAACCCGCGGCCAAAGCACTGACGCCTATGAAGCGCAATCAAGGAACGCGCGTGGGCAAGGTTATCAAGCGCGCCAAAAGCAACTTGCGCACCGTTGCCAAACGCCTGGGCACCCAGTTCTTGGAGGCTGCGGGCAGCGCCGAAGCATTTCTCAGCCAGGATCAGGTATTGGGGTCGCGTCTGCAACGGCGCGGCGTAGTGCGCGGCAAGGCCAACGGCGCAGGGGCAGATCAACTGCCGACCTATCTGCAAGCACTGGCCCAAGCCGACGGCATCGCATTAAACAATTTTGGGTGGGGGCTGACCGCGCGCGGCGATTATAGCTCGCGCAAGTTGCTCTTTTTCCTGTTTGATCGCAGTCAGCCCATAGCGGAAAAGGCAAAGGCAGCCACCGCGCCGACCTATGTTGTCAAAATGGTGCGCGATCCGATCTTCAATGCGCGGCTAGAGAACGAAGTGAATGCATTGCGGGCGCTCTATGCCCACGGCGTCGGTGACCGCGAGACATTACCACAGGTCATCTTTGCCGGTCATCATGCCGGCTTGGCAATTGTGGGGGAAAGTGCCATAGATGGTGTGCCCTTTCGCCAGCGCACCCAGTTGACCGCCGACTGCCCCTATGCCAGCGCGGCGACGACTTGGTTTACCGAACTGGCCGCCGCGACGACCAAGCCACTGGCTGCGACGCCAGCCCAGGTGGCCGAGACACTCAAGCTGCTGCTGACACAGTTCGCGGCTATCTACCATTTGTCACCCACACATCATGCGTTCCTGACCCACCAGATCACAACGCTCGGCCAAAGCAGCACGCCCTTTCCCCTGGTCTTTCAACATGGCGATCCAGGTACGTGGAATATGCTGGTTACCCCCAGTGGCCGGGTTGCCGTTTTGGATTGGGAAGCAGCCGAAGCCCAAGGTATGCCCCTGTGGGACTTATTCTACTTTCTGCGTTCCTATGCGGTTGGTGTGGCGCAGGCGCAAGGCGTGCGCAATTCGCTGCATGGCTTTACGCAGCAACTGCTGATGCCAACAGGGCTCCGCCAACGCGTTACGGATGTGACACAAACTTACTGTGAACGCGTTGGGCTGGCTGGCGATACGCTCGCGCCACTTTTCTATACCTGCTGGGTGCATCGGGCGATCAAGGAAGCTACGCGCCTTGCTCCCGCGCAGCTAGAAAATGGGCATTATGTCAATCTGCTACGGCTGTGCATCGATCAGGAAGCTGCTGTCCGCCAGCTTTGGCAGCGCTGATCCACCCTGATCCGCTCTGATCCGTGAAGAGAGACGCAAGCTACACGCAAGATATACAAAGGCATACAAAAGTAAGCCAGTAGTTAACAATCAAAATAAGAAATCTACACAATATACAGTATATTCAAATTGACACTAACTACTACATGTTGTGGTCAAAAATTATTCTGAATGTTAACTAGTGTGTATGATTAGGACTTTCTAGCGCTCCCCAGCCTAGTACCGCAGACCTATTTTTGCATTTGCAATAGCGCCTCACTATCCTTCTCCCGCTGTGGCTTCTCACCTACACTGATCTGTCCTCGTGGAAATCACCTAGGCAAAAAACCTTAGTGAAAGCATACTGTAAGCATAAAAATGCCTATAAGCAGTTAAAATAACATTATTAACTATTTGTTAACAGATGTGTGCAAATTTGTTAGCGGATGAATAATTACCAGTAAATTCTCGACTTTATGGACCGTATAGATGTCATCGATAACCAATAGTCAATCCGTTGCCGCCCATGATTATGATCTACACGGTATTGTGGGTATCCGTTTACTGAATGCCACAGCACAAGATATTGCCGCGGTCACGCGCCAGTTGGGGCCGATCGCGAAGCCGTTAGAACGCGTGCCAGATATTACCATCCGCTTTGTGGATCAATTGCCGCTTTCATCACCGTTGCATTACCTGGGCGTCAATGACACTGCCTACACGGAAGATGCTTTTTTCGTGTTGCGCGGCAAGCACAAAGCACGCGTCATGGTGCAGATTCCATTTGCGCAGATTGGCGAAACATGTGAGATTGTTTGTGAACGGGGGGTGCCTGCTGTGCCCTTGCTGATTCCCATTCTCAATCTCACGGCCTTAAACAAAGGTGTATTGCCACTCCATGCCGCGGCCTTCCGTTACAACAATGTCGGGGTTTTGGTCACTGGCTGGTCCAAGGGTGGCAAAACAGAAACCTTGTTGGCCTTTGCCGCCAACGGAGCAGAATACATCGGTGATGAGTGGGTCTATATCAGCCCAGATGGGCAGCAGATGTGGGGCATTCCAGAGCCAGTACGTGTCTGGGATTGGCATCTAACGGATCTCCCCCAGTATTGGACACGCATCAAGCGCAGCGAACGGACACGATTGCATACGATTAAATTTATGGTCAACATGCTAGAAAAGCTCGATGGCAACCGCGCGACCAGCAACGCAGCCCCCGTCAAGCTGATGAATCGTATGACGCCGCTATTAAAACAACAATTGCATGTCAATCTCTCCCCACAGAAGTTGTTCGGTCAGAAAATTGGCGTCGGCGCCAGCACGCTGGATAAACTCTTTTTTGTGGGCAGCCACAAGGGACCCGAAGTCACCGTGCAACCGGTTGATCCACAGCTTGTAGCCCAACGCATGGTCTTTTCGCTACAGGAAGAAAGAGCGGACTTTATGTCCTACTACTATAAATTTCGTTTTGCTTTTCCCGACGCACACAATGCCGTGGTGGAGCAGGCCGAGGAACGGCAGCGGGCGTTGCTGATGCAATTGTTGGCCGGCAAGGATGCCTATGCGCTTTATCATCCCTATCCAGTTTCGATTCCGTTGTTATTCGATGCCGTCAGCCCCCTCCTAGAAAAACAGGGACAAGCTTGACATTGACCAAACCGGATCGATCAGGAAAGGGAGGAAAGCAAGTGACAATTCATACCAAGCCACACAATGGGGCACACAACAATAGCCATGTTGCAGACGGTCTTTTAGCAAATGGACACACAAGCCAACAGCCACAAACAGTGGCACAAACAGTGGCACAAACAGTGGCACAAACAGTGACGCCCAAAGTCAAGCGGCATGTGGATATGGATTCTGAGGCATTGTTACACGCGGCGCGACGCATTGATTGGCGCTTTCTTTTACCCAATCCCACACTGGAACGTGTCGCCTATTTTGGAACGAATAACGGTTCGCTTCTGTCATCACTGAAGTTGTTTGCCGATGAACTAACGGTTATAGAGGCAAAGGACCGTGCAGCCCAGCACGTACGCTACGATGTGGTTGTGGCCTATGCGCCAACAGCACGCGTGTTGCGCCAAGCAGTTGACTCCCTACAACCAGGCGGCGCGCTGTATATCGAAACCCACGGACTCTTGTGGCCAGCCAAGTGGCGACATGGCCTGCAAAACTTGGCATTGCTCCAGCAGCCGCGCCTCTGGCAACCGCATGATTATGTGGCTGCGTTGAAACAGTCGGGGCTCGCCGAGGCAGATGCGTTCTGGTTTTGGCCGAACTTTGAGGATTGTACTAAAATTATTCCGCTCAATGATCAAACCGTGCTCGCTTATGCCTTTGCCGCGCAGGCTCAGTCTACGCGGCTCAAGGCGCGCCTGAAAGCCGCGTATAAGCAATGGCTGGTACAGCGTGGTTGGCTGACATGGACGCAGCCTAGTTTCGGCATCGTCGCCCATTGAACAACGGTCTGGTTACGCCCTAAGAAGCAAAGCGAATCATCATGAACACGGTCTTAAGTTTTCTACACGAAAATCGACAGCGCTTTGCGCTAGAACGCTACGGTGCCCACGGGCGCCTTGCTTCGCTTGTCATCACCCCGCGCTTTCAAGCATCGAGCCATGTGGTCTTTATGATCTGGGCAACGGGCACAACCACCCCTGTGCTTGTCGCCAAAACGCCGCGCCTGGTTGATGCGACGACGAATCTGCAGCGCGAAGTGGCGAATCTACGCTTGGTACAAGCGCGCCGACCCGCAGGGTTTGCTTCGGTGCCGCAGGTGGTTGCCTTTGAAAGTTATCATGATTATCCAATTCTGGTAGAGACAGCCCTTGTCGGCCAGCCGATGGATCCGGCGTTTACGCGTCGCCACCGCGAACGCTGTTGTCAAGCGGTAACGACCTGGCTGATTGAACTGCAACAACCAACCGGCGATCCCGGCAAACAGGATGCAGCATGGTTTGAGCGCTTGATCGACTATCCAATCGACTATTTCAGCAAGCGCTTTCCGATTGATGCCAAGGAGACGCGGCTGCTTCAGCAGACCCGTGTGTTGGTTGAACCACTGCGCACGATCGATCTGTCGCTCACCTTTGAGCATGGTGATTTGAGTTACCCGAACCTCATGCTTTTGCCCAATGGCGAGCCGGGGGTAATTGATTGGGAATTGGCCGATCCACATGGGTTGCCGGCTTGCGATCTCTTTTTATTTTTGACCTATGCGGCCTTTGCCACACACAACGCGGGCGAGACCGGCAACTATCAAGCCGCGTTCCAATCAGCTTTTTTTGACCAAGCAGCCTGGACGAAATCTTATATCCAACGCTATGCAGAGCAGATCAATTTACCAGAAAAGGCATTGACACCACTTTTTATCATCACCTGGCTGCGCTACATTCTCAGTCAGTTGGTGCGGATGGATGAAGGCAACCAGCAACCGCTGGCGCAGGTCACGCCCTGTGCGCCAGCGACAGCGCAGTGGCTGCGCAAGAATCGTTACTACGCGCTCTGGGAATATGCCGTGAATCATGCCAAAGAACTAGCGTGGTAGTACACTTTAATCGAAATTATGCGGGATTCAACCGTAGTAAAGACTTTAGTCTTTGTGGGATGGGGGCAAGACGTAGGTCACGTTTGTAACGTGACAATTCGCCCAAGTCCGCAACGCTGCCCGAGCAAAGCCTTGCGCCACGATGCTTATCCGGTTACAAACTGCACATGCTGCATTGAACACGCCTGTCACGTTACAAACGTGACCTACAAATGCCGTCTAATTCGTCAAAATTTGCGTTACAAAACAGTAGTGCCCGTACCAGTCTAAGATATGTGACCAAATAAAAGGGAGAATCAACACAACGATGTTTACCGTCGCATTAATCGGTCCCGATGGAGCAGGCAAAACAACGATCGGACGCCAGCTAGCGGATCGGCTGCCCTTGCCAGTGAAATATGTCTATATGGGGGTGAGCACCGATTCGAGCAATGTCATGTTGCCGACCACGCGGTTGGCCCACATGCTGAAACGTGCAATGGGGGGCAAGCCAGATATTGCAGGGCCGCCCGATCCTAATCGCGTGAAAAAGAAACCCAAAGGCATTGTGAAACGCACATTGGCCGAGGGACGGGCCGTGCTGCGGCTGGCCAATCGGCTGAGTGAAGAGTGGTATCGCCAAGGGTTGGTCTGGTCTTATCAGCGCCGAGGCAACATTGTGCTCTTTGATCGGCACTTTTTCTCTGACTATTATGCCTATGATATTGCTGATCAAGGCCAACAACGTGACTTCACCCAGCGCATTCATGGCTTTGTGCTCAAGCATATCTATCCCAAGCCGAGTCTGATCATTTATTTGGATGCACCCGCAGAAGTGCTGTATGCGCGTAAAGGCGAGGGCAGCATTGAAGCATTGGAACGACGCCGGCAAGACTATCTGCAACTGCGCAATGTGGTGAAGCATTATGCCATCGTAGACGCAACGCAGCCACAAGAGCAAGTGGTGCAAGCGGTTGTGGCATTGATCTGGGATTTCTATCAATCGCAATATAAAACAGGCCCAAAAACAGGCATAGACAACAATCATCAACATGAAGCAAAGTCAACCCACTATTCTGGTTACTGATGCCGGTCGCGGGAGTGCGCTCTCGATTATTCGCTCACTTGGACGGCGCGGCTGGCGCGTGATTGCCGCCGATGCCGATCCGAATAGCTTGGGCTTTCGTTCGCGATTTGTGCATGGCACGGTTGTCTATCCTAAGCCAGAAAGTGCGCCCCAGGCGTTGGTCGCTGCGCTGCTGGAGGCCGTGCACAAGTGGGACGTAGACCTGCTTATTCCCGTTACGGATGCGATTATCTTGCCGCTTTCGGAAGCGCGTGCCACTTTTGCAGGGATTTGCAAATTAGCGTTGCCGGAAGCCAGCGCGCTCGAGGTCGTAACCAACAAGTTAAAAACGGTAAAACTCGCCCAGGAACTGGATGTGCCAACCCCGCGCACCAGTTTGGTCCACACGGTGCAAGAGGCCGTCGAAAAAGGTGCGGCCTTGGGTTGGCCCCTAGTGCTGAA
>DAOTTR010000225.1:0-5870 GCA_034437715.1 Caldilineaceae bacterium
GCGATTACCACAAGAGGGCTAGGGTTGCTTGAGGGATATGGTATAATTCTTGCACGCATTTTTAGGCGCGGGTTTAAACTGCGATTGCAAAGCGACAGAAAGAGAACATGCTCAAATTACCGTATGGGGTTAGCAATTTTACCAAATTGGCCAAAGAAGAGTACTACTTGGTTGACCGCACTGCGTTTATCGCCCAACTAGAGCAGATGAACGAACCCTATCTCTTCTATCTGCGTCCGCGCCGTTTTGGCAAGACGCTCTTTGTTTCAATGCTGCAATGTTATTATGGGCTAGAGTATGCTGCACAGTTTATCGAGATCTTTGGCAACTATACAATCGGGCAGACGCCAACACCACTTGCCAATCGTTATTTGGTCTTAAAACTAGATTTTAGCCGGATCAACACACAAACGCGGGAAAGCACCTTTGCCGGTTTTCTGGAAAATGTGAACCAAGGGGTGAGTCATTTTTTGAGTGCCTATCAAGCGAATTATACGGAGGCCGATCATCACTATATTTTCTCTGCCGAAGAACCAAGTATTGTCCTCAGTCGGCTCTTTGAGCGTACAAAGAATCACCAGAACACTGGCAAGTTCCAAGATAAAATTTATGTACTCGTTGACGAATATGACCACTTTGCCAACGAACTAGTCGCCTTTCGCTTAGAAGAGTTCAAAACCAGCGTCAGCCGTAATGGCTTTGTCCGCAAATTTTATGAAAGTATCAAAACCGCTACCGGTGATGGGGTGGTGGATCGCATCTTCATCACCGGTGTCTCGCCGCTGACGCTCGACAGTTTGACCAGTGGCTTCCACATCGGCAAACATCTCAGCCTTGATATTCAGTTTCACCAAATGATGGGATTTACCGAACAAGAAGTTGCCGAGATTCTTACCGGTGTTGGGATGGAAGAGAGCAACTTGCCGGCTACACTGGCGGATCTACGCCAATGGTACAATGGCTATCTTTTCAACAGCAAAGCCAAAACCAAGCTGTATAACCCCGATATGGTGCTTTATTTTGCTTCTGAATTTAGCCGCACCAGAGAATACCCCGAAGAATTGCTCGACATCAATATCGCCAGCGACTATGGCAAACTGCGCGATCTCTTCCGTGTGGAAGGCCAAGAGGTGCAAAATCTGGCCGTCCTCAACGAGTTGATTACCGAAGGACAGGTCTCCGCCCAACTGACACGCCAATTCAGCTTTGAGAAGGATTTCACACGGGATGACCTGATCAGCCTGCTCTTTTACTTGGGCATTGTCACGATCAAAGCCGCCGAGCTTTCACGCTTTATCTTCGAGCCACCGAACTTTGTCATCACCCAGTTGTACTTCACCTATTTTCAACAAATTGTCCTGCGCCGTGCCGCGCTGCGCGCCGATGACCTGCGTATCTACGACCGCGTCCTCAAACTGGCGCAAGAGAACGACATCGCCCCGTTGATCGAAGCCGTTGAGGCGATTTTGCTGCAACTCTCCAATCGCGATGCGGTTGGTTTTGATGAGAAGTACGTCAAGGCTGTCTTTGCCGCGCTCCTCTATCCTACCCAAATTTATACGGTCATTAGCGAATATGAAACGGATCGCCGCTATGTTGATCTCCTCCTTACCCGCCGCCCGCCGATTGACCCCAATTATCAGTTCGCCTTTGAGTTGAAATATCTCAAACAGCAAGATGCCGATCAACTCGAAACGGTGAAAGCAGCAGGATTGACCCAGATCCAGACCTATCTGCGCCATGAAAAATTACAGGGACTCGCTGACTTGCGCGCGTGGTTGGTGGTCTTTGTGGGACCCAAGGCACAGGTGGTGATGCCTGTAGAGACGGGAAGTAAATCTTAGACTGTCCCCAAAACTAGATAGAGAGGCCAAAGGCTTAACCTGCTTTTTCAACATAGGAAACTCACATGACGACCCAACCCAACCCCAATCGCACTTCCCTGGTCCCCCGCTATACCTTTGCCGACACACTGGCAGAGCAGGAAGCCCAACTCCGGGTCAACCCGCTCATGCAGCGGCTGATCGCCGCCCGGCAGGGTTATGCCAACGATCCCCATCGCCCGATCTATCACTACGTCAACCCAGAAAATACGCTCAACGACCCCAACGGACTTTGCTTCTGGCAGGGGCGTTGGCATCTCTTCTATCAAGCCTATCCACCCGAGGATCCGCGCCAACATTGGGGTCATGCCGTAAGCACTGACTTGGTTCACTGGCGTGATCTGCCCTATGCCATCTATCCCAACCCCGAAGAGTGTTGTTTCTCGGGCGCAACCTTGGTGGAAGCGGAGCGGGTAATTGCCATCTATCACGGCACCAAGGTGGGCAATATGGTCGCGCTTTCGCATGACCCGCTGCTGCTCAACTGGGAAAAGTTGACCGGTCAGGCCGTGATTCCCAGTACGAATCCCGATGGCTCGCCGCTGCCCTACCGCGTCTTTGACCCTTGTATCTGGCAGAAGGAGGGCGTCTACTACTCGCTTTCGGGCGGAACCCGGCCGCATGAACCATCAGGCAAACGGCGCGCCGCCGACTTTCTGCTCAAGTCGCACGATCTGGTGACCTGGGAATATCTGCACCCCTTTGTCGAAGGCGATGTCTTTACGTTGGTAGGCGACGATGGCGCCTGCCCTTATTTCTGGCCGATTGGCGACCGCCATCTCTTGCTCTTTTTTAGCCACATGAGCGGCGGTCAAGCGCTGCTGGGTGATTATGACAAAGGCCGCGACAAATTTGTGGTTACCGCCCAGCATAAGTTCAATTTTGGCGCTTTTCCACCCGGCGGCGTTCACGCCCCATCGGCGACCCCCGATGGCAAGGGCGGCATCCATCGCCATCTTCAACATGAATCCGGCCAAGCCAACTGTCGGCTGGGATCAAATCATGACCTTGCCGCGCCGGTTGACCCTGCTGGGCGATGATAAATTCGGGCGCGATGCGCTAGCCGTGGAGCCGGCAGGGGACATTGAATCCTTGCGCGGCGAGCACCACACGGTGGGCAGGATGACGCTGCCGGCCAATCAGGAGATTGTGCTGGAAGGGATTGAGGGCAACGCCATCGAGTTGATCGCCGAGATCGACACCAACGATGCCCCGCTGGTCGAGATCAATGTGTTGCGTTCGCCGGGCAAAAAAGAGTACACGCGGATTGCCTTTTACCGCGAGCGCGGCTACCGTAACTGGGAACGGTATACCGGTTGGGAGCGCGATCAACTGCGCTCCGCCACTGACAGCCTGATTACCCTCGATTCCTCCTATTCCTCGGTCGCGCCCGATGTTCGTTCGCGTGCGCCAGAGACCGCGCCCGTCTATCTGGCCCCCGACGAGCTGCTGAAGTTACGCATCTTTGTGGATAAGAGCGTGGTCGAAGTCTTTGTCAACGGCAAGCAGTGCGTGGCGGTGCGTGTCTACCCTGGCCGCAGCGACAGCGTTGGGGTCTCGTTGCGTGCGCAAGGCAAGGATGCCGTGCTGAAGAAGCTGGATGTGTGGCATATGCAGAATATCTATACGTCGGTGCCCAACGCGTCATTGCCGCCGCACCGCTAGAGCAGATTCCGGTTGATGGGCGCGGAGAGAAGACTGAGTTGGTCAAGCTCTTTGGCGGTCTGTACGCGGTTTAAAGTGTTTCTCGATCCGCATCCACCATGCTATACTACACCTATGCGAATCTTTAACACATCGGGTCCCTGTGACCCTGCACGGCATTACACGGTGATGCGCGAAGGGCTGGTTGCCCAGGGTCAACGGTTGGTTGAGCAAGGGCGCTACTTTACCCTCTTTGCCCCGCGCCAATCGGGCAAGACCACCTATTTTCAGCTACTCTTTCGCCAACTCAGCCAGCAAGGCTATCTACCGATTTGGATCAGCTTTGAAAGTCTGAAGACGGCAACGCGTGCTCAGTTTTACAAAACCCTTCACTGGTATCTACAATCCGAATTTGCCCAAGTTGGCATTCAAATTGAACAGCCAATCGAAAACCAGATCGATCTACAAATGTACCTGGCACAAGCTTCGCTCCAATCTGCGCCGCTTGTGCTTGTGATCGATGAATTTGAAGACATCCCCGAGGTGGTTAAGAGCGAAGTATTGCACACCTTTCGTGCCCTTTACCAAAAACGTGATCATCATAAACTGCACTCGGTTCTGCTCGTGGGAGTCAGCAGCCTGGCGCAATTGGTCGTCTCTTCGGCTTCACCCTTCAACATCGTCGATCAATTGGCAATTCCTTACTTTAGCCTAGACGAAGTGCAAGAATTGGTTGCCCAATATGTCAGCGAATCGGGACAGCCCTTCGATGCAACCGTCATCCAGGCAATCTACGAAAACACCAGTGGGCAACCGGGCTTGGTCTCGGCCCTCTGTGATCATTTGGTCACGCAGGTTGTCACCGATCCCACACAGCCGGTTACGATGGCGGCTTTTTATCCGACCCTCCAATATTTTCTGACCAAACGACAAGACAAGAATATCCTCAATATCATTGAAAAAGCCAGAGAAAAACTGGACTTTATGCTGCGCTTGCTCTTTAGCAACACCCCGATTTCCTTTACAATAGACCACCCCGATATTGCCTATCTCTATGCACATGGGGTGATTGATGAAGCCGAAGGGCAGGTGATCATCCCCGTGCCGCTCTACCACAAACGGCTGATCACAGCCTTACGCCCACTCGTCAACGGCGAAGCATCTGAATATTTCTCGGCGCATGAGAAACTGAGCGATTATGCACAGGGCGACCGCTTACAGATTAATGCGATCATAGACAAATACCGCGACTATGTACAACGGCGCGGCTTTCAAGCCTTCGACACCGAGCATCTCAAGGAAGGAGCCTGGCACTATTCGTTGGATGGCTTTATCAACTTCTTTATTGAACGGCTGGGTGGCCAAACCTTTGTCGAAGTCCCCAGTGGGCGTGGACGCACCGATATTTTGATCCTCTATCGCGGTCACAAGTATATCATCGAGACCAAAATCTTTATCGATGCCAGCTACTTCGAGCATGGCAAATCCCAACTGGCCGATTACCTCGCCAGCGAAGGGCTGGCAGAAGGCTTCTACGTCGGTTTTACCAGCAAACACAGCGCAACCGATACGCTTTACTTTGACGAAATGATCAAGGGCAAACGGATCTATACCTGGCTGATCCGCACCGATTTTAAAGCGCCGAGCCGCAGGGTGGCGAGGGGGCGGAAAAAGAAAAGTGAGTAGGAGTAGGATGCCTGCCAGCCGGCACCGACTTGACCAACGCCTGGAGTGGCACCAAGTTCACTGGCGGTCAACGTATCGTTGCCGCCGCGCCACTGGAGCAAATTCCGGTTTAGGGGCGCGGGGAGAATGCTGACCTGCTCAAGCTTTTTAGCGGTTTGTACGCGTTCTAAAGCGACATCTCCCAGGCGCGCACATTGCGCACTGTCGCCGCGCCGGCCTCGATGACAAAGCCCAACCGACCACCGGGCGCGTGGGAGAGGGTGTAACATTGAATCAGTTCGTCATTCACATACAACTCGGCGTGGCCTGTGCGCACCAGCAGCCGCCAGCGGCTTGGCTGATTGGGCGTAAAGGGCAGCGGCTTGCCATCATCGGGGCGGAAGGCGTAGCCGTCGTAGGGGCCAACCTGTAGACGGCCATCGTTTTGACCCAGCAAGATCGTGCCGCGATTGGCACTCTCGCCTTCAATAAACAACCCCGCGCCACAGCGCAGACCATCGGCGGCAGTCAGGGTGATCTCCGCTTCTAGGATGACACCGCGCGCTGTGTTGTATTTGACCGGCAAGATCGCCACGCCACCGGCGGCAGCCTGCAACTGAAGTGCTTCGGCCTGCAATGTGCAATCTTCGGGCAACAGCCGGTGCAATTGACAGTGAT